>JBILOM010000077.1:0-6860 GCA_044374495.1 Ilumatobacteraceae bacterium | reverse complement strand
TAAGTCAATACCGTGCATGTCTGCATCGGGAAACATGAGACCACAGTCGATAAGCATCAACTTGTCGTCTTGCTCGAGCACCATGCAGTTGCGCCCGATTTCGCCGAGACCGCCGAGGAAGTAAATTCGTACTGGTTGCGCCATGAGTTACTTGCTCAGCGCTTCGCGCGCTTTTTGCAAATTGGCATGCACAGTTGCAGCACGATCAGCAAGACCTGCAGGTGGTGGACCCATTGGCAAGCGACAGTCGCCCACTTTGAACCCGAGGTGATTCATCATGACTTTGCTCGGAATTGGGTTCGGGTTGTCATCACCAGTTTCGAATGCGTAGCTCTCCAGCAGAATGTCGTTGTACTTGCGTGCCAATGCGACATCACCATTCTTAAAGGCAGTAATCATGGCCTGATGTTCTGGTGCGCTCCAATGTGTTGCAACACCAATGACTCCGCTGCCGCCATATGCGAGGAATGCAAGCGTGAGCCCATCATCACCGGAATAGAGTTCGAAATCTTTTGGCACCTGAGCCATGAGGTTTGCAGTTTCTGCCGGAGCACCTGCAGCGTCTTTTAGTGCCTTGATATTTGGCACCGTGTTTGCCAACTTGACCAAAGTGTGAGTTGAGATTTTTCGGCCAGTGCGCACAGGAATGTCGTAGACAACAACAGGAAGCGTGGTCGCGTTTGCCATTGCGGTGATGTGGCCTTCAAGTCCACTTTGCGGCGGACGGTTGTAATAAGGACCGACTGCCAAAATTCCGGCAGCACCCATCTTCGTCACTTCTTTTGTGAGATGAACTGAGTGCGCGGTGTCGTTAGAACCAGAACCAGCAATGACAGGAATGGTGACAGCGTTGATGACTGCTTCCCACAATGCCAACTTCTCAGCATCGGTCAAGGTTGAGGACTCACCTGTTGTTCCGGAAACGACAAGACCGTCGTTGCCGTTGTCTTGTAGCCATTTCGCTAGGCGGATGGCCTCATTGAGGTCGAGCGCACCCGATGCGTCGAAGGGCGTAATCATCGCCGTGAGAACTTGTCCGAAAATGGCCATGCACCATTATGGCTGATGAGAGGCGGCAGCACCGCCCCGAATCATTGTCCGATTGGGCGAAGTTCCTTGCCGATTTCGAAATCATCAACTTCGTCTGTGGTGTCTTGCCAATCCTCGAACTGGATAACACCCATTTCTTCGAACTTATGGCGCAGCCACTTGTCATTACGGTCAAGAAGGCCGAGTTTCTTACAGTTCGGCACGATCTTTGCGAACAACATCTGCTGGAACAATTGGCGAGCAGGGTCTTGCAACATGATGGGTGCAAGTTCCTTGGTGCTAACGCCCATGCGATCCCATACTTCTTGCTGCAAGAAGCGGTCACGCATACGAACACTTGCTTCGTAGGCAAATTCCTGGCGGTCTTTCATTTCAGCATCCGACATGCCGTCATAGACCTCTTTGAGGCTGAGAACACCGAAGGCTACGTGGCGAGCTTCGTCGCTCATGACATAACGCAACAACTTCTTCAAGAGAGGTTCGTTCGTTGTGGCATGAAGGAAACCGAAAGCAGCAAGGGCCAAACCTTCAACCATGATCTGCATACCAAGGTATGTCATGTCCCAGCGGCTGTCGTTGACGATGTCATCAAGAAGCAAACGCAGGTGGGTATTGACTTGGTATCCACCTTCAAGCTTTTCATCGAGATAGCGAGCAAACACTTCAACGTGACGCGCTTCGTCAACTACCTGCGTGCTTGCGTACAACTTTGCGTCGTACCAGGGCACTGTCTCCACGATCTTTGAAGTACAGATCAATGCACCTTGTTCACCATGGAGAAACTGGCTGAGCTGCCAACGCCGCCCTTCGATTCCAAATTCAAGCCATTCTTTGTCACCCCAGATACCAATTTTGGTATCTGCGTACATCTCACGCTCCATGCCGTTGCCGATAAGAGCAGCATCTTCCATGATGGTCTTTTCGATATCAACACCGATGCTCCAGTCAAGGTCGGTTGTGCCATTCCACTGCCCTGTCTTGGCCTTTTCATACAGCTTGCGAAGGTGAGGGCGGGCTAGTGAATAATCCCATGTGAAAATGCTGTCTGCATTGTTCTTAACAATGTGCTCGACTTCATCAACATCTGTGTTGGTGATGGCAAGGATCGCCTCAATGTCATTGAGTTCGGCGCGACCGATCATTTCTTCATTTGATTTATCAAGGATGCTCATGATTTTCTCTTTTGGTTTAGTGGGTTACGACAACTGACGATGTGCTCGGCAGAAGAAAAGTGCGAACAAAGGTGCGTGTTGCGTCTTCATTTGCAAAATCAAGTGTGGGCGACGGCGACAAGTAATACGAGATCACTAGTCGGCACATCACGTCAACAATGTGGGCAGCTTCAGAGGCTGGGATGAACTCATCAGTGAGCGGAGTGATGAATGCCGTTGCGACGCGCACAATGCGGCCAACACCATTAACCGTAAGGTCACCCAAGGTTTCCCCCGGAACTGTTGCAAGCATCAAGGCCAAGTGCTCATCGTGCTGCAATTCACTTGAAGCAACGACAATGCAACGCACCAATAGTTCTTCTAACGATTCAGAGCCCTCGACATTCGCGCGCATTGCAGTGAAGAAGTCTTCTAACTTGCCAAGACGCACTGCCTCGAACAACACGTCACGACCGCCCGGAAAAAGCCGATACACAGTGGCCCGAGAAACGCCCGCCGTGGCACAAATGTCATCCATGGTGACTTTGTCCCAGCCCCATTGCGTGACACAGGAATCAACAGCAGAAAAAATGGCGGCTTCGATATCGCGAGGCTGGGCGGCTGTGTCGGACGTCACGGTGAGACACTAAGACAGAAACTGTCTCAATGTCAAGGGGGTGTATCAATCCCGACTGGGTGGGTCAGGTATTAACACTTGTAGAGTCGTAGCGCCCCAACGAAATTCCGTGAAAGGAACCATCATGCGCAAACTATCCATCTCTCTCGCCATCACTGGCACTCTTCTGCTCGCTGCATGCGGTGGCAGTAGCTCATCGTCAGACACTACGGCTGCTGCAAGCACCGGTACAGGCAACGAGTGCACCAGTGGCAAGACGCTTACTGCTGACACATTGACCATCGGAACAGGCAACCCCGCTTATTCACCGTGGGTTGAGAACGACAAGCCTGAATCAAAAGAAGGCTTTGAAGCCGCAGTTGCATACGCAGTTGCTGCCGAGCTTGGATTCGGTGATGCAGCAGTTTCTTGGGTTCGTACTGGCTTCGACGAAGCAGTTCAACCAGGTAAGAAGAACTTTGACTTCAACTTGCAACAGTTCTCAATCAATGACGAGCGCAAGAAGACAGTTTCATTCAGTGCGTCGTACTACTCAACAAACCAGGCAGTGGTAGCCCTTGCTGGTTCACCAGCAATTGGTGCAACAACTGTTGCTGATTTGGCAGATGTAAAGTTCGGCGCACAAGCCGGAACAACAAGCCTTGACTTCATCACCAATGTGATCAAGCCATCAGCTGAGCCATTTGCATACGACGACAATGCCGGCGCAAAAGCCGCCCTTGAAGCTAAGCAAATTGACGCAATTGTTGTTGACCTTCCAACTGCTTTCTACATCGCAGCAGTTGAACTCACCGGAGCATCAGTTGTTGGTCAGTTCCCAGCAAGCGCAAGCACAACACCAGACAACTTTGGCTTGGTCTTCGACCTCAATAACCCACTTGTTGCATGTGTTGATACAGCACTTGCTGCACTGAAAGACAACGGCACGCTTGCTGAAATCGAAAAGACCTGGTTGGCCGACAAGACCAACGCACCAGTTATCGCGGTTTCCTAAACAGTTCATACCCATAACCAATGGGAACCATTACAGGTCGTCGCGCTGCGTATGAACGCGCACGCAAACGCCGCAGCACCGTAGTTGCTACCGTCAGTTCGCTGGCGGTAGTGACTGCGATTGTTGTTTTGGTTCCCAAAATGCCTCGGTGGGACCGAGTGCATGAATCATTCTTCAATGGCGAGCGATTTGCTGATTCGCTCCCCCGTCTTCTTGACGCTTTTGTTCTCGACATCAAGATCTTTGCTTGGTCGATGCCGGCAATTGTCGCACTGGCATTACTGATTGCAGTCACGCGCAACTCGCGATCCGCAGCCTTGTTCCCTTTACGCATTCTCACCATTGCCTTCACGGACATCATGCGGGGCGTCCCAATCATCTTGTGGATCTATCTCATTGGTTTCGGCGTGCCAGGGCTTGGCATCGACAGGCCCTGGAACAGCCCACTGATTTGGGGTTCTGTTGCACTCGTATTGACGTATTCCGCCTACATAGCTGAAGTATTCCGCGCAGGCATTGAAAGCGTTCATGAATCACAGCGGGCAGCGGCACGATCGCTCGGATTATCAAGTTGGCAAACTATGCGACATGTCGTTCTGCCTCAGGCAATTCGACGTGTTGTCCCTCCACTCATGAACGACATGGTGAGCTTGCAGAAAGACGTTGCCCTAGTAAGTCTTATTGGTCCCATTGAAATCTTGCGACAAGCAGGAATCGACAAATCAAAGTTCGCAAACTTCACGCCATACATTGCAGCAGCAGCGATATTTCTCCTGATCACAATTCCTCTTACGCGTACTACGGACTGGTTGATTGAACGTGAACGCCGTCGCACAACAGGGACGCGTATTTCATGAGTGCCGCAAAGATCTCACTGCGCGCCGTCCACAAGGCATTTGGAACTAACTCCGTTCTGAATGGAATTGATCTGGATATTGCCGAAGGAACCGTTGTGTCTCTCATCGGACCAAGTGGTTCCGGCAAGAGCACGCTGTTACGTTGCATCAATCTTCTTGAACCCATTGATGATGGCGAGATATTTCTCGACAACGTCGATATTTCAATTCCTGGTTTTGATGCGAACCCGGTTCGTAAGCGAATCGGAATGGTGTTTCAGAATTTCAATCTGTTCCCACACATGTCAGTACAAGACAACATCACCTTGTCCCCTGTTCGTACGCTCGGAGTGAACAAGGCTGTTGCTCGCGCGAAGGCTGTAGAACTTCTCGAGCGATTCGGGTTAGCAGACAAGTACAACGCTTTCCCTGATCAACTTTCAGGCGGTCAGCAACAGCGGGTCGCCATTATCCGTGCCCTCGCCATCGAGCCAGAGGTTCTGTTGCTTGATGAAATCACAAGCTCGCTAGACCCCGAATTAGTTGGCGAAGTTCTTGATGTCGTGCGCGAGCTAAAGACATCGGGCATGACACTGGTACTTGCCACTCACGAAATGGGTTTTGCACGTGACATCAGTGACCTGGTGTGTGTTCTTGATGGTGGACACATCATTGAACAGGGTGCACCTGGTCAAGTCTTTAGCGCACCCACATCAGAACGTGCTCAACAATTTCTCGAACGCATTATTCGCGCCGGCCGCCTTTAGGCGTCTGGCAATACGTAATCAGCGAACTGATCGCGCAATGTCTTCTTTGAAAACTTGCCCACTGAAGTCTTTGGCACCTCTGGAATAAACACGACTGCATCGGGCAATTGCCACTTTGCCAATCGTGGAATCAGATGCTCAATGACTTCTGCTTCTGTCAACGTCTCGCCTGGCTTGATAACGACGCATGCAAGCGGACGCTCGCTCCACTTCGGGTGAGGAACACCGATGACTGCTGCTTCTGCAATCTTCGGATGCGACATCAGTTCGTTTTCAACATCTACTGATGAAATCCATTCGCCACCAGACTTGATGAGGTCTTTCGTGCGGTCGACTAAACGAATGCGGCCCTTTGCGTCTACTACTGCCACATCACCAGTGCGTAGCCAACCATCAGATGTGAAACTCTCGCGAGAACGTGGGTCGTTGTAATAGTCAGATGCAATCCATGCGCCTGCACACTGCAATTCACCTTGTGATTCACCGTCCCATGGCAAAGGTGTTGTTGTGCCTGGCTCTACAACACGCATTTCAACGCCGAAACTAATGAGGCCCACAGTTGTGCGCAGTTCTGCTTGTTCAGCATCAGACAACAATAAGTCTTCTGATGACAAAGTGCACACTGCCGCAATGGGGCTTGTCTCTGTCATGCCCCATGCCTGCAAAATGGGCTTGCCAGTTTGCTCGCGGTACGCCTCGCTGAGTGCCTTTGGCACAGCTGAACCACCACATGGGATGGCACGAATGTTTGAGGTGTCTCGTCCCTTTAGTTCAGGAAGTACAGCCATCCAGATGGTGGGAACACCAGCAGGCACCGTGACTTTTTCTTCCACTATCAAATTGGCAATTGCAGGACCAGACAAATCAGGTCCTGGCATCACCAACGTTGCACCGCTTGCAACACCGGCGTGCGCAAGACCCCATGAGTTCGCGTGGAACATTGGCACCACAGGAAGAATGACATCTGATTCACTAACACCGAGCGAGTCGGCCATCATTGCACCCATGGTGTGCAGGTACGTACTGCGATGGCTGTACACAACACCTTTCGGATTACCAGTTGTTCCACTGGTGTAACACATGCTTGCTGCTTGATTCTCGTCTACTGCAGCCCACTGCACTGGCGATGCGGCAGCCAAGAGTGCTTCGTATTCGTGCACTTGAAAACCAGGAACAGATGTGGGTACTTCACCTTTACCGTCATACATGAAAACCAAATGCTTCACGGTTGTGAATGTAGAAAGCAGTGGTTCGATCAGCGGATAAATGGAAGTGTCAATGAAGATGACTTCATCTTCAGCATGGTTGACGATGTACGTAATCTGCTCGGGGAACAAACGAATGTTCAAGGTGTGCAACACGCGACCTGAACACGGCGCTGCGAAATACAACTCAAGGTGTCGAGCGGTGTTCCACGCAAATGTT
>JBILOM010000110.1:0-4293 GCA_044374495.1 Ilumatobacteraceae bacterium | reverse complement strand
CTGGCCCGAGTGGCGGAATGGCAGACGCGACGGACTCAAAATCCGTTGCTCGAAAGGGCGTGTGGGTTCGAGTCCCACCTCGGGCACCCAGGCAATCCATACACTGAAGGTGTATGGGACATCGACTAGTTCAACGCCGCTTGTCCCAAGTGTCGGCTCGGATGAGGGAACTCAACGAAGAACTTCGTGTCGTTCAAGACCAAATGACTCATGTAGTCGACGATGCGGACGAAAAGTCCTTGCGGGCTCTCGTTTCGGAAACCCCGTCAGCTGCATTTGAGTATCGCGAAGCCAAGAAGCATGCCGACGTTATTCAGCGACACCATCGACAGATAGTTGCCGAACTAGCTGACCTTGAGCGCCGTATGAATAGTCTTCTAGACCGTATGAAGGAGCCGAGCGCATGAGTATTCGAGTAGTCATTGCTGAGGACGAGGCCATCATCCGCCTTGACTTGAAAGAGACCCTTGAAGAAGAAGGCTATGAAGTTGTGGGCGAAACAGGAAGAGGCGACAAGGCTGTCGACTTAGTGCGCGAACTGCGCCCAGATCTTGCGATCCTTGATATCAAGATGCCAGGCATGGATGGAATTGAAGCTGCTCGTTTGATAACCAAAGATCGCATCTGTGGCGTTTTGGTGTTGACGGCTTTTAGTCAGCGAGAAGTCATTGAACAGGCTCGTGATGCTGGTGCCCTTGCCTACCTAGTGAAGCCATTTCAGAAAACTGATCTGGTGCCAGCAATTGAAGTTGCCATAGCACGCTTCCGAGAAATGCAGGCTCTTAACGGCGAAGTTGATGCGCTAGAAGAACAACTTGAAACCCGTAAGTCAATTGATCGCGCCAAGGGCATTCTTATTGATCAGTGTTCTATGACTGAATCCGACGCATACGGCTTTATTCAGCGCGGCGCAATGAATCACCGGGCCACCATGAAGGCAGTGTCCGACATGGTGATAGCTGGCGAACTGCGTCCCGAATAGTGATGGAGACAACTCCATGTTGATCATGGCGCTTGATGGCAACTCTTTGGCGTATCGCGCGTTCTATGCGTTACCCGAAGATTTGGCCAATGCAAGCGGTCAGGTGACTAACGCCGTGTATGGCTTTACCACAATGTTGTTGACATTGATGAGAGACCACAAGCCAGATGGCGTGATTGTGGTTTTTGATAGACCCGAGCCGACCTTTCGCCATGTTGCGATTCCTGAATACAAGGCACAACGCGATAAAGCACCCGAGATTTTGATTCAACAATTGGGAATGATTCGCGAACTACTCGATGTTCTCGGAGTCGTGTGGTGGGAAAAAGCTGGCTTCGAAGGCGACGACCTTATTGCAACTGTCGCAGAACATGCTGAGAAAGCTGGCAATGATCTCATCGTTGTTACGGGTGACCGAGATAGTTACCAACTCGTGCGCGACCCTCATATTCGAGTGTTGTACAACAAGCGAGGTGTCAGTGATTATGCGTTGTACAACGAAGCAGGAATCTTCGAGCGAACAGGTGTTACTCCTGCCCAATACGCGGACTATGCAGCATTGCGCGGAGACCCAAGCGACAACTTGGCGGGTATTCCTGGAGTAGGCGAGAAGACAGCAGCAAAGTTGATTAATCAATATGGCGATATAGATGGAGTGGTTGCCGCTGCGGAAGCTCAAACACCAAAGCTAAAAGCTGGGCTACTCGAACATGGCGAGCGCGTGAAACGTAATGCGGAGATGATGATTCTGCGTCGTGATGTTCCGTTGGAAGTGAACCTGAATGAACTGGCTCCACATCCAGACCTAGCCGGAGCATCCCGCATGTTTGAGTTCCTGGAATTCAAGACCATGGCAAAACGATTGTCAGATACCGCGAAGTCCTTGAACTGGGAAACTCGGGGCGAAACAGCTCCAGTTGCTGCAGGTGTCGCCCTACCTGAGTCGAATGAAGTACTTGGTCAAGTCGTCGTTGCTGAGTCTGTTGATGACGTGGTTTCTGCCATGAACAAACTCACGTCTTTTGTCATTGCATCTCACTTCGATGGCGAGCCCGGACGTTCTCGCATCTCTGGTGTGGCAGTAGTTATTGATACGACAACGGGCTCGGTTTTGTACATTCCGCGCGAATTGTTACTAACGAGCGATGTTGTCTCGGTTCTTAACTGTGGGAAACCAATCATTTGTCATGATGCAAAACCCCTCATGCGCATGTTGCTAGCGGATTCGGTCGACCTTCTTTATTTATCGTTGGATACTGCTATCGCGTCGTATCTTGTGAATCCATCTCGATCTAGTTACTCACTAGCCGCTGTTTCAATCGATGTTCTGGGACGCGAACCATCAACTTCCTCAGAGTCAGACGGCCAGTTTGATTTCGGTGGTACAGATGATGCCGTCAGGGCGTGCGCAGAAGCTGCGTTTTTTACCTCGCTAATTGCTCCAGTTATCTCGCAGCAATTAGAAGCGATACATAACGAGTCGTTGTATGCCGACATCGAGAATCCATTAGTTCGTGTTTTGGCAAAGATGGAACATGTTGGCATCGCTGTCGACAGGAAAGAACTTGAAAATATTCGTGACCGGTTAACAGCCGAGACGGTTGAACTGACGCAAAAATTGCACGGTATCGCGGGGCGCACTTTCAACTTGAATTCTCCAACGCAGTTGCGGGAGATCTTGTACACCGAACGTGGGCTTGCTCCTGGGAAGAAGACCAAGACAGGTTTCAGCACTGATGCTGCGACTTTGGAAAAGATTCGTGACCAGTGGCCAGAGTTCATTGACCCACTCCTTCGTTATCGCGAAATTGAGAAGTTGCGCTCCACGTACGGTGAAGGACTTCTTGGTGAAGTGGCGCAAGACAGTCGGATACATGCAACCTTTAATCAGACCGTTGCTCGGACAGGTCGTCTCAGTAGCGATAAGCCGAACCTTCACAACATTCCTGTGCGAACCGAAGAAGGGCGAGTATTCCGAACAGCGTTTGTTGCGAAGGCCGGAAGTTCACTTCTTGTCGCTGACTACAACCAGATTGAACTTCGCTGTATCGCACATTTAGCTAACGACCCAGGCCTGGTAGGTGCCTTTGCAGCAGGGCAAGATATTCACCAAGCAACTGCAGCGCGAGTTTTTGGGGTGCGCGCTGAAGATGTGACTCATGATCAACGGTCAAAGGCGAAGATGGTTTCCTATGGCCTTGCCTATGGCATGGAGGCGTACGGGTTAAGCCAACGTCTTGCAATTGGGGTCGACGAGGCGGCAGGAATTTTGAATGCATATTTCGCAGCTTTCCCCAATGTGAAGCAATACATGGACGACGCAATTCATACTGCTCGCCAAACCGGTTACACAGAAACCTTGTTTGGTCGTCGCAGGCAGATTCCTGAACTGTTGAGTGACAATTTCCGTGTTCGGCAAGCTGGCGAGCGTCAAGCAATGAACGCAGCTATTCAAGGTTTGGCAGCCGACATATTCAAGATTGCGCTGGTTCGAATTGATGACCTTTTGGAAAAAGGAAAGTATCAATCACGAATAGTTCTGCAAGTGCATGACGAAGTAATTGTTGAGGTTGTTGAGAGTGAACGTGATGTCGTTGGTCCTCTAGTGCTTGACACCATGCGTGCTGCAGCAAATCTGAGTGTCCCATTTGAAGTTCATGCGGCGTGGGGCGACACGTGGGCTGCAGCAAAGGGTTAAGCCTTTATGGCAAGTGAAGCAATCGGTGAGCATTGGTTTGAACCGCTTGCAGAACATATGGGTTCGGCGTATCTGCGTTACTCATTTACTAAAGGCACCGTAAACGAAATCGATTTCATTGTCTCGCAGTTACGTATCAAACCAGGTGCTCGAATCTTGGATGTTGGTTGCGGGCCAGGACGTCACTCGCATGAGTTGGCGCGTCGTGGGTTCACTGTTCACGGAATTGATATCAGTCAACCTTTTGTAGATTTGGCCAAGGACAATGCCCCGCAAGGATGTTCCTTTGAGCGCATGGATGCCCGGGCAATGACATTTGAAAATGAGTTCGATGTTGTGATTTGTTTATGCCAAGGCGCATTCGGTCTGATGACTGCAGGCGGTCACGACATTGACGTCTTGACTGGCATTCGTAAGGCCCTGAAGCCGCACGGAAGCCTTGCTCTATCGGCCTTCAACGCCTATTTCGCGGTGAAGTATTTCGAAGAAGCTCAATTCGATGCAGCTACTGGGGTGAACCACGAAAAGACAGAGGTTCGCAACCAGGATGGGGTGGCGCTCGGAGCAGACCTATGGACGGGTTGCTACACGCCCCGTGAACTGCGGTTAATGC
>JBILOM010000012.1:0-19694 GCA_044374495.1 Ilumatobacteraceae bacterium | reverse complement strand
TTCAGCGTCGACCCAGGTTCCTATATCGAAGCAACACCGTCCTTGGAGACTTCTGAGTATCTGGTGATAGCGTTTCCTTCGCCTTCCCAACCAGAAGGCGCCCGCTAACGCAGGCTCACCGATACAACTACCTATCCCTTTCGAAAGATCAATTCCTTGTCCGATACCAACATCACTTCCGCAGCCATGGGCACCTTTGACGCGGAAAACAATTACACACCTCGACAAATCACTGAACGTGATATCCCAAGTTTCGCCGAAGCCATCGAAGGCACAATGGTTGAACTGAAAGACGGACAACTTATTACCGGAACAGTTGTCAAGATTGATCGTGATGGCGTGTTGCTCGATGTTGGTTACAAGACCGAAGGTGTTATCCCAACTCGCGAATTGGCAATCAAGAATGATGTCAATCCACATGATGTTGTAAAGCTCGGCGAAAGCATTGAAGCTCTTATCCTCACACTTGAAGACAAAGAAGGTCGCCTCGTACTTTCAAAGAAGCGCGCTCAATATGAAAAGGCTTGGGCCGACATTGAGAAGAAGAAGGAAGAAGACGGAGTCGTTCACGGAACTGTCATCGAAGTTGTTAAGGGTGGACTTATCGTCGACATCGGACTTCGCGGTTTCCTTCCAGCTTCACTTGTAGAGCTTCGCCGTGTTCGCGATCTTGCCCCGTACATGGGTCAGCCAATCGACGCAAAGATCATTGAACTCGATCGCAATCGCAACAACGTTGTGCTTTCGCGTCGTGCCTTCCTTGAAGAGAATCAGAAAGAGACTCGCGACGATTTCTTGACCAACTTGAAGCCTGGCGAAATCCGCACCGGAAAGATCTCTTCTGTTGTTGCATTTGGTGCATTCGTAGATCTGGGCGGCATGGACGGCCTTATCCACGTGTCAGAACTTTCATGGAAGCACGTTGAGCACCCATCACAAGTTGTCAACATTGGTGACGAAGTAACAGTTCAAGTTCTCGAAGTGGACTTTAGTCGCGAGCGCATCAGCTTGTCGTTGAAGGCAACACAACAAGATCCATGGCAAGAGTTTGCCGGAAGCCACGAAGTTGGTCAGCTTGTTTATGGTCGCATCACAAAGATCGTTCCATTCGGTGCATTCGTTCAAGTGGGCGACGGAATCGAAGGTCTTGTTCATATTTCAGAGTTGTCAACGCACCACGTTGAGTCAGCTGAGCAAGTAGTAACACCTGGTGAAGAGTTGTGGGTCAAGATCATTGATCTCGATCTTGCTCGTCGTCGTATCTCTATCTCTGTTAAGCAAGCAGCTGAGGGTGGCGAGCTCGCGGCTGAATACCAAGGCCAGTTCGAAGTTGACGAAAACGGCAACTGGATCGGTGGCGATGACACCGAGCGTGAAGCTGCATGGGCTGAGTACTACAAGGAATATGGCCAGCCAGGCGAAGAGGGTGCAGTTGCTGCAGCCGACGCACCTGCTGCTGCAGAGCCAGCTCCTGAGGCCGACTAGGAACTTTCCTCGGTCATACGATGATTCTGATTGGCCTCACAGGCGGAATTGGATCAGGTAAATCCACTGTGTCGGCTCTTCTGGCTGCGCGCGGTGCGGTCATTATTGATGCCGATGCAATTGCGCGCGAGCTTCAGGCACCTGGTGCTCCGTTGCTCTCGCTACTTGCAGAGAAGTTTGGTGACTCGATTATTGATGCAAATGGAGCGCTTGATCGTGCTGCATTGGCTGCCATTGCCTTTTCAGACCCTGAAGCGTTGAAAGATCTCAACAAGATTGTTCACCCGGCTATTGCCAAAGAAATGGATGCTCGCCTCACGGCACAGCGGTCTACAGACAACGTCGTGATATTGGACATTCCGCTTCTCACAGAGAATCCGCGGGCCGGTTTGAGCGGTGTCGTTGTCGTTGACATACCCGTGGAACTTGCAGTGTCGCGTTTGGTGGAGTTTCGTTCGATGGCTGAAGATGACGCTCGTGCTCGTATTGCTAAACAGGCAACACGTGAAGAGCGTCGTGCAATAGCCGACAAGGTCATTGATAACTCGGGCGACATGACTTCTTTGAGTGACCAGGTTGAAGATGTATGGCAGTGGGCTCTTGCTTTGCCACCTGCAGCCGATGATGCAGGGGAACGCGTACCAGCCCCGTAACACGTGGGAAGTACGATTCGTCTGTGCCAGATTTTCAGGTTGTTTCCGCATTCCAGCCCGCCGGAGATCAGCCAAAGGCGATTGCAGGCCTCACTGAAGGCATCAACACTGGCGACAGATTTCAGACCCTTCTCGGAATCACCGGTTCAGGTAAATCGGCCACAATTGCGTGGACTATTGAAGCGACGCAACGACCAACTTTGATTCTTGCGCCAAACAAAAGTTTGGCAGCACAGTTAGCACAAGAGATGCGTGAGTTCTTCCCACACAATCGTGTTGAGTTCTTTGTCAGTTATTACGACTACTACCAACCCGAGGCGTACATACCGTCTAGCGATACCTTCATTGAGAAGGACTCGTCCATCAATGATGAAATTGATCGGTTGCGTCACTCAGCAACTGCAGCACTCTTGACGCGTCGAGACACAATTGTTGTGGCCAGTGTGTCGTGCATCTACGGAATGGGAGACCCCGAGGAGTATCGGGGCCAGTTGCTTGAATTGCATGTTGGAGTTGATTACGACCAACGGAGCATGTTGAGACGTCTTGTTGACTTGCAGTACGGACGAAACGACATGACTCTTGGGCGGGGCAACTTCCGAGTTCGTGGCGACACGGTAGAGGTTCATGCTGCATATGAGGAGTCTGTAGCTCGTATCGAGATGTTTGGCGACACCATTGACCGAATCACCATGATTGACCCTCTGACTGGTGAGACCTTGTCTGAACCAAGCGAGATTGTTATTTTCCCAGCGACTCACTACGTAACCGGTGATGCACGTATGCGTCGCGCGGTGTTGGGTATTGAAAAGGAACTGCAAGAGCAGTTGGCAATGTTCGAGTCGCAAGGCAAATTACTTGAAGCCCAACGCCTAAGAATGCGAACCAGTTACGACCTCGAGATGATGCAAGAGATGGGGTATTGCAATGGCATTGAGAACTACTCCATGCATATTGATGATCGCCAGCCGGGTGAGCCCCCATTCACATTGCTTGATTACTTCCCAAAGGACTACTTACTCATTATTGATGAAAGCCACGTAGCAATTCCTCAACTACACGCGCAGTACGCAGGCGATAGAAGTCGTAAGAACACTTTGGTTGAACACGGTTTTCGTTTACCTAGCGCCCGTGATAACAGACCGCTTCAGTTTGAAGAAACAATGGAACGCATTAACCAGTGCATCTTCATGTCCGCTACTCCAGCGCCTTTCGAACTCAACCACAGCCAACGAGTTGTTGATCAAATTGTTCGTCCTACTGGGCTAGTTGACCCGGAAGTAATCGTTCGCCCGACGAAGGGCCAGATAGATGACCTTATTGAGATGGTCCGTGGACGAATCGAGAATGGTGATCGCATTCTGGTGACTACGTTGACGAAGAAGATGTCTGAAGACCTAACGGACTATTTGTTGGAACAAGGCCTACGGGTCCGCTATTTGCATTCAAACATCGACACGATGCAACGAATTGAGATTCTTCGGTCTTTACGCCTTGGTGAGTTTGATGTATTGATTGGAATCAACTTGTTGCGCGAAGGTCTCGACCTTCCTGAAGTATCGCTCGTGGCCATTCTTGATGCCGATAAGGAAGGGTTCCTTCGTAGTGAGACGGCACTTATCCAGATGATCGGTCGTGCCGCCCGAAACGTATCGGGCCAAGTAATTATGTATGCGGACAAAATCACGCCGTCAATGGAGCGCGCAATTGGCGAAACAAAACGTCGCAGAGAAACGCAGATTGCGTACAACCTTGAAAACGGAATCGAGCCAAAGACAATTCGCAAGGCTGTTGGCGACATCCTTTCTTTCCTCAACGGTTTCGGAGAAGATTCTGCGCTGCCAGGCAAAGGCGGACGTCGCCAGCATGAACGCGACAAGGTCAAACATGATCTGAAATCACTTCCGCAACAAGAACTCGGCCGTCTCATCCAAACCTTGGAAGAGGAAATGCATGAAGCCGCTACTGACCTCAAATTTGAGTATGCGGCTCGATTACGTGATGAAATAAATGATTTGCGACGCGAACTTCGTGACGCGCGATAGTCGTTCGGTAACCTTCTTATATGGCTGACCAAATAGTCGTACGCGGCGCTCGCGAACACAATCTCAAGAATGTCAGCATTGAACTTCCGCGCGACAAACTCATCGTATTCACGGGTCTGTCGGGTAGCGGGAAAAGCTCTCTGGCCTTTGACACCATTTATGCCGAAGGCCAACGTCGATACGTTGAAAGCCTCTCTGCCTACGCTCGCCAGTTTTTGGGCCAGATGGATAAGCCTGATGTTGATCTGATTGAAGGGTTGTCTCCGGCAATTTCCATCGACCAGAAATCAGCAAGTCGTAACCCGCGCTCAACTGTTGGCACAATCACAGAGATCTACGATTACCTGCGTCTTCTGTATGCACGAATTGGTATCCAACATTGTCCAGTTGATGGAACCCGTTTAGAGCGTCAGACTCCGCAACAAATTGTTGACCGCATTATGACTCTTGCCGAGGGCACACGCTTTCAGGTGTTGGCTCCGGTAGTGCGTGGACGCAAGGGCGAGTACGACACGTTGTTGTCTGAACTGGCAGGTCAGGGCTATGTGCGTGCTCGTATCGACGGAGAAGTTCGCGATATCGCTGAGTTTCTGGCATCTGGCGAAAAGTTGGCTCGCTACGAAAATCACTCGATTGACATCATTGTTGACCGTCTAGTTCGTCGTGACGACATCACGCGCCGCCTCACGGACTCTCTGGAAACGGCGCTTCGTTTAGCGGATGGTGTTGCGGGTGTTGAACTAGTAGCAAAGGGTGATGAAGAGGGCGAGATTCTCACCTTCAGTCAGCATGTGGGCTGCCCGAAGTGTGGTGCTAGCTACGACGAACCTGCTCCTCGAAATTTCTCTTTCAACTCGCCATTCGGTGCGTGTGACAACTGTGAAGGTCTAGGTACCAAGTTTGAGGTTGACCCCGACTTAGTGATTCCTGATATGTCGATGTCATTGCGAGAAGGTGCGCTGTCGCCTTGGAGGACTGCTCACACGCAGTACTTTCATCGTCTTCTCGTTTCGCTCGCTGAGGATGAAGACATCGATCTCGATAAACCCTTTTCGAAGTTGTCGGCCAAAAGTCAGAAACTGGTGCTGCACGGTAAGACCGGAGCGATGCAAGTTAAGTACAAGAACAGGTTCGGAAAGGTTCGGCAGTTCAGCACTTCCTATGAGGGCGTAGTTCCATGGATCAAGCGCCGTCATCTTGAGGCCGAGAGCGACTACACGCGCGAGCAGTTCGAGACATATATGAGGCAAGTCCCGTGCCCGGCGTGTAACGGTGCTCGTCTGCGACCCGCAACGCTTGCAGTAACAATCAACGACAAACACATTGCTGATGTTTGTGACATGTCGATTGCAGATTCATCTGAGTTTTTATCAGGGCTTGTTCTGAACAATCGTGATTCGATCATTGCGGAACGCATCACAAAGGAAATTAACGCACGACTCGGATTCCTGCTTGACGTTGGTCTCAATTATCTCACCTTGTCTCGAGCAGCCGGCACCTTGGCTGGCGGTGAAGCACAACGCATTCGCTTGGCAAGTCAGATTGGTTCGGGTTTGGTTGGCACGCTCTATGTTCTCGATGAACCGAGCATTGGTTTGCATCAACGAGATAATCGGCGTCTTATTGACACTCTCATCCGTCTTCGCGACTTGGGTAACACGGTCTTGGTTGTTGAACATGATGAAGAGACAATAAAAGAGAGCGACTGGATCGTTGATATTGGTCCCGGTGCAGGAGAGCATGGTGGCTGGGTTGTGTACAGCGGCCCAGTAGCTGGAATTGTCTCTGCGACCGACTCCATCACAGGAAAATATCTAACCGGCAAGGCAAGTATTCCGGTACCAAAGAAGAGACGCGAACCGAGTGGTTACGAGATCACTATTCGCGGAGCACGAGAACATAATTTGCAAGACATTGATGTCTCAATTCCTCTTGGGTGTTTTGTAGCAGTTACTGGAGTGTCGGGAAGCGGCAAGAGCACTTTGATTCGTGACATCTTGTTGCCATCAATGATGCAGAAGATCTACAAGAGCAAAGATGCGCCTGGGAAGCACCGCACAGTTGAAGGCATTGATGCAATAGACAAAGTGATTGACATGGATCAATCACCGATCGGGCGAACCCCACGTTCAAATGCCGCTACTTACACTGGCGTTTTCGATTCAATTCGTAAATTGTTCGCTGCGTCTCCTGAAGCAAAAGTACGTGGCTATCAGCCTGGGCGCTTTAGTTTCAATGTGAAGGGCGGACGCTGTGAGGCTTGTTCTGGCGACGGAACAATCAAAATTGAAATGTTCTTTCTTCCCGATGTGTACGTGCCATGTGAGGTGTGTAAAGGCGCTCGCTATAACCGCGACACGCTTGAGATTCAATTCAAGGGAAAGAACATTGCTGAGATTCTCGACATGCCTATCTCTGAAGCAGTCGACTTCTTCTCTAATCAACCGGTGATTGCTCGCCATATGCAGACGCTCGTTGATGTTGGTCTCGGTTATGTACGCCTCGGCCAATCCGCACCAACTTTGTCCGGAGGTGAGGCTCAACGTGTGAAGCTCGCAGGTGAGCTAGCAAAGCGATCAACAGGGCACACGATGTACCTGCTTGATGAACCAACGACAGGTTTGCACTTCGAAGACGTGCGTCGCTTGCTTACCGTTCTGTCTCGCTTGGTTGACCAAGGGAATACTGTGCTTGTTATCGAGCACAACTTGGACGTGATCAAGACTGCTGACTGGTTGATCGACTTAGGACCTGAAGGTGGTAGCGGCGGCGGTTTGGTAATTGCCGAAGGAACGCCTGAGGCTGTGGCTGGTGTAGCCGGTAGTCATACCGGTTTCTACTTGGCGCCCATGTTGGGTTTGAACTCCATTCCAATGGACACAGCAAAGAAGACGTCTGCCAAAAAGACAACCGTAAAGAAGGCTGCAGTTAAGAAACCTGCTGCGAAGAAGACTACGACGAAGCCAACTACTGCGGCTAAACGTAAAACTCCTGCGAAGAAGTAGTCATGACGGTTGAACGACCAACAGCGGGTTCGGTTCCAACGTCTCCAGGGTCGTATCAATTCAAAGATGAGCTTGGCCGAGTGATCTATGTGGGCAAGGCCTCGAATTTGCGTTCACGAGTGTCCAATTATTTTCAGGATATTTCGCAGTTGCACCCCCGAACCGCTGCCATGGTCACTGCTGCGCATTCTCTTGAGTGGATAGAGGTGCGTAACGAGGTTGAAGCATTGATTCTTGAGTACTCGCTTATTAAGCAACATCGACCCCGCTTCAATGTTCGGTTGCGTGATGACAAGAGTTATCCGTTTCTAGCTGTCACGATGGATGAAGAGTGGCCACGGGCGGTTGTAATGCGTGGTGTTAGAAAGAAGGGGACCCGCTATTTCGGTCCGTATCCTCATGCTTGGGCAATTCGCGACACCCTTGACTTGCTGTTGCGCACCTTCCCGGTTCGTACGTGCAGTCAATCGAAATTCAATACCCACAACAAATTGGGTAAACCCTGTCTGCTGTTTCACATTGAGAAGTGCTCAGGACCCTGCGTTGGAGAAGTGTCTGATACTGCGTACTCCGAATACGTAAAACAACTCTGTGCGTTCTTAGATGGCGACACTGATTCAGTAGTCCTGCAGCTTCGTTCTGAAATGCTGGAAGCGTCCAAGAACATGGAATACGAAAAGGCTGGTCGAATTCGTGACCGACTCAGTGGCGTCGAACGTGCATTAGAGAAACAGCAAATGGTTGGCGAGCGTGACGAAGATCTCGATGTGATTGGGCTTGTTGACGACGAATTGGAAGCTGCAGTGCAGGTTTTCTATGTTCGAAAAGGCCGAGTTGTTGGTCGCAAAGGATTCATACTTGACAAGGTGGAAGATTTGTCGCCAGGCGGTTTGATTGATCGAATACTTGAAGAGATGTACGGAGATGAACCAGCACTGGGTATTCCGTCACAAGTTCTGGTTCCTGTTCTTCCAGAAGATGCATCGACCTATACCGAGTGGTTAACACACCTACGCGGTTCCAATGTTCAGATTCGTGTCCCGCAACGTGGAGATAAACGCGAACTGCACGAAACTGTCACGGTGAACGCTCGAGAAGAATTCGCACGACATCGCTTACGTCGCGCGTCTGATCACAACTCTCGAAGTCAGGCATTGACTGAGCTTCAGCAGTTGCTAGATCTTCCAATAGCGCCATTGCGTATTGAGTGCTACGACATGGCCCACCTGCACGGAACTGATTATGTGGGTTCCATGGTGGTGCTTGAAGACGGCATCCCGAACAAGCGTGAGTATCGCCGTTTTGCCGTAAAAGAAGTTATTGGGAACGATGATTACGCGGCGATGAGAGAAGTTCTCACGCGTCGCCTTCTGGCGTATCTGGATTCGCGGAATGCACCGGCTCTGGAAGAAGGTGGGAAGCCCTCCAAATTCTCGTATCCACCACAATTGCTCTTAGTTGATGGTGGCAAGGGGCAGCTGGGTGTCGCAATCCAGGTGTTGGAAGAACTCGGACTAACAGACGAGATTCCCGTTGCGTCTCTGGCAAAGAAGTTCGAGGAGGTATTCGTACCTGGTCGTCAAGAACCAATCATTATTCCTAGGGGCAGTGAAGCTCTTTTCATGTTGCAAAGAGTGCGCGATGAAGCACATCGTTTTGCAAACACGTTTCACAGAGAACTGCGAGGCAAGCGAATGGTCTCATCTCAGTTAGATGGAATTCCAGGACTGGGTGAGGTGCGAGCAAAACGTCTTGTGAAAGAAATGAAAGGTGTCAATGCGGTGAAGAATGCTTCACGCGAGGATTTAGCCTTGTTGTCGTGGCTGCCCGCTGCAGTTGCCGATGCCATTCACTCTCATTTTCATCCTGACATCTAGTGTGTAGAGATGAGTGACAACGGTTTATGGGATGAACACGCCCAATGGTGGATCGATGGATTCACTGATGGCGCTGACCCTGAATATGTTGAGCAGATTATTCCGCTGGCCGTTGAAGAGTTGGCTGGTCGACACAAGGTTCTTGACCTTGGTTGTGGCGACGGACAAATAGCCCGTGCGTTGGCCGCCCAAGGATCTGATGTTCTTGGTGTAGACCCTACGCAATTACATATTGATGTAGCAATCGAACGGGGCGGAGGGCCTCGATATGTTCTTGGTGGCGCTACGAAGATTCCTGCCGATGACGAGTCCTTTGATGCAGTAGTTGCGTGTCTGGTTTTTGAGCACATTGACCAGATGGACGAAGCAATGACAGAAGTGGCACGAGTGTTGAAACCACACGGCCAGTTCAGCTTCTTTCTGAATCATCCTTTGTTGCAGACACCTGGAAGTGGCTGGATAGACGACCACATCATCGATCCGCCGGAACAGTACTGGCGAATAGGTCCATATCTCGTAGAGACAGAGTCGATAGAGGAAGTTGAAAAGGATGTGTACATCAGATTCATCCATCGGCCTCTCAGCAGGTATGTCAATGCGCTTCTTGCTAATGGAATGAATCTTGAACGCATGGTGGAACCGTCGCCACCTGCTGGTTTTCTGGCCCGAGCACCTGAGTATGCGTTGGCTCATACCGTTCCCCGTTTGTTGTATCTGCGTTCAATCAAGCAATAACTTTCAGCCTGTAGCCTTCGCATATGACTGACATCCTCGTAGTGACGGGACTCTCGGGTGGCGGCCGTTCGCAGGCCGCTGACAGCCTGGAAGACATGGGCTGGTTTGTTGTCGACAACCTGCCGGTGGTGTTGATCGACAAAGTTGTTGAGCTTTCTGGGGAGGCCGGGGGCGAGATCAACAAATTGTGTCTGGTGGTTGGTAACGCTCGCCAGCAAGCGGGCATTCTTGGCGCTATTGACACTCTGCGTGCAGAGGGCCACCGAGTAAGAATTGTCTTTCTAGAAGCAACTACTCGCGAATTGGTACGCCGCTACGAAGCGACTCGTCGTAAACATCCGTTAAGTGATGGAAGTCTCGGGCTGGAAGAAGTTATTGAGCGTGAGCGTGGTGCTATTGGTGAAGTGAAAGCTGCAGCCGACATCGTTATCGATACAACTGGTCTCAACGTTCATCAATTGAAGAGTCAATTGTCTTCGCTGTTTGGCACTGAGGACATCAAGGACTCCCTGCAAGTTTCAGTTACTTCATTTGGTTTCAAGCATGGTGTTCCGATAGATGTGGACATGATTCTGGATGTGCGATTCCTGCCAAACCCTCATTGGGATGAAGAACTGCGCCCTCTCAGCGGCCTCGACCAGCCAGTTAAGGACTATGTGTTGAAATCGCCGTTGGCCTCTGATTTTTCCGAGAGAGTTAACAGCCTGCTCGAATTGATTCTGCCGGCGTATGTGCAAGAGGGCAGGAGCTATCTGACCATCGGAATCGGATGTACTGGCGGTCGGCACAGGTCTGTTGCTTTGGCTGGCCATATTGCCGAGCGAATTGCTCAGATGGGCTATAAATTGCGCGTTACCCACCGCGATATCAGCCTCTAGACGGTTCGCACATTGAGTGGGCACCCGTCGTGCGGGGGTGGCGAACTAAGGTGGGATGCGGTTCACCTTGCGTGAATCCCACGATTCTTGGTGAAAGGACCACATTGTGACTGTACGCGTTGGTATTAACGGATTTGGTCGTATCGGCCGTAACTTTTTTCGGGCAATTGCTGCTCGCGGTGCTGATGTCGAGATTGTCGCAGTTAATGATCTTGGATCATTAAAGACAATGGCTCACCTTCTGAAGTACGACTCGGTGCTTGGTGTTCTGCCGAACACGATTGAAGCAGTCGACGGCGGAATCAGCATTGACGGAAAAGTCTTGAAGGTACTTACTGAGCGTGACCCAAAGGCTCTTCCATGGGGTGCGTTAGGAGTTGACCTCGTTATTGAATCAACAGGTATCTTCACTGACCGCGACAAAGCAGCAATGCATCTTGAAGGTGGAGCTCCCTTAGTGATAGTCAGTGCACCGTCAAACGGTGCAGATGCCACCATCGTGTTCGGCGTTAACCAGAATGACTTCAAGCGCGGAACTCACAAAGTGATCTCAAATGCCAGCTGCACAACCAACTGTTTCGTGCCAATGGTAAAAGTCCTTGATGACGCTTTTGGTGTGGAGAACGGATTGATGACCACAATTCATGCATATACCGGTGACCAGTCTTTGGTCGATGGTCCTCACAGTGATCTTCGTCGTGCTCGTGGAGCTGCAATCAATATCGTGCCAACCAGCACCGGTGCAGCGAGGGCTACAAGCCTTGTTCTTGAATCAATGAAGGGCAAGCTTGACGGAACCTCGTTGCGTGTGCCTGTGCCGACAGGATCAATCACAGACTTTGTGGCGAACTTGAAGAAGCCAGCGTCAGTTGAGGAAATCAACGCAGCCTTCAAGGCAGCAGCTTCAGGCCCGCTGAAGGGGATTCTGGAATACACCGATGCGCCAATCGTCTCGAGCGACATTGTGACTAACTCGCATTCGTGCATTTTCGATAGCGACCTGACAATGAGCATGGGCTCTTTGGTGAAGGTTCTTGGTTGGTATGACAACGAGTGGGGTTATTCGAACCGCCTGGTTGACCTCACCTTGCACGTAACTAAGTAGGCAAAGCAAATGGCACGTGTCCCAGTACTTGAGGACCTCGGAGATGTCGCTGGTAAGCGAGTTCTCGTCCGTACGGATTTCAACGTTCCGATGCACGGTGCAGATGATGCACGCGAGATATCAGACGATTTTCGTATTCGCGCTGCATTGCCAACCATTGAGTGGTTGACAAGCCGGGGAGCCACTGTCGTTTGTGCAAGTC
Source organism: Ilumatobacteraceae bacterium (assembly GCA_044374495.1). Taxonomy (GTDB): domain Bacteria; phylum Actinomycetota; class Acidimicrobiia; order Acidimicrobiales; family Ilumatobacteraceae; genus UBA2093. The sequence continues at coordinate 7,709 of JBILOM010000012.1, read as the reverse complement.
ACCTCGGCCGTCCAAAAGGTTCCCCAGAAGCCAAGTATTCGATGGAACCCATTCGGCGTCGCCTTGCGGAACTTGCACCGGGCGTGGAACTTCTAGAGAATTTACGTTTCAACGCTGGCGAAGAGGGCAATTCCCCTGAGTTTGTTGCCAACCTTGTGAAGGGCATTGACATGTATGTCAATGATGCATTTGGAGCAGCTCATCGCTCTCATGCATCAGTCGTTGGGCCTCCTCGCACTGTGCCCTCGGCTGCTGGACGACTACTTGAACGTGAAGTTGAGATCTTGGGTTCCTTACGTGAAGCTCCGAAGCGTCCGTTTGTTGCGGTGCTCGGCGGTGCAAAAGTCAGCGACAAGATTGGTGTGATTGAAGCCCTTTTGCGTGTTGTTGATTCATTAGTAATTGGAGGAGGAATGTGCTTTACATTTCTTGCTGCTAAGGGCTACCCAGTCGGTGATTCTTTATGCGAACTCGATCAGATTGCTACATGTAAGAAATTGCTTGAGAATCCAAAACCTATTTACTTGCCAGAGGACATCAACGGCCTCGACGCAAGTGGGCAGTTTGCTTCGTACGGAGTTCGCCTGCCTGATGGGGCTAAGGGATTAGACATTGGGCCCGGAACTGCAGGGGCGTTTACTGACGTAATCATGGATGCTCGTACGGTTTTCTGGAATGGTCCGATGGGTATGTTCGAAGACGCTCGGTTTGCCGCTGGCACTCGCACTGTTGCAGAGGCCATGGCCGCTACGAAAGCTTTCACTGTGGTTGGTGGTGGTGACAGTGCCGCCGCGCTAGCAACCTTTGATCTTGATGATCAGATCGATCATGTTTCCACCGGTGGTGGAGCATCATTAGAACTTCTTGAGTTGGGCGACTTGCCTGGCTTGGCTGCACTGAGAGGCGCCCCGAATGTCAAATAACTCACGTAGACCGCTGATTAGCGGTAACTGGAAGATGAACCAGAATCATTACGAAGCAATCCAGTGTCTTCAGAAGTTGGCTTACTTGGTGGGCAAAGACGATTTCGCAACCGTGGACGTGAGCATTCATGCTCCGTTTACAGATATCCGAAGTGTCCAGACTTTGATAGACGCCGATGACTTGAAGTTCTTACTAGGTGCTCAACATTGTTATTTCGAGGACAAGGGTGCTTTTACGGGCGAAGTTGCTCCTGCTTTTCTCTCAAAGCTTGGGGTCAAGTATGTGATATGCGGTCACAGCGAACGTAGGGAATTGTTTGCCGAGACCGATGAAATGGTGCAGAAGAAAGTGTCTGCAATTCTTGCGAACAAGATGATTCCGATTCTGTGTGTTGGCGAAACTTTGGCAGAACGAGAAGCGCAAGAGACTCTTACAAAGGTTCTTGGCCAGTTACGGGCAGGTCTTGCAAAGGTAACTCCGGAACAAGCTGCAACACTCGTCGTTGCCTACGAACCTATTTGGGCTATTGGTACTGGTAAGACTGCGACAACTGCCGACGCGCAAGAGGTGTGTCATGCCATTCGCCAGGAAATTGGTGTGTTGTTTGGTGCAGAGACTGCTGCTGCTATTCGTATTCAGTACGGCGGCTCAGTAAAGGCCGCTAACATCGCAGAGTTAATGAGACAAACAGACATTGATGGTGCGTTAGTGGGCGGCGCAAGCCTTGACCCTGATGAGTTCGCACGCATTGTTCAATACCGTCTGCACGAAGAGGCACAATGACCTCAACAATCGATTCCGTTCGTGAAGATGGCGTATCGCTGACTTCTACAGAATCGATTGTAGGTAAATCACCGCGTGAACTTGCGTGGGCGAGAATGTCACGAGACAAAGTGTCGCTGTTCGCTCTTGGCATAATCATCACGTATCTCTTGGTTGCCGCTCTTGCCCCTGTTATTTGCGCCGTCTTAGGAATCAGCCCGTACACACTTGATGGAGATGCACTCAATGACTACGGGTTACCAAAAGGTGCCTTTGGTGGAATTTCAACAGAACATTGGCTCGGTGTGGAACCAGGAACTGGCCGTGATATTTTCGCGCGACTCATTTACGGGGCACGCGCATCACTGTTGGTAGGAATTCTTGCAACGCTGTTGACTACAACGATTGGTCTTATCATCGGCGTGGTGGCTGGTTACAAGCGAGGTTGGGTCGATTCCATCATCGGCCGATTCATGGATGTCACGCTTGCTTTTCCATCGTTCTTGTTGATCATTGCTCTCACGAGACCTTTTACCCAGCGTTTAGAGTCACTAGGAGTTCCGGAGGGCAACCCTGCGCGAATGACATATATCATTTTGGTGCTCGGAACATTTGGTTGGGTGTACGTAGCGCGCGTTGTGCGTGGACAAACCCTGTCACTTCGGGAACGTGAGTTTGTAGAGGCAGCTAAAGCTAGTGGTGCGACAAACCGACACATTATCTTCAAGCAACTATTGCCGAACCTGTGGGCACCAGTCATCGTGATTGTGTCGCTGAGCCTTCCTGGCTATGTGGCTACAGAGTCGACCTTGTCATTCCTTGGCCTTGGTCTTATGCAACCTGCAGCATCCTGGGGAGTCATGTTGGGGGACTCTGTTCGTTACTACAGGGCTGATCCCACCTATCTCTTTATTCCGGGCATCGCGTTAGTGGTGCTGGTAATGGCTTTTAATCTCGTTGGCGATGCTGTTAGGGATGCCTTAGACCCGAAGGCGGATCGACAAAATCTCCTGTAAAGGCACGAGATTTCTCATTGTAATCATTCGCATTCTTGAGTGTTCAGTTGCCGATTGCTTTGGCGCTATTGTTTTACATCTTGTAAATACACAAGACATGAAGGGGAGAAACTCATGAAACAGCGTCGTATTATCGCCGCAGTCGGTTTCGCTCTTGTTGCTTCAGTGGTTGCCGCATCTTGCGGTGGCAGCAGTGGTAGCGGAAGCGAAGGCGGCACGCCAACAAAGGGTGGAACAATCCACATTTTGTCAAGTGGTGAGCAGATTGCTCACCTTGACCCGCAACGTAACTACACAGGCGATGATCTCGCTTTTGCAGGTTCAACGATGCATCGTACGCTGACGTCGTATGCGTACGCAGCCGGTGACGAAGGGTCCGGAATTGTTCCAGACCTTGCTACCGACCTTGGTACACATAATGAAGACGGAACAGTTTGGTCATTCACATTGCGTGATGGTGGAACCTTTGAAGATGGTTCTGAAATCACTTGCGCAGACGTCGCATATGGTGTGTCGCGTACATGGGCCACAGACGTAATTACTGACGGACCTACATACGCATCGTCATATATTGATGCCGGTGATTACCCAGGCCCGTACAAAGCAACTGCTGATCAGCAAGCTGCCTACGACAAAGCTGTCTCATGTGATGGAAAGACAATTACCTTCAATTTGAAAGTTCCTGTTGCTGACTTCAACTACACCACAACTTTGCTTTCCTTTAGTCCAGTGCCAAAAGCAGCTGATACTGGTGAGAAGTACGACATGAAGCCTGTGTCATCTGGACCATACAAGATTGAGTCCTACACAATTGGTAAGTCTTTGGTTCTTGTTCGCAACGAAAACTGGAGCAAAGATTCAGACCCAGTGCGCAGTGCAAACCCAGATTCGTTTGTGTATGAATTCGGACTTGATGAAGCTGTCTTGGATGAGCGCATGATTAAGGATGCGGGCGATGATCAGTTCGCAGTTTCTGCTGGAATTCAGCCAGAGAACTTGCAAACAATCTTCGAAGACGATGCTTTCAAAGATCGCCGCGTTGACTATTACGATCCGTTCGTTACGTACACCAACTTGAACGTGAAGAACTTGTCATGTGTTGAAATTCGTAAGGCCATTTATTTGGCTCTTGACCGAGACGCACTTCGTAAGGCCGGTGGCGGACCGTACACAGGTGACTTCGCAGACGGTTACATCAAACCAGCACTTGCGCTTGACTATAAGAAGTCAACATTGCCAGAAGGCCTGAATGCTGATGGAACTGCAAACGTTGAAGCTGCTCAAGCAGCTATGACAGCAGCCGAGACAGCATGTCCTGCGGTTGCAGCGCGCGCGAGAGATGGTCTGTCTTTCTACCGTCCAGCAACACCAGTATGGGACAAGGCAGTAGCTATCTGGATTGACTCGCTTGGAAAAGTGGGAATCAAGTTGAAGGATGAGCCAGTAGAACCAAGTGTGTACTGGCCAACCGTTATGAACCCTGAAACTGACTACGACATTGCTCGTGGTGGCTGGGCTCCTGACTGGGCTAATGCTTCAACAGTTATTCCAGAACTCTTCTCAACAGCTGGTGGCTTTAACCTCACTCGTAACGCTGATGATCCTGATTATGCAGAATTCCAAGAAAAAGTAGATCTTGCTAAGAAGGAACTCGACCGCACGAAACAAGGTGTCATGTGGCAAGAGCTGAACCAGTATGTTGTCGATCGTTTGTGGGCGCTTCCTGGCACCTTCACGAAGGCTCAGAGCATTTGGGGTTCAAAGGTGGGCAATGCCTACCAATGGTCACCATTTGGGGCGTACAACTACGGAGATCTCTACGTTAAGTCGTAGGTAATTCACCTGGTGAAGGGGGTATCGGCTTTGGTCGGTGCCCCCTTTGCTGTTGGTGTGTAGTTGAGAATTAGGGTGAAAGGGGTCTTATGTTCTTGTTTATAGTGCGGCGAATCTTTTTCGCCCTCGTTCTTCTTTTAGCTGTCTCGTTCTTTACGTACATGATCTTTGCCATGTTGCCTTCAGACCCAGCAGCACTGACATGTGGAAAGAACTGCAAACCAGATGTGATTGCAGCAAACAGAATCCGGTTGGGCTACGACAAATCTCTGATGGAGCAATACTGGTTGTTCCTGAAGGGCATCTTTGCCGGGCGTGACTACGGGACTGGCGCAGCAGCGTTCAGTTGCGGTGCACCTTCTTTGGGTTATTCATTCGGGCAACATGAGTGTGTTACTACTCTTATTGCACAGACATTTCCTGTCACCGCGTATCTGTCTATCGGAGCGTTCATTTTGTGGATGTTTATCGGCATCAGTACTGGCGCCATCGCTGCGTTGAATAAAGGCAAATGGCAAGATCGTGCAGCATCAATTTTCACTTCAATCGGTGTCAGCCTTCCCACGTTCTACATCGGCCTATTGGTTCTCTTCTCCGTAGTGATCTGGTTGCGTATTCTTCCTTTTCCTTCGTATGAGTCACCTTTTGATAATTTCCCGCTCTTCCTCCGAACAATGATTCTTCCGTGGCTGGTTCTTGCTGTGTTATCTGCTGCTAGCTACACGAGGCTTACGCGCAACGGAATGTTGGAAGCAATGAATGAGGACTTCGTACGATTAGGTGTGGCCAAAGGTTTAACAAGGCGAATCATTCTTCGTCGCTACGTGATGCGTCAGGCTCTTGTGCCAATCGTGACAATTGCTGGCCTTGACTTTGCTGGGTTACTTGGTGGAGCAATCATTACGGAAAGCGTATTCTCGCTTCCTGGCATGGGAAAGATGAGTATTCGTGCAGTGGTGGAATCTGACCTTCCAGTTCTGGTGGGCACCACTATGGTTGCGGCAGTTTTCATTGTCTTGGCAAACGTGCTCGTTGACATTGCGTACGGCTACTTAGATCCACGTGTGCGGGTCAAATAGACATGTCAAACGAAGTAGTGCTATCTGTAAAGGACCTCTCTGTTGTGTTCCACACTCCTGATGGAGACGTAGCAGCTGTAAGCAAAGTGTCCTTTGATCTTCACAGCGGTGAGACTCTTGGCATTGTTGGAGAGAGTGGCTCTGGAAAATCAGTAACGGCCTCGTCAATCATGAGGTTAAACAACTCGATAACTGCCTCAACGAGTGGATCGATCCTCATTTCTGGTGTGGACATTTTGACTGCAGACGAGAGTGAAGTGCGCCGAATTCGCGGCAGTGAAGTTGCGATGATTTTCCAAGATCCACTGTCGGCTCTGAATCCGTACTACACAGTGGGCAAGCAGATCGCTGAGGCGTATCTTGTGCATCACCCTCAAGCTTCAAAAACTGATGCACGTGCAGTAACTCTTGAGATGCTGAAGAAGGTGGGGATTCCAAATCCTGAAAAGCGAATTGACGAATTTCCACATCAGTTCTCTGGAGGCATGAGGCAACGTATTGTCATTGCCATAGCGCTCATCAATAATCCAAAGGTGCTGATTGCAGATGAACCGACGACCGCGCTAGATGTAACGGTACAAGCCCAGATTCTTGATCTGATGAAGGACTTGCAGGCCGAGTTCAACATGGCAATTGTTTTGATTACCCATGACCTAGGCGTTATCGCTGAGGCTGCAAAAGAAGTGCTTGTTATGTACGGCGGCAGAGTTGTCGAACAATCAACCGTTGATGCATTGTTTTCTGAGCCAACACACCCGTATGCATGGGGCTTGCTTGGGGCTGTTAATAGTTTGAGCAGTAGCGGGCGTGGCGCGCTTGCCACCATTGCTGGTTCGCCGCCATCTCTCATCGCGCTTCCAAACGGTTGCTCTTTCAATCCACGTTGTACGTACGCGTCAGAAATTTGTAGAAGTGAGGTCCCCGTACTTCGAACGGTTGGTACCCAGGGATCTGTGGCTGCATGTCATCTTCCGGATAACGAAATTTTGACAATTGGTCGCGAGATGGCGTCCCGATGAGTACCGACATTGCACTTCAAGCCATTGACTTGGTAAAGCACTTCGCAACTGGTTCTACTGGCATTCTTGGGCGCGCAACAAACATTGTGCAAGCTGTTGATGGCGTGTCGTTCTCGTTGCCAAAAGGGAAAACCCTGGGAATCGTAGGGGAGTCTGGTTGTGGTAAATCAACACTTGCTCGTTTAGTAACTCGACTCATTGAGCCTTCTTCTGGTTCTGTGGTACTCGATGGTGTTGACATCACAAAACTCTCTGGAAAAGCACTTCGAGAAATGCGCAGAAAACTGCAGATCATTTTCCAAGACCCGTATTCATCATTGAATCCGAGGCACTCAATAGGTCAAATTATTGGTGACCCGATGCGCATTCAAGGAATTGTTTCCAAAACCAATGAAAAACCCGAAGTGCAAGACTTGATGCAACGAGTTGGCTTGAACCCAGAGCATTACAACCGCTATCCACATGAGTTTTCTGGCGGTCAGAGACAGCGAATCGGAATCGCTCGTGCGTTGTCGCTACAACCGTCAGTGATAGTGGCCGACGAGCCAGTATCCGCACTTGATGTTTCCATTCAGGCACAGATTCTGAATCTTCTTGAGAATCTTCAAAAAGATCTTGGTTTGTCTTTTGTTTTTATTGCTCACGACCTCTCAGTGGTGCGACATATCGCCGATCAGGTGGCAGTGATGTACTTGGGCAAGATTGTTGAAGTCGGGGACGCAGGAACTGTGTACAGCAACCCTGCGCATCCGTACACGAAGGCCCTACTGTCGGCGGTGCCAGTGGCGAACCCTTCAATGCGTGGGTCAGGCAAGCGCATTCGCCTGGTGGGCGATGTGCCGTCTCCTATTGACCCTCCGTCTGGTTGCCGCTTTCGCACTCGCTGCTGGAAGGCAACAGACCTGTGTTCGGCTGTTGAGCCCCCTCTGCAGGCTGATGGGGCTGGGAGAGTGGTGGCTTGCCATTTCCCCGAAGAGACCCCTGTATCCGTAGGGTAGAGCCCCAGATAGGGCGATAGGATTTGTCTTCGTGCGATCCATTGTTATGTACATCACCCTCGTCTTGAACGTGGTTTC
>JBILOM010000076.1:0-7055 GCA_044374495.1 Ilumatobacteraceae bacterium | reverse complement strand
GGTATGACCACTTTATCAGGGGGTCAGGCGCAGACTCACTTCGTTTCCCAATAAACGGCCGCGGCGCGTAAGGACAATGCGCTCTCCCACCACTTCCACCAAGCCTTCCAGGGCTTCAACAGTTGCACAAATCCAGTACTGAAAGGCACCAGAGTGAAGGAAGAACAATGGTCTTACGCGCCTACCTATTTCATCTACGAGCCCGAAACCTTTCGCCTCGCACAATCAAAGCAACCGCACCAAGTAATCCCCCTATTTCAGTGGACAACCTTTTTTCTTAAATTTACTGGCGTAGCTAGCAAGATCACCTTTAGGAAAAGCGGAAACGTTGTATCCATTAATAGCCCCTATCTTGATTCGAATCTTGGATTTTCCTGAAAGCATCGCAGTAGTTAACTTCTTAGAATTCGAGAAGACTACACCTGAGTAATCACTCTGCTTCTCGTAAGTAAAATTCTGAATCTTTTTGCTATCGATGCGAACCTGTGCCGTACCAACTCCTCGCAAGTTGGTATCTGGATACATGTCGAGGGGGTCAGTGCTGACATAAACATTGAGGCGACGGTTTCGACATTGTATTTGCATGGTTGTTGTTACTTCAATGTCATCTTCGTAACTGGTTACGTCTGCATCGATATACACAGCGACAGAACTACTGAAACCATCGTTATTACTCAACCAGGTCCATGTTGATTCCTCACACGAATCGACATCGGCATAAGTATCGGTAACTTCGTCATACGCTGCTGGAATCAGGACATAACCAAATCCACACGCATCTTCAGAAGTGGCGTCTACTGAATTTGGCAATGAAAAACTTGCCATAAGAACAACGGAAAAAAGGATGCGTTTCATGATTCATTGTACATCCGTCTCAGACTGCGCTCGCTAAAACCCGTTGCCCTTGAATAACCAAAGCATGCAAGTCGGTTGCACCATTAAATTGACTCACCTGACCACCTAAAAGTAACCCGTGACTCCCAGTGCCATTAAGGTCACACACACCATCGACACCTTCAAGGACATTCATATGAAATTCACTCGTTTAAGCGCATTCACACTCGGTGTAGTTATCACCGCGGTATCAGTAGGTGCAGTTACTTACGCCAACGCCGCAGGCAATGGAACACTCAAGGCCTGTGCGAATAAAACCACAGGAGTGATGCGCTACATCTCAAAAGGCTCTTGCAAGAAGACAGAGACTTCCTTGTCGTGGAATCAAATGGGCCCACAAGGTTCATCTGGTAGTTCGGGTGTAACAGGTGCAGCAGGAGCAGTCGGTGCAAAAGGTGACACAGGTGCAGCAGGTGCAGCAGGTGCAAAAGGCGACACAGGCGATACCGGAGCAAAAGGTGACACAGGAACTGCTGGTTCTTCGTTCACTGCACGCAGTGTGTGCGGAGTGGACGGCACAACATTGTGTGCTGTGGGTGTGCAAGGTCCTGGTGGTGGAAAAGTTTTTTTCGTAGATACTGAAGGAAGATATAGCGATTTTGATTATCTGGAAGCGGCACCGGCCGATGCGTCAACCGGTGTTGCGTGGGCAACAGCAACCACGAGTTGTGGCTTGTTAGCAGATACATCCTGCCAACTGGCGTTTTTGACGACCTCTGGCGAGTCACTGAACTTTTTAGCATTAGGGACGGGGCGTGCCGCGACTGCTGAGATTGTTGCACGCCACGATGAATTGGGTGTTGCAAAAAGCCTATATGCAGCCGGTGTTGCTAATGCCTACACAACTGCGACTGCATCCGACTGGTTTTTACCATCAATGGACGAACTGAACCAGATGTTCGTCAACAGAGTTGCTATTGGTGGTTTTGCTTCTAACATCTACTGGACTTCATCTGAGCGAGCTGCAAGCAGCGCTCTGGCCCAACTCTTCTTCAGCAATGGGGACCAGGGCTACAACACTAAGACCGGCGTGCGCTACGTGCGTCCAGTGCGCGCTTTCTAAATGATCACTCACAGGGTTACCGTGTATTTCAAATAGTGGCGCTCTTTAGTCGGGAAAACTAACTTCAATTGTTTGGTCGTCAACCTGCGACCAAATCAAACCGCTTTCTTCGTCATACTGTTCAACGACTGTCGTTGTGGTCGGTACCGGCACGCTCTCGTCTGCTGACACAGAGCCAGCGCCGATAGCAGTGAGCAGTGCTACTGCTGTGCAGGCCACAAGGGTGCCTCGCTTTGACATGTCAGGACAGTAACAATCAATTTCTGCACCCCAACGGTGTTCGACTCTACAAAATTGAGTCCTGTTACGAGACGGTCTGGGCATCTCCAGAAGAGAACTAGGTTTACGTCCAAGGGGGTAGCAAATGTCTACAGAAGAAGAACTCAAGTGGATGACCAAACGATATTCGTGGAGGTACATTCCATTCCGATACCAGGCCATGGTCGCAACCATCACGGCAGGTTTCCTCTATTTCAACGCTTTTCAAATTCTTTTTGATTCACAAAATGGGTCTGGAGGGGCATGCGGTTCCATAGTGCGGCCAGTTTATGAAAATGGCGATGTCGGTTGGTTCGCCCTGACCCTCTTCTCGACCAACTCTGAACTCAATTGTTCAAGATTCATGATGGTTCAGTGGTGGGAATTATTCGGCACTTTCGGTGCTATTGCCCTGTGTGGCTTAGTTATGCGTCGCGCAATCAAGCGAGAAGACGCCGACGCAAATTCATGAAGGAAAAAATGATTCGAAAGACTTTTTCATTATTGACAGTTTGCGGAATTGCCATGTTTGCAATGATTAGCTGTGGAGGTTCGTCTAATTCAGTACCGACCACAACAACCTTGGCACCGCTTACTTCGGAAGAGGCGGCAACGGTTGCACTCCCATATCTCGAGAATTTTGCAATGAGCACGGCCGGGGGCTTTGACCGCATGAAGGCAATGACGGTAAAAAACAGCCCTGCTGAGAAATATTTCCAGCACCAACGATATTTGTCATGGGCAGGCGGAGGGTATGAAGAAGCGAGTGAAGTCAGGAAAGACGGCGCAGCTATCAAGATTTGCAATCGTCAGACTACGTTCGACGATTCATGTGCTTCATATTCGAAGTACAGCAATTTTGTTCTTAGTAGTGACCGCACAAAAGTTGATACCTTCGACATTCAAGATGAGCCGCTAGAGGACCGACTGGGAAACTCCTCACAAGAGGCCGACTGCAGAACTTACAACGATAGTTATTGTGGCCCGACCGGAAATGGTCTGGGACTAACCGTGATGTCGGTTTATTTAAGTGCCTACGACTATCTGACCATTACATACAAGTTCGAACGAGGTTCAAAATGGAAAGACAATATGCGAGTGAAGGCAATCAGGATTACAAAACCAAATGGGAGCAAGGTTTCAAGCGATGATTTCTCCAAGGGAATGCCAGAAAAAGGCAAGACTAAATTCGGCTACGCAAGTTTCGAAGGGTTAAGAGGCGTATTTTCACCGACTGTAGCGCTGGAGGGCGAAGTGATTGTTCAGTGGCAGGCCTACAGCAATTCATTCAATTTCAAGTTCACTATTTATGGTTAACGGTGGAAACAGTCCGTTACTCCTGTCTCTGTAAAACACCCGGTTCAATAATGCCTGACGGCTCGACGCCTCCCTAATCTGACAACGACTCCGGCAAGAGCTTCAGCTTCAGCGTCGGGTGAATCACACGACGACGGCCCCAATAACGAGTCAATTGATTCTTGACTCGCTTCCGTCGGCCATCTCCGCTTATCAGGGGGTCAGGCGCAGACTCACTTCGTTTCCCAATAAACGGCCGCGGCGCGTAAGGACAATGCGCTCTCCCACCACTTCCACCAAGCCTTCTAGGGCTTCAACATCAAGCGTTCCTAGCGGGACCCCGTCACGTGTGCGCAAGGACAATTCCAAGGCTTCTCTGGCCCGAGTTGACTCATCCAAGATTTCGTCAGATGCTTCGACGGTTTCGTTATTCGCTACACAATCGATGTAGCGGTCCGGGGTGCGAACATTCCACCAACGCCTGCCATCTAAATGCGAATGCGCAGCACAACCGAATCCTGTGTAATTACCTTGCGACCAATACACCTGGTTATGTCGGCACTCGTGACCGGCGAGCGCCCAGTTGCTGATTTCGTAATTCATCAGACCTGCTGCTGAAAACAAATCATCTGCAAGAACATATTTGTCAGCTTGATCATCGTCGTCAGGGTGTCGACTTGGGTCTTCGGCTAAGGGTGTTCCAGCTTCTACCGTCAACCCATACGCCGAGATGTGCGTTGGTTGCAATGCAATTGTTTGTTCAACTGTGGTGCGCCAGTCGTCAACAGATTCGCCGTGGACTCCGTAAATCAGATCCAAGTTGATGGAGGTAATTCCGCCTTCACGAGCAGCAGCAATTGCTTTGACAACATTTGCGGGGTCATGCGTTCGGCCTAATGACTGCAATACATGATCGACCATTGACTGAACACCCATACTGATGCGATTCACTCCGGCGGCTGCGTAGATCTTCATCATTTCGACAGTCACGTCATCGGGGTTGCATTCAATTGTGATTTCAGCCTTCGAGGTGACCGGAATCGCATTGACTATCGAAGCAAGAAGTTCAGGTGCAAGACGCGTAGGAGTTCCGCCACCGAAAAATACAGTGTCTGCAACTGGCATTCCCTTTTCTACGGCTCGTGTGATATCAGCAATGACTGCGTCCACATAGGCAACCATGAGATGGTCACGATCTGTCCAGGTTGCAAAGGCGCAATAGTCACAGCGGTGACGACAGAACGGGATGTGAACGTAGACCCCGAACTCAGACATCATGTTTTCCTATGCGGCCGGCGGCACGAACAAGAGACCGAGTTCAGAGAGCTTGTCTCCCACTTGGTCAACTGGAACATCAAGCATCACGGCAATTGCACGAGTGTCATGAGCACGAACGGTGATGACTTTGCCATTGAAGTCTTGGCGTTGCACTTGAATCATGCGCAAGAAGCGCTCAAGCATTTCAAATTGTGTTCCGCCCATAGTTGAAAGTCGCGCAACGTCAATACGCAATTTGCGTGGTGCTCCGTCATTTGCGCCGCCATCGTCAATTCGCTGTGTGTCACGGGGCAGCAATTGGTCAATCGTGATGCCATAGAAGCGGGCAAGGCGCTCAAGGCGCGGAACTGAGATTGCCCGCTCTCCGCGTTCGTACGCGCCCAACACTGAGGCCTTGAATTCGCTGTCACTTTTGTCTTCAACATCAGACAAAGACCATTGTTTCTGTTGCCGAATACGGCGCAAACGCTCACCGACTAGTCGGGTAAACGGGGAATCTTCCAGCAGTTCGTCATCGGTATAAGAAGCCATATCACCACCCAGTGTGGTGCATACAACGCCGCAAGTGTGCGACCATCGCTACTTTCTAGGAAAACGCGGATTTGATGCGCGAAAAGATGCCCTTGTCGGCTGACGCCACTTCGTCGCCCGAAATCTCCGCCAGACGCCTGTACAGGGACTCTTGTTCGTCGTTGAGTTGCTGCGGCACAACTACTGATACTCGAACGCGAAGGTGGCCGCGACCACGACCGTTTAGGTGCGTAACACCCCGGCCTTTTGCAACGAACTCATGTCCATGTTGTGTACCAGCAGGGACAACTAGGTCGAGGTCTCCGTCGAGAGCCTCTAGAACTTGATGCACACCAAGTGCTGCCTGTGAGACAGTCAATGGAAGATCACAAATTAGGTCGTCGTCTTCGCGCACAAAACGCGGGTGTTGTGCAACTGCGACATGAACATACAAATCGCCTGCGTCTCCTCCGCGAGGGCCCGCTGCTCCGCGACCAGTCAGGCGCATTGTCTGGCCTGAATTGATTCCACCAGGAACATCAACTGTGTATGACTCACGCGACGATATACGGCCTTCACCTGAACATTTTGAACACGGAGTAACTATGACTGTGCCCATGCCGCCACAACGCCCACACGCGCCTGTGGTGACCATTTGGCCAAGCATGCTTTGGCGAACACGACGCACTTGGCCTGCTCCGCCACATTCAGTACATGTAACAGGCTGAGTGCCAGACCCAGCGCCAGAACCAGAACAATCAGTGCATGCAATTGCAGTGTTGACATCAACCGTGACTTGCGTGCCGAACATGACAGCCATGAGATCTACTCGAGCAGTCACCTCTAGGTCTTGACCGCGAGGAGGTCCTGCTTGATGGCGACCGCCACCACCGCCAAAAAACGCTTCAAAGATGTCACCGAAACCGCCGCCGCCACCAAATGGGTCTGAGCCACCGCCTGATCCGGCACCAGAAATGCCGGCCTCACCGAATCGGTCGTAACGACTACGAGTTTCTGGGTCTGACAACACTTCGTACGCGTGACTGACTTGTTTGAACAGGTCTTCTGCTTCAGGGTCATCTGGGTTTGCATCTGGGTGCAGCTCGCGTGCGCGCTTGCGGTACGCGCGTTTGATTTCGTCAGCACCTGCAGTGCGATCGACTTCTAAGAGTTGGTAAAAATCGGCGCTCATAGCGTTCCTTCTGCAATATGACGGCCCAACTGGGCGCTCACTACTTCGACTGTTGTCAGTGCTTGCGGGTAATTCATACGGGTAGGACCAAGAACTCCTACGGTACCGATGACTTCGCCGTCAGCAAACACTGGTGACACCACAACAGAGCACGACACAAGTGGTTCAACACCATGTTCAGCACCAATCGCAACAGATAACCCTCTATCAAGCATGTCTTGCAACAACGTGACGACTACAAACTGTTGCTCAATGGTAGACAACACATCGCGCACAACATCGACCGCATCAAATGCATTGGCCATAGACGATGCGCCACCTACAAAAACGGGCGCTTCATTGCGATGCCGTGATAGTGCGTTGATAGTTGCGAAACATACAGCGTCGACATGAGCATCGTTTGTTGACGACACCGTAGTGACGTCTCCTAATGAATGACCGACAAGAGTTCGTGACAAGTGAGAAACAGCGTCAGAAATATGTTGGTCAGTGATGTCTTCTGACATTTGAATCATGTCGTTTTCCACATTGTGATTCGACAACACCACAACCACAGTTGCAGTG
>JBILOM010000075.1:0-7114 GCA_044374495.1 Ilumatobacteraceae bacterium | reverse complement strand
TGCGGCCATACTTACATGGTGCACCATTTCCACATACTGCATTCTTGAAAACACACTTCACGTTCAACTGACAACGTTCCTTCGGAATGCTCTCCAGTTTGTACGTTCCTTCGTCTTTCAATGTGTATTTAGTTCCACCAGCTAATTGACCTGTATTCAACGCTGCATAAGCCACAAACGGCTTGAAGGCAGATCCCAGGTTGTATCGACCAGAAATGGCGCGGTTCACCAAGATTGATTGGTCAGGGTCTTTGGTGACTGGAAACAGTTCGGCGAATTTTTCCGAAGAAATTCCTGCATTAAACCAACGATTATCAAAGTTTGGATAACTCGCCATCGCGACCACTTCGCCCGTTTCATGATTCAACACAACGGTTGATCCGGCTGGTGCTTTGTAATACGTGATTTCTGGGTATGCCGGGTCTGGTTGCCCAAACGACAACACAGTGGGCGCTTCCGTTCGGCGACGCACCATTAATTCGGTCTGAAGTGCTTGCTCCGTAAATTGTTGAATATCTAAATTGATAGATAACTGAAGGTCATTGCCCGGAATCGGCTCTTTGCGCTCAATCAGTCGAAGTATTCGACCACGTGAATCAACTTCGTATTTGACATAACCAGACTTCCCACGCAGTACCGACTCATATGTCTGCTCTACACCGAACTGCCCAACGCGAGCATCTGGGTCGTATCCGAGGTTCTTGTAGTACGTGGTTTCGCTTTCACGTATCGCACCGAGAAATCCGAGAACATGGCTTGCCATAGGCGCATACGGGTACTCACGCCGCCATGTTTCAATAATGTCGATTCCGGGATAATCCTCAGAGCGTTCCCGCAAGAAAATTGCAAGGTCTTCCGACACATCTTCTTTCAATGGCACAGGTTGCAGTTGGTTGTATCTCTTTGAAAGGTATCGATCTTCCAATTCCTCTACGGACATATTGAGAGCACCCGATAAACGATTCCACATTTGTTGGCGCGCTAACGGCCCCGCAATGACAGCTCTATCTAGCGTGATTGTCAGCAGACGTTCATTGTCGGCCATGATTCGGCCCTTAATGTCAAAGATTCGGCCGCGTTCAGATGTCAATTTCACAGTTCGTGTTCGTACTTCTTGAACACGCTGTTCTAAACCCGGCGCATCAACCGCTTGCAGAAACCACAAACGAACAGTCAACAACGAACCGAGCAGCATCGCGACGGTCGCGAGAATTGCCAATCGCGACATTCTGCTTTCGCGTGGCATTAGCGAACTGCCACCGGTTCAGTGAGCGCCCATCGACACAGTTTCTCGGCTGGAACACTCAACACTGCATTGAACAAGCCGACAATCAGAGCCACAAACAGAACACGTGCGTTCAAAATTCCCGTGGCACCCGTGATAGTTGAAGCAATCGGCAACAAAATCATGCCAATTGCACTCGCAACAGAGCCGAGCAACATACGTGTCCGCCACGTCGGTTCGTACACCAACGATTGACCAACACCTGCGAGGTAACCAACAATTGCAAAAACTGCGGCACACAAGCCCATTGGCGTTGTGAGAACTAAGTCATACAACAACCCAATAATGAATCCGGCAATTGCGCCTACATCAGACCCGCGTGCAAGACCTGCAGATGCAGCAAGCAAGACCATGACTTGTAGACACACACCAAAAGGACGCATGTCGTTAAAGACAGTCGTTTGTAACGCCAGCACCATTAATCCGACAAGAATCAAACGCGCATAACGATTTTCTGCAAACAACAACACCCGTTCGATCATGGCGCTACAACTCGTTCAGATGATGGTTGGTACAGCAAGATTCGGACAAAGTTCAAGTTCTTCAGATTCGCTGCCAGTGTGACTTCAAGAATCGGACCAAGTGTTCCTGTTCTTTTCACAACTCGGCTGACAGACCCAATAACAATGTCTGGTGGCGCAAGAGACGTGGCCCCACCCGCGGAAATGATTGGAGAACCAATACGCACCGAACCGAATCTTGGTTGATTCTCAACGAAGCGAACAATTGGGTTTCGTGAAATTCCTCTGCCCTCTAGCGCTCCGGTCTCACGCAATGGCACATCCAACCCTGCCGGAACAGTTATCTCTGAGCTCGTTGATTTACCAGGCTGATTCGGCCCGACATCTCCGGCCGGCACAGTTACCTCGCCGGGCAACGGCGCAAGTGTTGACGAAGTAGCAATTGTTGCTCCCGGAACGAAACCAGGAATTCCTGTTGTGGTGGTGACGCGCGGCAACGTAGTCGTCGTAGTGGTCGAGGTCGTCGTAGTTGTGTCACCGACTGGCGTTCCCGGAGGCGCTGTAGTTGTGGTCGTTGGCGCAGGAATGTTCACAACTTTCACAGCCAACGAATATCCGGGGTCGGTAAGCAACATCACAACTGATCTCTTGCTGTAGACATCGGTGATCTTGCCAATCATTCCGGCTGCGTTAAGAACTGGCATTCCCACTTTCAAACCACATTCAGAACCACGGTTGATTTCAACTGTTTGCGTGAAGTTTGATGGAGACTGCCCCACCACTTGAGCAGTACATGAAGCAATGCCGGCAAGAGTTGGTAGCCCATTCAGTGACAACAGTTCTTGTGCTTCACGCACGCTGGCAATCGCAGAAATAGTGGAACCTTCGCTGAATGCAACAAGGTCATTAAGGCGATCATTTTCCTTCACAACCTCGTTGTAATGAGTCATGCCGTTCCACGCGTTACCAATCGGACGTGTGACAACTTTTGTCGCACTCTCAATTGGGCGAAAGACCACCCCAAAAGCAGACCGAGTGAAATTAATGATGGAGCTTCCACGAAGGTCCATCGTGATCAGAATCACAGAAGTAAGCGACAGCAGGAGAATTGCCCGACGACGCGTGAAGGATAAGTCCGCCACGGGATTAGTACTACAGCTGGTCGAGTCCTGGGAAGGACATCATTCCGCGCATCGCTTCGATGTTTTCAAGCGCACGGCCTGAACCGATAGCGACCGCATACAACGGGTCAGGGGCTATGTAACACGGCATTCCTGTTTCATGAGTTACGCGCTGTGTCATTCCGGACAGCAAAGCACCACCACCTGACAAATAGATACCACGATCCATAATGTCTGCGGCCAATTCGGGTGGCGTGCGATCGAGAGTTGACTTCACTGCATCAATAATGGCAGCAATTGGCTCTGCAATGGCGTCGCGAACATTGGCTGAAGTGATCTCTATCGTGCGAGGTAAGCCAGACACAGTGTCACGCCCACCTACATCACCAGTGAGTTCCTGTGAAAGAGGCCACGCAGAGGCCATCTGAATCTTTATTTCTTCAGCTGTATTGATACCAATGTCCAGCGAGTACTCGGCACGAACGTAGGCAACAATCGCTTCATCAAGTTCGTCACCAGCTACACGAACGCTCTGAGCAACCACAATTCCGCCGAGCGAAATAACTGCTACTTCTGTGGTACCGCCTCCAATGTCAACAATCATGTTTCCACTTGGTTCATGTACCGGAAGATCTGCACCAATTGCAGCTGCCATTGGTTCTTCAATGATGTGAACCGGACGACGAGCACCGGCGTATTCAGCAGCATCTTGTACGGCGCGCTGTTCAACACCGGTAATTCCAGAGGGAACACAGATAACCATTCGTGGTTTGCTCCAACGACTAGTCGTGACGCGCTGAATGAAATAACGGAGCATTTTTTCGCACACATCGAAGTCTGCAATTACTCCATCTTTCAATGGGCGAATTACTTCAATATGTTTCGGAGTACGACCGAGCATGCGCTTGGCTTCCCAACCGACAGCAACAGGCTTTCCATCACGCATGTCGATGGCGACAACAGAGGGCTCATTCAAAACAATTCCTTGGCCGCGCACGTACACCAAAGTGTTGGCGGTGCCGAGGTCAATGGCGATATCACGCCCCATTGACAAAGGATTATTCCGATTCATAAAGAGATCTCCCTGAGTTGGCGAGTGAACGACAACTCTGCAGAAATGCTAACTACCCGCGCCTTAGAGGGCAGGAAAGAAGATTCCGAGCTCGCGGGCGGCTGATTCGGCTGAATCAGAACCATGAACAAGGTTTTCGGTAAACAAAGTTCCGAAGTCACCGCGAATGGTGCCAAGGTCTGCCTTGCGTGGGTTTGTTGCGCCCATCATGGTGCGAACGATTTCCCATGTGTCTTCAGGACCTTCAATTGCGAGTGCCACTACTGGGCCACGACCCATGAAAGCGACAAGCTCTGCATAGAAGCCTTTACCAACATGCTCTTCGTAATGGCGAGCAAGAATGGCCGCATCAAGAGTGCGCAATTCCATTGCAGCAATGCGGAGTCCTTTGTTCTCGAACCGAGACAAAATGGCCCCAACAAGTCCGCGTTCTACGGCGTCGGGCTTCAACAAAACAAGTGTGCGATCTGACATGCCCTACAGGCTACGCCAGGAGCCTTCGATTGCCCCCGAAGTCAAGCCCCGTCAGGGCAAAACGCGACGGAGATGGGTTCTGGCAGCCCCAACCACATACAAAGAGCCGGCCACCAAAATGGCGTCATCGCTCGTTGCATCGGCCAAGGCGATGTCGCAGGCCTTCTCAACCGTGTCAGCCACGACAACTTCAGAACACCCCATACCGCGTGCCACGTCTGCTATTTCTCGTCCTGGCCGTGCACGGGGCGACGGCGCAGTACAACAGATGACCAATTCATATTCATCTACCTTCAGCGCAGACAACGTGTCACTGATATCTCTGCCGCCCAAGGCGCCAACAACAAGAATGCGGCGACCGTGAGGATCGAAATCTTCAAAGAACACGCTGGCACAAACATCGGCGCCGGCCGGGTTATGCGCACCATCAAGAATCACGAGCGGCTGATGACCAACAACTTCAAAACGGCCGGGCATTAACACTCCGGCTAAACCTTCTTGCACAGTCTCTGCATCAAGCGCAGCACCGAAGAATGCTTCAACCGCTGCAATAGCTACAGCTGTGTTGTCGCCTTGATGCCATCCGTGAAGTGGAACAAACAGATCAAGATATTCCGCACGATGTGTACTGATATGAATCGAACGACCACCTAATGCGAGATGATTATCGACTACATCGAACTGCTCACCTCGGACCAACATTTCTTCGCATGGTTCCGCAGCAAAGATTGAACGAAGGTCTTCGTTCGCTTCACCGATGACAGCAACTGAACCAGGCTTGATAATGCCAGCTTTTTCCGTGGCGATATGAGCCAACGTAGGTCCAGCAAATTCCATGTGATCAAGCGCAATATTTGTGATTACTGCAACATCGGGGGACACCACGTTTGTCGCATCCCAACGACCGAGCATTCCCACTTCAATGACTGCAACTTCTACAGCATCATCAGAGAACCACCGAAACGCTGCAGCGGTCATGATTTCAAAATATGAAGGCCGAACAGTGCCAATTCCCTCAGCATTTGCAACAGCTGCAATCGAATCAGCGAAGTCAATCTCCGCAATTGGTTCACCATCTACTTGGATTCGCTCGCGAACGTTCTCAAGGTGCGGACTTGAATAGGTTCCGACCTTCAACCCGTGGGCCATGAGCAACCGGGTAATGATCTGAGAAGTAGATCCTTTTCCGTTAGTGCCAGTGACGTGAATGACTCGAAAATCATTTTGCGGATCACCCAGCACCTCAAGAAGGCGTTCGATCTTTTCAATAGACGGTGAGTCAACGCGACCTGATTTCTCATACGAGGCATGCTCGTCGAGGTACACAAGCGCTTCTTGATAGTTCATGCGATCCTAGGAAGCTGCGCGACGCTGACGAGGTGCTCGTGCAGCAGTTTTTGAAACAAGTTCTGGCATGGCCTTGTTCTTCACACAATCTGCGTTAACAACAACACGAGCAATGTCCGTGCGGCCAGGCAATTCATACATCGCATCAAGCAATGTCTCTTCAAGAATGGAGCGCAAACCACGTGCACCAGTGCCACGAGTCATCGCAAGTTCTGCAATTGCTTCTAAAGCTTCTGGCGCGATGTCTAGTTCGATGTCATCGAACTCAAACAACTTGGCATATTGCTTCACAAGCGCATTCTTTGGCTCAGTAAGAATTTGCATCAGGGCTGGCTTGTCAAGTGCATGCACCGCGCCCACCATTGGCAAACGACCAATGAATTCAGGAATCATTCCGAACTTCAGCAAGTCCTCCGGAAGAACTTGCTCGAACAACTCACCAGGGTCTTTGTCAGCCTTTGAGGCAACAGTGGCGTGGAAGCCCATTCCCTTATGTCCAATGCGCTGTTCAATGATCTGCTCGAGACCTGAGAAAGCGCCACCACAAATGAACAGCACGTTCGTTGTATCAATTTGAATGAACTCTTGGTGTGGGTGCTTACGTCCACCCTGTGGCGGCACAGACGCAACCGTGCCTTCCAAAATCTTTAGCAATGCTTGCTGTACGCCTTCACCAGACACATCGCGCGTGATGCTTGGGTTCTCTGCCTTGCGAGCAACCTTGTCGATCTCGTCGATGTACACGATGCCTTGTTCAGCGCGCTTGACATCAAAATCTGCTGCTTGCAGAAGCTTGAGCAAGATATTCTCTACGTCTTCGCCGACATAACCAGCTTCAGTGAGTGCAGTTGCATCAGCAACAGCAAACGGCACGTTCAACATGCGAGCAAGAGTTTGAGCAAGGTGCGTTTTACCGCAACCAGTTGGCCCAAGCAGAAGAATGTTGCTCTTTTGCAGTTCTACTTCGTCACGGCGAATTCCAGTGTTCTGTTGCATGTACTGCAAGCGGCGGTAGTGATGAAACACTGCGACAGAAAGAACTTTCTTTGCTCGTTCTTGCCCCACTACATATTCATCGAGGAATGTGCGAGTTTCGATGGGAGTAGGAAGGACATCAAGACGCACATCAGAGCGCTCGCCTACTTCTTCTTCAATGATCTCATTGCACAGGTCGATGCATTCATCACAGATGTAGACACCAGGTCCTGCGATGAGTTTCTTGACTTGCTTTTGGGACTTACCGCAAAAGGAGCACTTCAGAAGCTCTCCTGTGTCACCAAACTTGGCCACGAAGGCCCTCCTCGAACTGTGTGTTAGCGAATTGGACCGGAACGGTCCGTTAATTCGCGTGATG
>JBILOM010000074.1:0-7128 GCA_044374495.1 Ilumatobacteraceae bacterium | reverse complement strand
GGGAGGAACTAACTCTGCGATGCGAGCAGAAAGCGCTCGGCGAACAGTGGACGTGGGTTTTGACGGATTTGGTATCGGGGGTCTTTCTGTAGGAGAGAGCCGCGCTGAGATGGTGGAGTCCATTGCCGCGTGCATTGACGAGCTTCCCGAAGATCGTCCGCGTTATCTCATGGGTGTTGGAGACCCTGCGTCACTTGTTGAGGCAGTAGGACTTGGCGTCGATCAATTTGATTGTGTTTTGCAAACTCGCCTCGGCCGCCACGGGACCGCATTGACGTCGCAGGGGAGGGTCAACATCAAGAACGCTCAGTTCCTAGATTCAGACGAGCCACTCGACCCGTTGTGCTCATGCTGGGTCTGTGCATCTCATTCTCGTGGTTACCTTCGCCATCTGGCCCAAACCAGCGAGCCCACTGGGTCTCGATTGGTGTCTGTTCATAACCTGGCATGGACCATTTCGTTGATGAAGGACATGAGACATGCAATACAGCAGGGCACCTTTTCGGACCTCAAGCGGGGCATTCTGGACGTGTGGGCCTAAGGGAAATCGGGCTGATTCAGTCTCTGGTCGCTAGGATTACCCGTCGTGATTGAAATCCTGCTCTCTGAAACATCATCTTCAAACAGCAATGGCAATCCATTGTTCACTTTGTTCTTTTTTGGCGCCATTTTCGCCGCCATGTATTTCTTGTTGCTTCGTCCTCAGCGCCGTCGCCTTAAAGAAGGTCAATTGCTTCAGAGTTCTATCGCAGTCGACGATGAGATCATTTTGAACTCGGGCATCTACGGCTTTGTAACGGCCATCGAAGGCGATGTGTTGTGGGTTGATGTTGCAGACGGTCACGGCTCAGAGCGAATTGAAATTCGCGTGGCCCGTAGTTCTGTTGCGCGTAAAGCGCCTGCGGCTGAAGCCGCTTCGGACGATACGAAATAAAGCATGACTCGCCGCTTAGTTATTTCTCTTGTGGGGATAGTTCTGCTTGCTGGCGGAACATTCACCGCAAACATTGTTGCCGGTAACTTTCCTGCTCTCGGGCTCGACCTTCAAGGTGGCGCTTCGGTCACCATGACTCCAGTGGGGGAAGTTGATGAGGCAGCACTTTCTGTCGCCGTTGACATTATTCGTCAGCGTGTGGACTCAATTGGAGTAGCAGAGCCAGAAATCATTCGCCAAGGAAACACAGTTGTAGTCAACCTGCCCGGCGTGAAAGATCAGCAGCAGGCTCTTGACACCATTGGTCGTACAGGTGCAGTTGAGATGCGTCCGGTCTTGAAGGTCGCAGAGAATCCTGAAAACACAACTACAACTACTGTGCAGGGTGCAACCACAACAACTGTCAAGGGTGCAACCACAACGACACTGAAACCAGCGTCAACAACTTTGCCTCCACCGGCTGGCGGAATCGGAAGTTCACGTACTGCCGCAGTAACGACAACAACTGTTCCTGCTGAGACTGTAAATCCGATCACTGGTTTGCCGGAGGGCCAAACAATTCTTCCTGGGCGTAAAGACGGGCTTATCTATTTGCTCGGCCCCATTGAAGCAACTGGAGAAGTTTTCTCTAACGATTCGTCGGCGCAAGTTGATGCTGGTGGTTGGGTTGTAGTAGCAAAACTCCGTAGTGGTGCCGCCGGAGCAGACGTCTGGAATGCGTTATCAACAAAGTGCTTTGCAGGTGGTGCCGATTGTCCTACAAAGGCCATCGCCATTATTCTCGACGGTGAAGTAATTTCTGCGCCCACGGTACAGACGCCTACATTTGATAACGGCAGCGTGCAAATAAGTGGCTCATTCACTGAAACCGAAGCAAAAGACTTAGCTCGCGTCTTGCAGTTCGGTGCTGTGCCTGTGAAGTTCGATACACCAACTGTTCAGACCGTGTCTGCATCTCTTGGTGAAGATTCATTGCGTGCCGCAGTGTTGTCTGGGTTCATCGGACTCTTGCTCGTGCTTCTGTTCCTGTTGTTCTATTACCGCCTTCTGGCCATCGTTGTTGTCGGTGGACTTGGCGTATCAGGATTATTGCTTTGGAGCGTTATATCTTGGCTGTCAAAGACCAACGGATTAGCTTTGACTTTGTCTGGTGCAGCCGGAATCATTGTTTCTGTTGGTGTCACTGTTGACTCATATGTTGTGTTCTTTGAAAAACTCAAAGATGACGTACAGCAAGGACGTACATTGCGTAACTCTGCGGCACGCGGGTTTGATCGTGCTTGGCGCACCATTTTGGTAGCTGACACGGTGTCGCTCATCGGTGCAGTCGTGTTGTGGCAACTCACAGTCGGGTCTGTTCGAGGTTTCGCCTTCTTCTTGGGTCTTTCCACATTGTCTGACATGGTGGTGTCCTACTTCTTTGCACGGCCTGCAGTTCTTCTGTTGGCCAAAACGAAGTTGTTCAACAGAGGGCGTGTGCTTGGCGTGGCCAAAGCCAAAATTTCAGAGGCGGTGGCGTAATGGCTGGTGGAATGTCACGTTTATTCCGTGGTGAAACAACAATCAACTTTTACGGCCGTCGCAATATTGGGTTTATTGCTTCCGGATTGCTTCTCTTGGTCACTGTCGGCTCTTTGTTTACTCAAGGCTTGAACCTTGGTATCGACTTCAAGGGTGGAGTTGCCTTTGAAGTGCCCGTAGCTGGCACCATGTCTGAAGCGAAAGCAAAAGAGATCCTGGCCGATAACAAGATCAGAACCGATAACGCAAAAATTCAGACCTTGACGTCGGGATCCACAGAACGTATCCGTATTCAGTTGGGTGACCTTCCGGTCGAGACACGCACCAAAATTCAAGAAGGATTAGCTAAAGCAGCCAGTGCGACGGTTAATGACGTCAGTGTCTCTACCGTTAGCTCAACCTGGGGTCGCAACATCACAGTCAAGGCCATTAATGCTTTGTTGGTTTTCTTTCTGATTGTTTCGCTGTTCATTGCCTGGCGCTTCGAATGGCGAATGGCGTTGTCGGCCATTGCCGCGATGGTTCACGACGTCGGAATCAGCGTCGGTGTGTATTCAGTCTTCAAACTTGAAGTAACTCCGGCGACTGTCGTGGCGTTCCTCACAATTCTTGGTTTCTCGTTGTATGACACCATTGTTGTGTTCGACAAAGTTCATGAAAACAATGAGCGTTTCAGCGGTTCGAAAGTGTCGTACGGCGACATTGTCAACGTGTCCATGAACCAAGTTCTGATGCGCTCTCTCAATACCTCGATTGCAGCTTTGCTTCCTGTGCTTAGCTTGCTCGTTATTGGCTCTGGTTTACTAGGCGCCATTGCACTTCGTGAGTTCGCCTTGGCACTGCTTGTCGGTCTCGCAACTGGCGCATACTCATCGATCTTCATTGCGACCCCACTCGTTGGCATCTTGAAGGAACGCTCAGACCAATATCGCTCGATGAAGGGTCACTTGTCCCTCGGGGCTGATATGGCCCACCTCATGCATACCGGTGCCCCAGTTGGTCGTCGTGCTGCTGCTCGGGCGGCAACAGACGCTAGCCAGGGCATTGCGCCAGCCCCTGTGGCCGTGGAAACTCTATTGAGTCACCCACCGCGCCCACGAAAGAAGTCTCGTCGCTAACCTTTGACCATGGGTACTGCCGATCGAGTTCTTCCTTGGAGGCGTCAGCAGAACGCGCCCATCGAAGAGTTGGCACCACTTTTAACCTCTTTCCGTAGTCGCCATCCGAAGGCATCAGTGTCGTTGGTCAATAGGGCCTACGAAGTTGCGCGCGTAGCGCACACTAATCAAATGCGCTCGTCTGGTGAGGCGTATATCAATCATCCGATAGCGGTTGCTCGAATTGTCGCTGATATCGGACTTGATGAAGTGTCGTTAGCAGCTGCCCTCTTGCACGACGCGGTAGAAGACACAGAAATCACTCTCGAGGATGTTCAGCGCAATTTCGGTGATGAAGTTGCCATGCTTGTCGACGGTGTCACAAAGTTAGAGCGTTTGCAGTTTGATTCTCGTGAGGCGCAACAGGCAGCGACAATGCGCAAAATGTTGGTCGCTATGGCCAAAGATATGCGAGTTCTTGTCATAAAGCTTGCAGATCGTTTGCACAACATGCGCACTCTTGCTGGTGTGCCACTTGAAAAGCAACAGCGCACCGCGCAGGAAACTTTAGACATCTATGCACCCCTCGCACATCGCATGGGAATGCAAGAAGTTAAGCAACAACTAGAAGACTTGTCATTCGCTGCTCTGTATCCGAAACGATTTGCCGAACTAGACCACTTGGTTTCAACCAGAACTCCAGAACGAGACCTGTACCTGGCAAAAGCTATTGCAGAAGTGTCTGCAAGGCTGTCGGAAGTAAACATTGAAGCGCAGGTCACCGGACGCGGGAAACATCTGTGGAGCATCTACGAAAAGATGGTGCAGAAAGACCGTGACTTTGATGACATTTTCGATTTAGTAGCAATTCGAATTGTTGTAGACAGCGTGCGCGATTGTTATGGCGCACTTGGTTGTTTGCACGGTAAATGGCGACCTGTTGTTGGCCGGTTCAAGGACTACATCGCAATGCCGAAGTTCAATCTCTATCAATCTCTTCACACCACGGTGATTGGGCCAGGTGGTCGTGCATTAGAGGTGCAGATTCGTACTCAAGAGATGCATGAGCGCGCAGAACGCGGTGTTGCAGCTCACTTTGCCTACAAAGAAGGCACCGATACGAACGATTCGGATTGGTTGAATCGCATCATTGACTGGCAATCAGAAATCTCAGACCCAGGCGAGTTCATGGCTGACCTGAAGAACGACCTTGAACAAGAAGAGGTCTTTGTATTTACGCCAAAGGGCAGAGTCATCACTTTGCCGATCAATTCAACTCCCGTGGACTTTGCCTACACCGTGCATACAGAAGTTGGTCACTCGTGTGTTGGCGCACGAGTGAATGGTCGACTGGTGTCACTTGATTCCACTTTGGTGTCTGGTGATTCATGTGAAATCTTCACTTCAAATGTTGAAGGCGCTGGGCCGTCACGTGATTGGTTAGGTTTCGTTCAGTCGCCTCGTGCCAAAAGCAAGATCAAGAACTGGTTCACACGTGAACGTCGCGAAGACATGGTTGAGTCTGGACGTGAAGACTTAACTGCAGAATTGCGTAGAGAAGGACTTCCGGTTCAAAGAATTTGGACATCTGATGCGTTCCTACAAGAACTCGAAGCTCTCAACATGACAGATATCGACACGCTATTTGCCGCTATTGGTGAGCATCACGTGTCAGCACGTGGTTTTGCTCAGCGAATTGGTCGAGCCATGCGTCGTGAAGGAAGCGATGAGCAGTTGGCCATGCCAATGCGCATGGACCTCATCACGACTGAAAAGCGAAGTGCCACAGGAATTCATGTTGAAGGTCTTGAAGATGTTCTGGTTCGCTTGTCTCGTTGCTGTACTCCTGTGCCAGGTGATGAGATTTCCGGTTTCATTACAAAGGGTCGGGGAGTAAGTGTTCATCGCTCTGATTGCGCCAACGCTGAATCTTTGGTGGAAGGCGAGCCAACACGAATGATCGATGTTGAATGGGCAAGAACTTCACCCGGCACCATGTTCAACGTGGGCGTAGAAGTTGTTGCTCTTGATCGCAGCAAACTGTTGCGTGACGTGGCGAATGCTTTGTCAGAACAGCACGTCAATATTGTCGCCTGCAGTACCCACACCGGCTCGGATCGGGTAGCGAAGATGAGATTTGAATTCGAATTAGGTGATCCCAATCACTTGGATGCTGTATTGCGGGTTATTAAGTCAATTGATTCCGTGTACGACGCATATCGCATCGTTCCTGGTGGGCAGTCCGACTAGCCTGATTGGCTGTGTCATCGTTTCAAACAAGCCCGGGAACCCGCGATATCTTGCCGCCTCATGCGGGTAGATGGCGTGCCATGGTGCAAGTCTTTGCAGACGGGGTCGAATCAGCTGGCTACCAGAACATCATTCCGCCGATGTTCGAAGACCTCGGAGTATTCCAGCGCCTTGGTGACGCAACAGATGTAGTCACTAAAGAGATGTACGACTTCACAGATAAGGGTGGTCGCCATATTGCTCTGCGCCCAGAGCACACTGCCAGCGTGTGCCGTGCTTTTGCACAGCATCGCCCAACGCCTCCCTGGAAGGTGTGGTACTCCGGTCCGAACTTTCGCTACGAACGACCACAAGCAGGAAGGTATCGCCAGTTTGACCAAGTAGGTGTCGAAGTCTTGGGTGTAGATGATTCTCAACTTGATGTCGAAGTCATTTCTCTCGGGTGGGACTTTTACAAGGCCATTGGGTTGAGCAAAGTGTCGCTGATTGTTAACTCGCTTGGTGATGCAGGTGATCGTGGGCGCTACGTCGAGGCACTTGGTGCATATTTCAGATCTCACAGTGAGACTCTGAGTGCAGAAGCGTTGTCGACACTTGATCGCAATCCGCTGCGGGTCCTTGATTCGAAGCGGCCACAAGATGCAGCCGCTATTGCTGGTGCCCCCACTATTGGTGCTTTTCTCAGCACTGATGCTGCGGCACACTTTGCAGCGGTGTGTGCCGGGCTCGATTCGCTAGGTATTCCATATGTGGTGAACGAACGGTTAGTTCGTGGGCTTGATTATTACCAGCGGACAACTTTTGAATTTGTCTCTGGATCGCTTGACTCTGCACAGAATGCAGTTGGCGGCGGTGGTCGATACGACGGTCTTGTTGAAGACCTAGGTGGTCCCGCAACCCCAGGTATTGGTTTTGCTCTCGGGGTCGACCGCACATTGCTTGCTTGTGACGCCGAGGAATGCTTCACCTACGGATTTCCGGTGTTAGATGTTTTTGTCATTGACACCACGGGTGGAAGTCATGCCCTTTCCATTACGAATCAATTACGTCACAGTGGCTTCTCGGCAGACCGTGCCTTTGAAGGCCGCAGCATGAAGTCACAGATGAAGAGCGCGGATCGAAGTGGGGCACAGGTGGCATTGATTATTGGTGAAACAGAGGCCGAAGAGTCCACCTGTACCGTGCGCAATCTTTCTACATCCGAACAAACAACTATTCCATTAACCGAACTTCAGAATCATCTGACGACAGTTCTTGGACCGAGACAGCCAAGGCGGCACACCCCATGAGATCCACTGCAATGCGAACACACATGTGTGGAGAATT
>JBILOM010000006.1:0-23702 GCA_044374495.1 Ilumatobacteraceae bacterium | reverse complement strand
GTTAGTTAATGATCAGGCTGAAACTGAATCTCCATTTGCTAGCTCGTCTCTTTTATTGTGCGGTTACGGCTCTGGTCCGTTTGCGTGCGACAAGACAACGTTGGAAGTGCCTGGAGAAGGCACATACACGGTGAATGCGAATGGCACAGTGACATTTGACCCGTTGCCGAGTTATGTGGGCACGGCCACACCAGTTCAGTATCAGATAACAGATACCTATTCGACTCCTCGTAATCGCACAGCCACAATTACACCCACAGTGACGCCTGCATCAACAGGGTCACCTGATACCTCGTCAGATCTTGTCAACACCCAGCAATCGAAAGTGGTTGTAACAAACGACACCCCAGGCACTGGATCTTTTTCGGCATCGTCAGTGCGGCTGTGTGGCAGTGGCCAAACAGCTCCGAATTGCACAGCGACCACCGTGTCAGTAACAGGCGGCGTGTACACGGTTAATACAACTTCAGGAATCGTTACATTTACGCCGACAACTGACTGGGTGGGCACTGCACCCCCTGTGTCATATCAGGCGGCGGACTCGCTTGGCCAGATTGCCTCCAGTACGTACACACCAACAGTTATCTCAGCACCAACGGCAAATGATGATGTCTCTAGCGCCGGATACGACGTGACTCAAACAATCTCGCCACTGTCCAATGACACTGCTGGCGGTTCACCGCTAGTTGCATCAAGTGTGAAGTTATGCGGAATTGATGATCCCGCCACAACAGGTGTCAACGAAACCGAAACTCCGAATAACTGTACGAAGACATCTTTGACTGTTCCAGGAGTCGGCACCTACACGGTCAATACGTCGACCGGAGTAGTGACATTTGATCCGTTGTCAACGTTCTATGGGACTGCTTCACCTGTTACGTACCAGGTGGCTGATGAACTTGGCCAGTATGCGAATGCAACGATCACGCCGACTGTTGCTCCACCGCCAGTCCCTACCGCTTCACCGAATACGTCATCTGATGCGTTTGACACGAATCAGATAATCAATCCGTTGACAAACGACACAGCAGGGGCCTCTGATTTCCCCCTTGTTGCGACAACAGTGAAGTTGTGTGGCATCAACCCGGCAGAGACACCGAATAGTTGCACCCAGACAACTCTTGTTGTGCCTAATGAAGGTACGTACACGGTGGACTCAACAACGGGTGTTGTCACGTTTGATCCGCTGCCGACATTTGTGGGCACTGTTGCCACAGTTGTGAAGTATCAGGTGAACGACACTTTGAACCGCACTGCCAATTCAACAATTACGCCAACAGTTGTTGCGCCGCCGTTACCGACCGCTTCACCGAACCCGTCGTCCGATGTGTATGACACGAATCAGGTCATCAATCCATTAACAAATGATACGGCAGGTATTACAGGCGCGCCTTTGGTTGTTACAACAGTGAAACTGTGCGGCATTGATCCAGTTCAGAACCCTAATTCGTGCGATAAGACATCGTTGACTGTTCCGGGTGAAGGCACATACACGGTGAACCTGACAACGGGTGTTGTGACGTTCGATCCATTGCCCAGCTTTACGGGCACTGTTGCCACTGTCGTGAAGTATCAGGTGACTGACACTTTGAACCGCACTGTCAACTCAACAATTACACCGACTGTCGGCGCACCGCCGTTACCTTCAGCTTCTGCGAACGTTTCAAGTGGTGCATATGACACGAATCAGCTAATCGATCCCTTAGCGAATGACTCTCCAGGTGCCGTTGACTTCCCCTTTGTTGCGACAACGGTGAAGTTGTGTGGCATTGATCCAGTGCAAACACCGAATAGTTGCACTCAGACAACTCTTGTTGTTCCGAATGAAGGTACGTATACGGTGAACTCAACAACGGGTGTTGTTACGTTTGATCCTTTGTCGACATTTACGGGCACTGTTGCCACTGTTGTGAAGTATCAGGTGAATGACACTTTGAACCGCATAGTGAATTCAACGATCACGCCAAGCGTGGACCCGATTAGTGCCCCATCGGCCACCCCTGAAACTAAATCTGTTCTGCCTGGTGGAACTGTGTCGTTCACCAGCGTGACTGGTAGTTCTGGCCTCGCGTCTGGAACCGGCCTCGCAATCTCAGGCTCATCAGCGACTTGTTTGGTGAATACCAATGTGACACCGAATACTTGTGTCACTGGGTTCACAAATAGTGACGGAACTTGGTCGATTAATCAAGCAACCGGTGTTGTCACCTTCGTAGCAAATGATCCCTTATCTGCTGGTACGAAGACCGCGGTGACGTACCGAGTAACTGACGTCACTGGCCAGACAGCCACAAGCACGCTGACACCTATAGTTCCGCCACCACCGGTAGCGACCAATGACACTTCCTCTGGCCCCTATGACTCAAACCAATTGATTAACCCTTTGACGAACGATGCACCTGGAGACTCAAGCGCGCCACTCGTTGCGACAACAGTGAAGTTGTGCGGCATTGATCCTGTGCAGACACCGGATAACTGCACTCAGACAACTCTTGTTGTGCCAAATGAAGGTACGTATACGGTGAACCCAACGACAGGTGTTGTCACGTTTGACCCTGTGCCCTCATTTGTAGGGACTGCAACAGCAGTGGCGTATCAAGTTGCTGATTCCATTGGCCAAATCACCGATGCGACAATTACTCCGCAAGTCAGTGCGCCTCCGTTGCCCACTGCGGCACCTGACGCAATTACAACAGCTCACGACACCAACCAGACTTATACACCGACAAGTAATGACACTCCGGGTGCATCTGGCGCTCCGTTCGTCGCGATAACAGTGAAGTTGTGTGGCATTAGTCCGGTAGAAACTCCGAATAACTGCACGCAGACTGCGTTGACAGTTACGGGCGAGGGCACATACACAGTTGACCCTGTGACGGGTGTTGTGACTTTTGATCCGCTACCAAGTTTCAAAGGCACAGTTGCAACTGTGGTGAAGTATCAGGCCACTGACACCTTGAATCGCACAGCGAATTCGACTATCACGCCAACTATTGATCCGCCAACGGCTCCTACTGCATCACCTGAAACCAAGTCAGTTCTTCCGGGCGGCACTGTTGCCTTCACAACTATCACTGGCGATTCTGGCCTGGCAACGGGTACTGGACTTGCAACAACTGGTGCGACTGCTACTTGTTTAGTAAATACATCGGTAACGCCAAATACATGTGGCACTGGGTTTACGAACAGTGACGGAACATGGTCAATCGATCAAGCAACTGGAATTGTCACCTTTGTAGCCAATAATCCGTTGGCAGAAGGTACAAAAACTGCAGTGACGTATCGCGTTACTGACGTAACTGGACAAACCGCGACAAGCACATTGACTCCAATTGTTCCACCGCCGCCAGCAGCAACTAACGACATTTCAACTGACGCATATGACACGAACCAATTAATCAACCCGTTAACAAACGACAGTGCTGGCGCATCAAGCGCACCGCTTGTTGCAACGACGGTGAAGTTGTGTGGCATTGACCCTGCTCAAACACCGAATTCATGCGACAAGACAACGCTTACTGTTCCTGGCGAGGGTACCTACACCGTTAATCCTGTGACTGGTGTTGTCACGTTCGACCCGTTGCCAACGTTTACCGGGACTGTTGCTACACCAGTTCGATATCAAGTCACTGATGCAGTCGGCAGAACTGTTAATGCGACAATCACTCCGACCGTGACACCGCCACCAGTTCCTACCGCCACACCGAATACTGGCCGTGGTGCGTACGACACGAATCAAACCCTAAATCCTGTTACCAACGACACGCCCGGTGCCCCTTCTGCAACATTCGTTGCAACAACGGTGAAGTTGTGTGGCATTAGTCCTGTTCAGACTCCGAATAGTTGCACGCAGACTTCTTTGACTGTTCCTGGCGAGGGTACGTACACCGTTGACCCTGTGACTGGTGTTGTGACGTTTGATCCGTTGCCTTCGTTTGCCGGCACAGCAGCACCGGTGACGTATCAAGTCACTGACATTTTGAATCGCACGGTGTCATCAACAATTACTCTGACCGTTGACCCGCCTGCAGCACCAGTTGCTACCCCAGAAACAAAGATTGTACTGCCAGGTTCATCTGTTGCATTCACAACAATCACTGGTTCATCCGGCTTGGCCACGGGTACAGGCCTTGCAACAACAGGTGCAACCGCTACGTGTCTTTTTGCTCCTGGCACCACTACATGTGATGCAGATAACTCAGTCACAATCACAGGTGAAGGCACATATGTGCTCGACCCTGCGACTGGCATCGTGACATTCACTGCTTTGAGCTCAGCTATGCCTGGTACGAAGCCTTCGATTACATATCGCGTGACTGACATTGTGGGTCAGACTGCAACTAGTACGTTGACTCCGATTATTCCTGACCCACCTGTGGCAACGAACGATGTGTCGTCTGGGCCATACGACATGAATCAGGAAATTAGCCCACTGTCTAATGACTCATTCAGTTCGATGACTCCGGCTGTAAAAGCGTCTCTGAAACTGTGCGGTCTTGATCCGCTACAAACACCAAATAGTTGCGACAAGACCACACTTGTAGTTCCCAACGAAGGTACATACACCCTGAACTCAACGACTGGTGTTGTGACCTTTGATCCGCTGCCATCGTTTACCGGCACTGTCGCAACGGCGCCTACGTATCAAGTTGCCGACAATTTGGGTCGTTACGTCAATGCAACAATCACGCCGACAGTTTCAGCACCTGACGCACCGACTGCGAAACCTGAAACCAAGTTGGTGCTGCCAGGCGCAACAATCTCGTTTACAACTACGACTGGTACCGCTGGTCTCGCGACGGGAGCTGGGTTAGCAACAACCGGTGCTACTGCAACCTGCTTGTTTACTCCTGGCACCACCACATGTGATGCAGATAACTCGGTCACGATTGTGGGTGAAGGTACCTACGTACTTGACCCAGCAACCGGAATAGTTACATTTACGGCATCAGCCTCAATCATGCCTGGTACGAAGACACCAATTACGTATCGTGTTACTGATGCTCTTGGAAAAACAGCAACTAGTACATTGACTCCGATTGTTCCTGCACCACCATCGGCGACCAACGACGCGATCTCTGACAAACACGACGTCGATCAGACGTACACACCACTTGCTAACGACTTCTTCAGTTCACTTGCCCCTGTTTCAAAAATCACATTGAAGTTGTGCGGTGTCGAGCCAGTGCAGAAACCAAACGATTGCACGAAGTCTGTCGTTAGTGTTCCGAATGAGGGAACCTACACCTTGAATGCTGATGGGACTGTCACTTTTGATCCGTTGCCAACTTTCTCTGGAACTGCAACACCAGTTGTGTATCAAGTGGCAGACAGCCTTGGTCGCTTTGTTAACGCGACTATTACCCCGACAGTTGCACCACGTCCTGTGGCAGCCGCAGCGCCGATAGTAAAAGTTGTTGTTCCGGAACCAGCAGCCTCGATTGATACTGGCAAGGCAAAACAAGGGGCGAAGATTACGTTGTCTCCGTGGTTGAACGACGATGGTGGAACTATTGACAGCACCGGCGAGAAGTTGTCGCTCGTGCCGTCCAGTGTCCGTTTGTGCGGAACTACGACAGTGGAAAAAATGGATGCGCTGGGAACAACAGGACAGGTCGTTACGTGTACATTGACCAAACTGAAGACCGCTGATGGTACGTACACCGTTGACGTGAAGACAGGCAAAGTGTCGTTTGTTCACAAGAAAGGTTTCTCGGGAACTGTGACGGAACCCGTGAAATACTCAATTGCTAACTCCTTCAAAGGAGCAACTGGCCCAGGAATTGCTACTGGGGTATTGATGCCGACCATTGTTCCGACCACCGTTCCATCGGTGACCCTCGGTGACAAGGTGTGGCGTGACCTCAATGGTGACGGCTACCAAGGCCCTGGTGACGGCGGAATTGAGGGCGTCACAGTGAAGTTGTTGACGGTGAAGGGCAAAGTAGTCAAGGACCTCTTCGGCAAGACTGTGAAGCCGGTCGTATCGGATGCAAACGGTGCATTCAGATTCACCGGCTTGCCTGGAGGTCGATACAAACTGATCGTGACCTACCCAGATAATTACCGACCCACCATCCCAGACCGTCCTGGTCGCGACAAGAACTCCTCAACGACGCAGGCCATAACGAAGGTTATGAAGATTGGTCAAACTGACCTGTCGCTTGACTTCGGCATGGTGCCAAAGATGACCTCAGGACTCGCTCATACGATGTAACTGGGCATTTCTGGGGCGCTTTCATCGGTCAGAAGTGAATTCATCGGGGTGTCAAGAGCCCCGTTGGGTAAGGTTTCATTCGTGATTCTGTCTGACCGTGACCTCCGTACCGAACTGGCCGCTGGCCGTATCATCATCGAGCCATTCGATGAGGCGTGCGTGCAGCCAAGCAGTATCGATATCAAGGTGCACAACCTGTTCCGGGTATTCCGTAATCACACTGCTGGCATCATCGATGTGAAGAAAGACATGACTGACCTCACCGAACTGGTGGACATCCCCCTTGATGGCGTCTTCATTCTGCACCCAGGCGAATTTGTTCTAGGTTCCACGCTTGAGCGCGTTGCTGTGCCAAACGATTTGGTGGCACGCGTTGAGGGTAAGAGCTCTCTTGGTCGCCTCGGGCTTCTTATTCATTCCACAGCAGGCTTTATTGATGCTGGCTTCGATGGCCACGTGACATTGGAATTGGCAAATGTGGCGAACCTTCCGATCACGTTGTACCCGGGTATGAAGATTGGTCAAATCAGTTTCATGAAGATGACATCGCCTGCTGAGAAGCCGTACGGGTCTGGTGCAAAAGGTTCAAAGTATCAAGGACAACGCGGCCCAACCCCGTCGCGGTATTTTGAGAATTTTCAGTAATGACTCCGAAAGACATCAAGCAGTCAGACAAGCTTGAACACGTTCTCTACGACATTCGTGGGCCAGTGCTGGAAGAAGCAAAGCGCCTAGAAGAACAAGGTCACCGCATTACCAAACTGAACATTGGTAACCCTGCGCCGTTTGGTTTTGAAGCACCGCCTGAAATTTTAGTTGACGTTATTCGGAACTTGCAGGAATCACAGGGCTATTCCGATTCACAAGGTATTCGTTCAGCACGCACCGCAGTTGTGCAGCATTACCAAACAAAAGGCATTGACATCACGGACCCTGATGACATTTGGTTGGGTAACGGCGTCAGCGAACTGATTCAGTTGTCATTGAATGCATTGCTTAATGGTGGCGATGAAGTTCTGATTCCTGCGCCGGATTATCCGTTGTGGACTGCATCAACAAGCTTGGCTGGCGGAACACCAATTCATTACTTGTGTGATGAAGACAATGAGTGGAATCCGAATCTCGACGACATTCGTTCGAAGATTACGAAAAAGACTCGCGCCATTGTTGTTATCAACCCAAACAACCCAACGGGTGCTGTGTATAGCAAGAAGATCTTGCGTGAAATTGCTGACCTAGCGATTGAGCACAACCTTGTTGTATTCGCTGATGAAATCTACGACAAGATTTTGTACGGAGACGCTGTGCATCACACGTTTGCGGCACTTGCACCTGACTGTCTTGTGTTTACTTTTAACGGATTATCAAAGGCGTACCGTCTTGCTGGCTTTCGCTCTGGCTGGATGATGGTCACTGGCCCACGCAAGCATGCCGCTAGTTATATCGAAGGCATTCAGATGCTGACCAACATGCGCTTGTGCGCGAACGTGCCAGCACAACACGCAATTCAAACCGCATTGGGCGGTCGTCAGAGCATTCAAGATTTGTTGCTTCCCGGTGGACGCTTGCTTGCACAGCGTGATGCTGCAGTTACTGCGCTACGCGCAATTCCCGGCGTCAGCGTGGTGGAACCAAAGGGTGCGCTGTATGTGTTCCCGAAGATTGATCAAGAGATGTACCCGATCAAAGATGACCGCCAATTCGTGCTTGATTTCTTGCGTGCAGAACACGTGCTAGTGGTACAGGGTTCAGGCTTTAACTGGCCAAGCACAGACCACTTACGTATTGTCACCTTGCCGTGGGCAAAGGATTTAACAGAGGCCATTGGCCGTCTGGGTAATTTCTTGTCTACGTACGTTCCCCAAAAATAGGGAAGTAGTTATTCGCCGACTGAACCGGCGAGTGGTGCGTTCTGGTTAGCCAGATTACGCTCGCCGTTTTCCAATGCATCGAGCAAGTGGATTGCAATGTCTGCAACTTTCACGTCTGACTCTTCCTTGCCAGCAGCCTTTACACCGTCGTCAAGCATGATGTAACAGAATGGGCACGCTGTAGCGACACGGCTTGCGCCAGTGCTGATTGCTTCCTGCGCGCGCTCATCGTTCACCTTGGTGCCGATTGACTCTTCCATCCACATGCGAGCACCACCAGCGCCACAGCACATTCCTTGTGTGCCGTTACGAGGCATCTCGACAATTTGTACGCCCTTGATAGAGCCAACAATTTTACGAGGGGCCATGTACACGTCGTTATGGCGACCGAGGTAGCACGAGTCGTGATACGTGATGCGATCTTCAAGCGACGCATTACGGATATCAAGCTTGCCTGTATCGATGAGGTGTTCAAGGAACTCGCTGTGATGAATAACTTCGTAGTTTCCGCCCAATTGTGGGTACTCATTCTTCAACGTATTGAAACAGTGTGGGCACTGCGTGATGATCTTCTTCACGCCCATGCCGTTCAACATTTCAATGTTTGGAAGTGCGAGCATCTGGAACAAGTATTCGTTACCTGAACGACGTGCAGAGTCGCCTGTGCACATTTCGCTTGGTCCGAGAATTGCAACGTCAATGTCTGCACGCTCAAGCAACTTGGCCATAGCCTGCGTTACTTTTTTGTTCTTGTCGTCGAATGAGCCAGCGCAACCAACCCAGTACAAGTACTCGTGGTTGAATGCAGCGCCTGGGTCTACAACGTCAACGTTGAGGTCCTTGGCCCAATCGGCACGATCGTCTTGGTTCATACCCCATGGGTTGCCTTGGTTTTCCATAGCGCGGTATGCATTACCAAGTTCTGCAGGGAAGTTACTTTCCATGAGAGACAAGTAACGACGCATGTCGAGAATCTTGTCAAGAATTTCAATGTTGACCGGGCAGATCTCGTCACATGCGCGACATGTTGTGCATGCCCATACTTCTTCTGAAGTGATGCGCTCGAACAATGAGTTTGCGCCAATCTTGATTTCAGAGTCAATAGACAATGGTGGAGTTACGGAACCATGTGCTGCAGTAGCTGCCATGATTTCGCCGGTCTTCAGAACAATTTCACGCGGGTCAAGTGGCTTACCTGTTGCATGTGCAGGGCACACGCTGGTGCAACGACCGCACATAGTGCATGAGTCTGTATCAAGAAGTTGCTTCCATGTGAAGTCTTCGACAACTGAAGCACCAAACGTCTCAAGTGATGTCTCTGTGAGGTTTGGCATCGCACGCATTGCGCCCTTTGGACGATCACGATCTTTGAGGTACATGTTCAGTGGCGAAGTGAAAATGTGGCGCAACATTGTGAGAGGCAATAACGCAAGGAAAGCAACGAATGACACGGCGTGCAATATCCACATGGATAGGTGCCAGTTTTCGAGCGTTTGCAGTGCTGCACCGTCTACAAGTTGTGACAGTGGGTACCCAATGAACGACCACGCCTCAAAGGACATGTCCTTACCTTCAGCAGTGCTGACGGCGATTCGGAACATTTCTGCGCCGAAACCAGTGAGGCCAATAAGCAACATGCAACCAAGGATGATGCCGTGCTCGGCCTTTGTCTTGATGCGAATGCGGTAAGGGCGTTGTACGTAACGGCGAACAATTGCCCATACGACGCCAACGGTGAAAATCAGACCAGCAAAGTCGCCCACCATGACATAGCCCTGGTACACGCCACCGTGAAGGAACTTCAGTGACTCTGGCAATTGGTGGTCAACTTCAAGAACTGTGGTGACACCCAAAAGAATCAGGAAACCGAAATACATCATGGAGTGCATCAGGCCAGCTGCGCTGTCGCGCAACAACGTGCGCATGTACACACCGGCGCGGTAATCAGCAAGACGGCGCTTGGCATTTTTCGGAGTAGTACGACGGCGGTCTGGCGCGCCACGTTCCCAGTTACGCATGCGATCAGCAAATTTGAATGAGCCCCAAATGATCATTGCGGGAATGATTGTGTAGAACGCAGCTTGTATTGGTCCGGGAACTCCATCGAACACTTTGCGAGACATTTCAGAAGTGCCGTGCCAATGCGTGAACTGCGGGACGATGCCCGAGAACAAAGCGAAAGTACCTACGCCAAGGCCGATGGCAATGGAGATTTGGTACGGGTGAAGACGCTTAGGCGTCTTCTCGGTGGGGGCGGCAGCGTTGGTGCTCATATGAGTTACAACGCTAGTGGGCGAAGGTCCGCAGAGCCTGATTCGTCGGGAAAATTACCCGAGCAGAATGAGTATCAGCCGTAATGTGCGCGGTCGAGTTCACGAACGCGCGTAGCAAGGGCCTTGAGCAACTTGCGTGAAATGGCTGGGATGTTGTCGATAGCGCCTTTGAGGGCACGCTCTGAGATGACGAGCAATGTGACGTCAGTATCGGCAATGACTGCAGCTGTGCGAGGACCATTGTCAAGAAGTGACAATTCACCAACAACGGCTCCGGCCTTTGCAGAACCAATCTTCTTGCCGTTGCGCTTGATGGTGGCAGAACCTTCGAGAATCACATATGCCTCACGGCCGGTTTGACCCTGATCCATGATGATGGTTCCTGCTTTGAGTACACGCTCGGTGGAGTTCTTAACTACGAGTCCGAGTTCTTTTGCGGAACACTCAGAAAAAAGTGAGATGTTGCGGAGGTGGTCGACGTTGGATTTAGTACTTGCCATGTACACAAGTGTACTTCTATTGAAAGTACCGAAATACCAGTGGAGCTATTTAGGTTTTGCCTGGTTCGCCACAGCATCCGTTGCTGCTTTGATTTTCTCGGCATCGCCGAGGTAGGTGACTTCATTCACGGCGAGGGAATCCGACAATTTGTATAGACGGGGCACCCCAGTAGGGATATTCAATTCGGCAATGTTCTCGGGCGAAATGTTCTCTAGCGCCATGACTAATGCACGCAATGAATTGCCGTGAGCCGCAACTAATACGTTCATACCTGCGCGCAATTGCGGCACAACAGTGGCGTGAAAATGGGGCACAACTCTTTCAACTACATCTTTCAGGCATTCTGTGGCCGGAAGATCTGCAGGGTTCACAAGGCGATACCGAGGATCATTTGCAGGGTGCTCGGGACTGGAAGCATCAACGGGTGGTGGCGGTACGTCGTAACTGCGGCGCCACACTTTTGTCTGTTCTTCGCCATGCTGCGCGGTGGTTGCTGCTTTGTCGAGACCCTGCAACGCCCCGTAGTGACGCTCGTTCCATTTCCAATGGCGTTCCACTGGCAACCACACCTGGCCCATGCCAGACAGTGCCAAATGGCAGGTCATTACGGCGCGCGTTAATAAAGAGGTATGGGCGACGTCGAAAACTAGGCCGGCGGCAGCCATGGTGGGGCCTGCCGCCGCCGCTTCCTGTTCACCTTGGGCTGAAAGGGGCACGTCGTGCCAGCCCGTAAAGAGGTTGAGTTCATTCCACGTACTTTGACCGTGGCGGAGGAGGACGAGATTGCCGAGCACATGTTCATCGTAGGTCTGAGCCCATGCCGCCGAGGAAACCTGAGAGGAAACGGTGTAATCAGGCGTCCCTCACCAATGTTGAGTCACTTTGTATCAACTTTTCTATATCAAAGGTTGGTATCTCTCGTAGGACCCCTTATTGTGAAGTCACCCCACCCGTATCCGGCGTCTCGTCGGAACCAAGTACAGGAGACATACCCCCATGGCAAAAGCAGTCGGAATCGACCTCGGAACCACAAACTCAGTCGTTTCAGTTCTTGAGGCTGGCGAACCAGTCGTCATCCCCAACTCAGAAGGTGCCCGCACCACGCCGTCCATCGTTGCCTTTTCAAAGGCCGGCGAAGTCCTTGTCGGTGAAGTGGCAAAGCGTCAAGCAATCACCAACCCAGATCGCACATTCCGCAGCATCAAGCGCCAGATGGGAACCACATGGACCTCTGAGGACATTGATGGCAAGAAGTACACACCACAAGAAATCAGTGCTCGCACACTGATGAAGTTGAAGCGTGATGCCGAGGCGTATCTCGGTGACACCGTCACAGATGCTGTTATCACTGTTCCTGCATATTTCGACGACGCACAGCGCACCGCAACAAAAGAAGCTGGCGCAATTGCTGGCCTCAATGTTCTGCGCATCATCAACGAGCCAACTGCTGCAGCGCTTGCATACGGCCTTGACAAATCATCACAAGACGAAACAATTTTGGTGTTCGACCTCGGTGGCGGAACATTCGACGTTTCTGTTCTTGAAATCGGCGATGGTGTTTTTGAAGTTAAGAGCACACACGGTGACACACACCTTGGTGGAGATGACTGGGACCAGCGCATCATTGACTGGTTGACACAACAGTTCAAGAGTGCGCACGGTATTGATCTTGCGCAAGACCGTATGGCTGTTCAGCGTTTGAAGGAAGCTGCTGAAAAAGCAAAGATTGAATTGTCACAAACACAGCAGACACAGATCAACTTGCCGTTCATTACTGCAACAGCTGAAGGCCCATTGCACCTTGACGAATCATTGACTCGTTCAAAGTTCCAGGAAATGACTGCAGACCTTGTCGAGCGTTGCCGCGTGGCATTTGATCAGGCCATCAAGGATGCTGGTCTTACCAAGAGCCAAGTTGACCACGTCATTCTGGTTGGTGGATCTACTCGTATGCCAGCAGTGCAAGAACTTGTGTTCAACATGACAGGCAAAGAGCCAAACAAGTCTGTTAACCCAGACGAAGTTGTTGCTATCGGTGCAGCTGTTCAAGCTGGTGTATTGAAGGGTGATGTTAAAGACATCTTGCTTCTTGACGTAACTCCGTTGTCTTTGGGAATTGAAACCAAGGGTGGCGTGATGACAAAACTCATCGAGCGCAACACCACAATTCCTACTCGCCGTACCGAAGTGTTCACCACTGCAGATGACAATCAGCCATCAGTGGAGATCAATGTTCTTCAGGGTGAGCGAGAAATGGCTAGCTACAACCAGTCACTAGGCAAGTTCAACTTGGTTGATCTTCCTCCTGCTGCACGTGGAATGCCACAGATTGAAGTCACATTCGACATTGACGCAAACGGAATCGTTCATGTATCAGCGAAGGACCGCGCCACAAGCAAAGAGCAGTCCATGACCATCACCAGCTCTTCGTCTCTTAGCAAAGAAAAAATTGAAGAGATGATTCGCGATGCTGAGTCACATGCTGAAGACGACAAGCGTCGTCGCGACGAGGCAGAAGTGCGCAACAATGCAGATTCTCTTGTGTACCAAACTGAAAAAGTCTTGAAGGAACAAGGCGACAAGGTAACTGAAGAAGAAAAAGCAGCTGTTGAAGGCCCGCTCGGAATTCTGAAGACCGCAATCGCTGGCAACAATGTCGATGACATCAAGGCAGCGACTGAAACTCTTATGGGTGCCAGTCAGGCATTCAGCCAGAAGTTGTATGA
The DNA here is from genome assembly GCA_044374495.1 of Ilumatobacteraceae bacterium. GTDB lineage: Bacteria > Actinomycetota > Acidimicrobiia > Acidimicrobiales > Ilumatobacteraceae > UBA2093. The sequence goes on along the minus strand of JBILOM010000006.1, from coordinate 10,114 downwards.
GACAGCAGCTCGTGACAGTGAAGCAGCCGGCACTTCAGCATCAGGTGCACAAGGTGCATCAAACGACGAGGACATCGTCGATGCTGAAATTGTAGATGAGCAGTAATTCATGTCTGAAGACAATGTTGATCAACCAGAAGATGTCATTGACGCAGAGATAGTTGAACTAATCGAACACGACATTGATGCGCTTGTCCAAGAACGTAATGAGTTCAAAGACATCGCACTTCGCTTGCAAGCCGATTTTGAAAACTACAAAAAGCGTGCTTCTTCGAATATGTCCGATGAAGTTGATAGAGCAACAGGGCGAATCGCAGATTCGTTACTGCCAGTTCTTGACGCATGTGAAGCTGCATTTGCGCACGGAGCAGATGGTGTTGAACCAATTTGGTCTGCGCTCATGGCGGCTCTTGTGAAGCAAGGACTTGTAGCACTCGATCTTTTGGACAAACCATTTGATCCAACAACGTCAGAAGCTGTTGTCCATGAAGAGGGTGACGGCGGAGAACCAATTGTTGTTGAAGTGCTTCGCACTGGATACGAATGGAAGGGCCGTGTACTGCGCGCTGCCATGGTGAAGGTGCGGGGATAAGTCATGTCAGGTCAGCGCGAATGGTACGAAAAGGACTATTACGCAGTACTTGGCGTGTCGAAAGACGCATCTGTCAAAGACATCACGAAGGCGTACCGCCGACTTGCTCGCCAGTACCACCCTGATGCAAACCCTGACAACGCAGTAGCAGAAGAGAAGTTCAAGGACATCTCTGCTGCGTACGACGTTGTTGGTGACGAAAAAAAACGTGCAGAGTACGACGAAGTGCGTCGCATTGGCCCAATGGGCGGATTCGGCGGCGGACCTGGCGGGCAAAACATTCGTTTCGACATGGGTGGCGACGGTTTCGGTGACATCTTGGGACAAATGTTTGGACGCGGCGGCGGACGTCGAGGCGGCGGATCAACTGGTCCGCAGCGCGGTCAAGATATTGAAACCACTTTGACACTTGACTTTGTTGATGCTGCGCATGGCATCACCACATCGTTGCATCTCACTGCAGATGCTCAATGCTCAACATGTTCTGGTTCTGGTGCTCGCGCCGGTACAGCACCGAAAACATGTGCAGCATGTGGAGGCCGCGGTTCCACCGCTGACAACCAAGGAATGTTTTCGTTCTCACAGCCGTGTCGTTCATGCAGCGGTAACGGCATCATTATTGAAAATCCGTGTTCTACATGTCGAGGAACGGGCATTGAACGTCGTCCTCGCGAAGTGAACGTGCGCATTCCTGCAGGCGTTGACAATGGCCAACGTATTCGTCTGAAAGGTCGTGGTGCTCCTGGCCGTAACGGCGGTCCCGCCGGCGATTTGTTTGTGGAATGCAATGTTGCACCGCATCCATTGTTCTCACGCGAGGGCTTGAACTTGCTAACTCGTGTTCCTGTGTCATTCACCGAAGCGGTGTTGGGCGCAACGATTGCAGTACCAACGCTTGACGGAAGCGATGTGACATTGCGCTTGAAAGCAGGAACACAAAGTGGTTCGCGTCACCGCGTAAAAGGCAAGGGCATTGAATTACCAAAACAAACGGGCGATCTCATTGTCACGGTTGATGTAAATGTGCCAACGAAACTTTCTGATGAAGAGCGTTCCGCTATCGAAAGCCTCAGCGAAGTACTTGCCTCACCTCGTGCGTCAGGTAACAAATCATGACCCACGACGAGATGCGCGCCTTGTATGTCATCTCGGTTGCAGCCGAACTTGCAGGTATGCACCCTCAGACATTGCGCATCTATGAACGACGCGGTTTGTTAACCCCAGCGCGAACCACCGGGGGCAACCGTAGGTACAGCGACGCAGATATTGCGCGACTCTTGCGCATCACTGAACTAGCAGCCACGGGTATGAACTTGGAAGGCATTCGTCATGTCATGACTTTGGAAGCAGAAGTTGTGCGCCTTCGCAGTGAAGTGGAACAACTGCGTCAAGGCCTCATGCATGCCATCACTGAAATTGAATCACGTAGCCGCAGCAACATTGTCCCGCTGCGACAAGCAATGGCCCGCTTCGGCGAGCGCCCCAGCATTTTTGACCCCGACCGATAAGGAAACACAGTTATGGCTATCGACCCAAAGAAATGGACTACTCGGACACAAGAGGCGATTGCAGCAGCGAGTGATTCTGCAAGAACTCTTGGCAACCCCGAAGTAACGGTTGATCACGTTCTCAGTGCAGTAGCCGGGCAAACCGACACAATTGTTCCTGCGTTTTTGCAGAAACTCGGCATAGCACCAGGCATGGTGCAATCGAAGGCTGATGAAGTGGTGGCCAAACTGCCGCGCGCGACTGGTGGCGCTGAACCACGCATGAACCGCGAACTGGGCAATGTTCTTGCTAACGCAGATTCAATTCGTAAAGACCTAAAAGATGACTATGTATCTGTAGAGCATCTGGTTCTGGCAATGAATCAGCGCATCGGTATTGGCAGCGAGGAAATGTTGCAGGCATTGAAAGAGGTTCGCGGTTCACACCGAGTTACTTCGCCAGATCCTGAATCGCAGTTCGCAGCGTTAGAGAAATACGGCATTGATCTCACAGCACGCGCTCGTGAAGGAAAGATTGACCCTGTTATTGGACGCGATGAAGAAATCCGTCGAGTGATCCAAGTGCTTTCTCGCCGCACCAAGAACAACCCTGTTCTTATTGGTGAACCTGGAGTTGGCAAGACCGCAATTGTTGACGGACTTGCCCGCCGTATTGCTGACGGCGATGTGCCAGAAGGACTCAAAGGTAAACGTTTGATTTCACTTGATATCAGCTCGTTGGTAGCTGGAGCGAAATACCGCGGCGAATTCGAAGAACGCTTTAAAGCAGTTCTTAAAGAAATCACTGATGCAGAAGGCGAAGTAATTACGTTCGTAGATGAAATGCACACAATGGTTGGTGCAGGCGGTGCTGAGGGCGCTATGGATGCGGGCAACATGATCAAGCCAATGCTTGCGCGTGGAGAATTGCGCATGATTGGTGCAACGACTCTTGATGAATACCGTAAATATGTAGAGAAAGATCCAGCTCTCGAACGTCGTTTTCAACAGGTATACGTAGGCGAGCCAACAGTTGCTGACACCATCGCAATTTTGCGTGGGTTGAAAGAACGTTATGAAGTGCACCACGGTGTGCGAATTCAAGACTCTGCTCTGGTCAGTGCAGCGGTGTTATCGAATCGTTATCTCACGAATCGATTCCTGCCAGACAAAGCAATCGACCTTATGGATGAAGCAGCAAGCAAGCTTCGTATTGAGATTGACTCACTACCAACCGAGATTGACATTGTGCAGCGTCGTATTTTGCAATTAGAAATTGAGAAAGTCGCACTAGAGAAGGAAACTGATTCCGCGTCACGAGACCGCCTCAGCACTCTCGTAGAAGAACTGACACTCTTGCAGTTGGAAGCTGACGTGATGAAGGGGCATTGGGATGCTGAGCGTTCAGCAATCTCTGCAATTCGTACATTGAAGGAAGAACTTGAGACTTTGCGTTCTGCTGTGGAGAGGGAAACTGACCTGACAAAAGCTTCAGAGATTCAATACGGTCGCATTCCTGAACTTGAACGCCGCATCAATGATGCAACAGCTCACCTTGATCAACTGCAATCAACACAACGAATGTTGAAAGAAGAAGTTGATGCTGAAGACATTGCCGAAGTTGTTTCTAAATGGACTGGTGTACCCGTAAGTAAATTGTTGGAAGGCGAGATGGCAAAGCTTGTTCATCTTGAAGATCAGTTGCATAAACGTGTCATTGGTCAGAATGATGCGGTAACAGCAGTAGCTAACGCCATTCGTCGCAGCCGCGCCGGTTTATCGGACCCAGATAAACCAATCGGTTCGTTTATGTTCCTTGGTCCGACAGGTGTTGGCAAAACAGAACTTGCGCGAGCACTAGCTGAGTATTTGTTCGACGATGAAAAAGCAATGGTTCGCATTGATATGGGTGAGTACATGGAAAAGCATTCCGTGTCACGCCTCATCGGTGCGCCCCCCGGTTATGTCGGGTACGACGAAGGTGGCCAACTGACAGAACTTGTTCGTCGTCGCCCGTACAGCGTTGTGTTGTTAGACGAAGTGGAAAAGGCACATCCTGATGTATTCAACATTTTGCTGCAAGTACTTGACGATGGCCGTTTGACTGATGGCCAAGGCCGCACTGTTGACTTCACCAATGTTGTGTTGATCATGACAAGCAACTTGCAGGGCGAACCAATTGAATACTTCCGTCCAGAGTTCGTGAACCGAATTGATGAAATCGTGCGATTCCGTTCGTTGACAGAGGATGACCTCAGCCACATCGTTGGTATTCAGTTAGAGCATCTGGTTCAGCGCATGGCTGAGCGCAGATTGGTTTTGGAAGTTTCTGCGGCAGCTCGCTTGTGGTTAGGTACTCGCGGATTTGATGCGTCTTTCGGTGCTCGGCCCCTCAAGCGCCTCATTCAGCGAGAGATTGCAGATAGAGCAGCCATCATCATTCTTGAAGGCCGCGTTTGCGATGACGGTGTCATCTCCGTTGATGTTGCCGACGGAGAACTTGTTGTCACTGGCCGGTAAGGCCATCTGAATGGTATGTGTTATCCCGTGGTGAATAACCGCGGGAGAGATGCTTCTACACTTCGGCAATGAGCTTGCCTGAACGTCGTATTGTCCCCACTGTTGGTGAGGTGGTGCGTACTCCTGAATCTTGTTTCAAGAATGTAGGTGGCTATGACTGGCCAGTTCATGAGGTGACAGTTGGTGCAGGGTTGCAGATGGCTTATGTGGATGCTGGTCCAGGCGATGCAAAAGAAACGATGTTGTTGTTGCACGGTGAACCAATGTGGGGATACCTGTATCACAAGATGGTGGCGCCACTTGTTGCTGCGGGTTACCGCGTTATTGTTCCGGACCTCATCGGTTTTGGTCGTTCAGATAAACCGACTGATGAACTGGCGTATACATACAGCAATCACGTTGCGTGGGTGCGTGAACTTGTGGAGAAATTGAATCTCACGAATCTCACATTCTTCGGTCAAGACTGGGGCGGCCTTATCGGTGGTCGAGTTATTTCAGAAGTTCCTAATCGTTTCGCACGTGTTGTCTTTTCAAACACTGGTTTGCCTCGTTCAGGACCTGCGGTTCCGTTCATCACCGCGCAACAACCATTTGATCCGCAAATCATGAAGGACATGATGAACATGGATTGGCGAGCAACTGTGAACGACGATGACAGTATCAATGCCGACAAAGTTCATGCACTCGTTGAGGCTGGCCCAGCGTTCTACTTTCTTGCATGGCGCATGTATGCCCAAGAAGTAAAAGAACTCACTCCGTCGAAGATTGTCCAGGGTTGGTGTTTGTCGAAATTGTCACCAGAATCTCTTGCCGCTTATGACGCTCCGTTCCCCTCGCACGAGTTCTCTGCCGGCGCTCGCCGCTTTCCGATGTTGGTACCGATTTCGGCCGACGACAAAGAACGCGAAAAGGGTGATGCTGCATGGGAAGTGTTCAACACTTTTACGAAACCAGTGTTAACCATTTGGGGCGACCGTTGCCCTTTCACCTATATGGAAATGGGTAAGCAATATCGAGATGGCATTCCAGGTACTCAATTACCAGGCATCAACCACAAGGTGTATCGAGCAAGTCACTTTATTCAAGAAGATCTTGGTGAAGAACTTGCCGCTGACATGGTTTCGTTTATTTCAGCGTTTCCGCTAACTGTGTAGTTACAAAGAAAAGCGGCGGCGGATTGCGTTGCCGTGTGCAGGGAAACCTTCGTGGTCTGCAAATGCAATGATGTTGTCTGCCATGCGACGCAATGCGGGCTCGTTTGCTTGTGCAACTGCTGTGCGCTTTAGGAAAGCTTCAACAGTGATGCCGGAAGACACGTGCGCAAAACCACTAGTTGGTAATGATGCTGGTGCACCAATAATGAAGTTTCCAGCACTGAATGGTGTGTGTTGACCAATCAAGATTTCACCTGCATTGACAATTGCGTCGACTACACGTTCTTCGTACTGTGCGTCAACTGCAATTTGGCAATGTTCAGGTGCGTACATGTTGACTACTTCAACTGCTTCATTCAATGTGGAGACAAGTACTGCACCACCGTTCGGCCCAAGTGAGGCACGGCAAGCTTCGGCGCGAACATCGGGAAGATCTGCCAGTTGAATCTGTAGTTCTGCTTCAACTGCATCAATGAGTTCTTCAGAAGTGGAGACAAGCACAACAGATGAATCGGTGCCGTGTTCGGCTTCTATAAGAAGGTCAGATGCAACCTTGCCAACATGCGCGGTGTGGTCTGCAACAAGAAGGCTTTCTGTTGGGCCAAGCAGCATCATGGTGGCTAGACCATGGCGTTGCATTTCCACTTGAGCCAACGTGACTGCAGGACTTCCTGGTCCAACTACTTTGCGTACGCGTGGAATTGTCTCGGTGCCGAAACCAAGAGCAGCAATTCCAGCAGGGCCATTGATACGAAACACGTTGGTGATTCCAAGAAGGCGACACACCACCAATACAGCAGGGTCAACTTCGCCGTTACCACCGGGGACGGGCGGCACGACCAAAACGATGTTTTGCACACCCGCAACAACTGCAGGGACGCCAAGTTGGCAGGCAACTGATGGATAGCTGGCCTTGCCGCTTGGCACGAACAGACCGACACTGGAAATAGGCGTGATCTTCTCGCCGGCGATGAGGCCGTTTTCCAGCTCCATCTGCCAGTCGCTCGACCTCTCACGCAGCTCTTCGTTGAAGGCGCGTAAGTGAGAAATGGCGTCAATGATGGCGTTCTCGATGGCTGGGTCGATGCGTGCATCTGCGATCTCTTGCGCTGAAACCCGTAATTGGCTTGGAGTCAGAGTGATGCCGTCGAATTTCTGGAGCGCGTCACACACCGCCTGGTCGCCCCGAACACGAACGTCTTCAATAAGGGCACCAATAGAGGCGCGCAGACCAGCGTCGAAGATGTCGTCGAGGCCGCGGTCGCAGAGGGCTTCCTTGTCGGCATTGGTCATGGCTGACCATGTCTGGCGGCGAAGGATTGCAATCACATAGAGAAATCTACCTGCGGGCGATGAAAGGGAGCGGATGAGTTTCGCCTGTACCAAGTAGAGTTAATTCACGTTCCGAAGGAGGAGCGTGTATGAGCGTCACCGTTGTTGTAGGTACCCAGTGGGGTGACGAGGGCAAAGCCAAAGTTATTGACCTCCTTGCCGCTTCTCATCAGATTGTTGCTCGCTATCAAGGCGGCCACAATGCCGGCCACACCGTTGTTATTGGTGATCAAAAGTACGCATTACAGCTGACACCAAGTGGGGTCTTTTACGACACAGTTACCCCAGTAATTGGTAACGGTGTCGTTGTTGACTTGCCAACTTTGTTTAAGGAAATCGACGCTCTTGAATCGCGTGGCATCTCTACTGCTCGTTTGAAAGTTTCTAGCCTTGCGCATCTGATTTTCCCGTGGCACCAAGCCATGGACGCAGCTCTTGAAGCTGCGCGCGGCGATGGGAAAATTGGCACAACATTGAAGGGCATCGGACCTGCGTATGTTGACAAGGTCAAGCGGGCAGGTATTCGCGTTGGTGAAGTTCTTGATATCAAGAGTTTCGAACAGCGTGTGCGCGAACGTGCAATAGCAGCTCGTCGCGAAGTAAGCGATGTTGGTGGCGACACGTTTGATGTGGAAGAAGTTGTGTCAGCGTTTGTCGCATTCGCCCAACGCCTTGCACCGTATGTTGCAGACACTGTGAACTTGTTGCATGATGCCCGCGAACGCGGAGAGAACATTTTGTTGGAAGGCGCACAAGCAACGTTCCTTGATATCGATCACGGCACGTACCCGTACGTAACTTCGTCGAACCCAATTTCCGGTGGCGCAGCAATCGGTAGTGGGCTTGGACCACGCCATATTGATCGCATTGTGGGGATTACGAAGGCATACACAACACGCGTAGGCATGGGACCTTTCCCTTCAGAACTTACTGATGCGCTTGGTGAAGCGCTTGTAGATATTGGTCGTGAATACGGAACGGTTACTGGTCGTCGTCGTCGCACAGGTTGGCTTGACACCGTGATGTTGCGTCACGCCACACGCGTGAACTCGTTAACCGAAATTGCGCTGACAAAGCTTGACGTTCTGGATACGTTCGATGAAGTGAAGGTATGTACTGGGTACAGCATGAATGGCACTGTGATGCGCAATTACCCAGACCGCCCCGACATGTTGGCGCATGCAGTTCCGGTATATGAAACTTTGCCCGGATGGAAATCAAGCACTGAAGGAATCACGAAATTTGCTGATTTGCCACAGAGTGCGCAACAGATTGTGAAGATTGTCGAACGCGAAACCGGAATTCCTGTTTCTATGGTGGGCACCGGCCCATCGCGTGATGCCATGGTGGTGCGTTAATGATCAAGCGGTACTCAACGCCAGATACTGATGCATTGTTTTCAGAAGAGGCAAAGATGTCTCGATGGCTCGAGATTGAGCTTGCTGTTACTGATGCGTTAGCCGCTACGGGTGTTGTACCGAAATCAGTTGCTGAAGAGTGCAGACGCAAAGCCCCAGTAATAGATGCTGCTTTTGTTGCGCGCGTGGAAGCTCGTGAAGCAATTACGAACCATGATGTGGCTGCTTTTGTTGATGTCTTACAGGAAAGCATTGGCGCCCCTGCTGGTTCATGGATTCATTACGGACTCACGAGTACCGACGTGGTTGATACTGGTTTGTGCTGGGCATTGCGTGATGCTTCAACACTGATTCATGATTCGCTCAATGACCTCATTGATGTAATCACCACATTGGCAACGACACATCGCGACACAGCCATGATTGGCCGTACTCATGGCATACACGCAGAGCCAACAACATTCGGTGCGAAGGTTGCACTGTGGGGAGCGCAAGTCAAGCGCGATCGTGAGCGCATCTTGCGCGCGCGTGATGCAATCGCAGTGTGCAAGTTGTCTGGCGCTGTTGGCACTTATTCCAATATCGAGCCTGAAGTGGAAGCACGTGTTGGCCAGCATTTGTCGCTGACTCCGGTTCCTGCAACACAAGTAGTGGCACGCGATCGACATGCTGAGTTTCTGTATGCGTGTGCATCTGTTGGAACAACCCTTGAATCAATCGCGGTGGAATTGCGCCACCTGCAACGAACAGAAGTGAACGAAGTACGCGAAGGGTTCGCACCTGGACAAAAAGGTTCAAGCGCAATGCCACACAAACGCAACCCGATTTCGGCAGAGACAATTAGTGGTTTGTCACGCGTGTTGCGTGCTAATGCTCAAGTTGGCTTGCAAGATGTCCCGTTGTGGCATGAACGCGATATTTCACATTCGTCTGCTGAACGAATTGTGTTGCCAGACTCGGCATCACTAGCCGTGTACATGGCACGCCGCATGGCTCGGTTGTTAGCAAATCTTGAAGTTGATACGGAAAGTATGAAGAGGAATTTGAATGCACTTCATGGGGTTGTGTTCTCTCAGTCGGTGTTACTTGCTCTTGTTGAGTCAGGTATGACACGAGACGATGCGTACCGAATTGTGCAAGCAGCTGCGGCGACTGCAATTTCCTCTGGAACTCACTTGCGAGAAGTGTTAGCGACCGATGCAAAAGTGACATTGACGGCTAAACAGATTGATGCAGCGTTTGACTTGTCTCGTGTATTGCGACATGCGGGCCGTGCAATTGATTCGCTACTAGAGAAATAGGGTTACACGATGTCTGCAGAATTTCCACACACACCTGAAGGTTTGCCACCGTTGTCTCCAGTGCTGGCCACTCTTCGCGACCATGTCTTTCAGCACTCATTGAAAACTGGTGACTTCACATTGAAGTCGGGACGCAAAAGCACATGGTTCCTTGATACGAAGCAAACAATGTGTCGTCCAGACGGAATGATTGCTGTCGCCAACGCAGCGTTCGAAATTATTCCTACAGATGCAACAGCAATTGGCGGTCTCACCATGGGAGCTGATCCTGTTGCATATGGAATAGCAGCAGTTGGCGCTACGCAGGGACGGAACTTACGAAGCTTTAGCGTGCGCAAAGAAGCAAAAGACCATGGAATCACTGGCCGAA
>JBILOM010000004.1:0-25671 GCA_044374495.1 Ilumatobacteraceae bacterium | reverse complement strand
ATGGGAGCCCCCTTGTTTGGCTGCCAGGTGCCTGGCAGGTTCACCCCTGAGATTACTCATTCACACCACATATTCTCTAGTGGGCTCTGTGGCGGGTACTCTCGTAGGCATGGATAAGGACACAGCCACACAGTCAGTACCCGAGCAGGCCTCAGCCAGCGTGGAAAGCCCCATCGTCGAGGAACTCCTCGTCGAGGAGATTTCTATCGACGGCATGTGCGGCGTTTACTAACTAGTTACACGCCTCATGACAGTCACGCTTGAGTCCGCGTGCGAACTGCACCCTCAAGTCGCGATCCGGCCTGAACCGTTTGGTGCGCTCGCCTATCACTACGGAAACCGTCGTTTAGTTTTTCTTCGTCACCCAGACATTGTTCGTGTTGTCAAGACAATGGGCGAACATCCATCTTTGCGCGACACGTTCGTTGCTGAAGGCGTCGCCGAATCACGGTGGCCCTCATTCATTGAAGCTCTTTCTTCACTCACTACATCGGAGATAATTCGTGTCCTCTCATAGCCTCGGCCAACAAATGAAGCAGGGGCTCGATGCCCCTATCTGTCTCACATGGGAACTCACGTATGCGTGCAACTTGGCATGTGTTCATTGTTTGTCCAGTAGCGGACAACGCGATGACCGTGAACTGTCAACGGAACAAGCGAAAGCCGTTCTTGATGAACTTGCTGCATTGCAAGTGTTCTACATCAATATCGGTGGTGGCGAGCCAATGATTCGCCGTGACTTCTTTGAAATTGTTGAGCATTCAATTGCTAACAACATTGGTGTCAAGTTCTCTACTAACGGAGCGTTTATCGACAAGAAGAATGCAGAACGTCTTGCCGCTATGGATTATCTAGATATTCAAATCAGCCTTGACGGAACTGACGCAGTTACCAATGACGCTGTACGCGGTGAAGGTTCATACGACACAGCAATTCGCGCGATGGACAATTTGAAGGCAGCCGGATTCGGGCAATTCAAAATTTCAGTCGTCGTAACTCGCCATAACGTCGATCAACTTGATGCATTCAAAGCGCTTGCTGATTCATACGGAGCACAGTTGCGCATTACGCGGTTGCGCCCAGCCGGACGAGGCGCAGATACATGGGATGAACTTCACCCCACAAATGCACAACAGCGCCAGATCTACAATTGGTTGCTTGCGCACGGAGAAAACGTCCTTACTGGTGATTCGTTTTTCCACCTCAATGCATTCGGCGAATCATTGCCAGGCTTGAACTTGTGTGGTGCTGGCCGAGTGGTGTGCCTCATCGACCCAATCGGCGATGTCTATGCCTGCCCATTTGTTATTCATGACACCTTCAAAGCGGGCAACGTTCTAGAAGATGGTGGTTTCACCCACGTATGGCGCGAATCAGATCTATTCACAGAACTGCGCGAACCACAAAGCGCAGGCGCATGTGCATCATGTGGCGCATTCGACGCTTGCCAGGGTGGCTGCATGGCTGCCAAGTTCTTTACCGGGCTTCCATTGGATGGCCCAGACCCAGAATGCGTAACAGGTCATGGCGAAGTGCTCTTGCCTTCAGTTCCTGTGTCACTTGTTCCCCGCCCATCAATGGACCATTCAAAGCCAGCACGAACCCTCATAAAGAGTAAAGTTTCTACGTGAATTCTTTTGTCGCGGTACTTGCGATCATCATCGCCTATTTCTGCGGCACCTTGCCCATAGCAATTCTGATTGCGAAGTCAAAGGGCATCGACATCACAACATTCGGTTCAGGTAATCCAGGCGCTAGCAATGTCGCCCGAGCACTCGGAACTAAGTACGGCGTTCTTGTTTTCGTCGGTGACGCCCTCAAGGGAGCGCTTCCCGTCGCTGCGGTGATGTCGGATCGCCCGATTGCATACGCATGTGCAGCTGCAACCGTGTTAGGACATGTATTTCCAGTCACGCGCAAATTCAAAGGCGGCAAGGGCGTTGCAACTGGAGCCGGAAGTTTGTTGCCGCTCCACCCCTTTCTTCTGATCGGCGCTGCGTTGACATGGGTGCTACTAACAAAAGCAACAAAAAAGGCATCCATTGCATCAATTGCAATCGTGCCGGTACTAGTTGTTGCATTCATCATTAGCGGAACACCAGGTTGGGAAATCTTCGCACTCATCGGAATAGGTGCCTTGGTGGAAATTCGACATGCGTCAAATATCAAGCGCCTCTTGTCCGGAACCGAGCCCCCAGTCACGGGCTCAACCGTCTAGCCTCAATTCGTGCTTTCGTTTCTCGATTCATTCTTTAATTGGCTCGAGCATTATTCAGGGTCACCTTGGTTCTATGTAGTGATCTTCTCTATTGCACTGCTTGATTCTGTGGTTCCAGTTGTTCCAAGCGAATCACTAGTAATCATTGGCGGAGTAAGCGCTGGACTGCATCAACTTCACTGGTCCTTAGTAATCGTCGCGGCTGCTGCAGGCGCATTTACCGGAGACAACATCAGTTATCAAATTGGAAATCGATTCTCAACTTCAATTCGAAAGAGATACGAACGGAGCGAAAAAGGTCAGCGTCGGCTTCAGTGGGCACACAACCAAATTCAATTGCGCGGCGGCGAACTCCTAATCACTGCGCGATTTATTCCGGGTGGGCGCACACTTCTTACTCTCAGTTGTGGCATCACTAATCAAGATCGACGTTGGTTCATGAAATGGATCGCTGTTGCGACTCCAATCTGGGCCATGTACGGAACACTTCTTGGTTTCATTGGTGGTCGGTCATTTCAAGACAATCACACAAAGGCTTTTCTTGTGGCCTTTTCAATTGCCATCGGAGCAACCATAACGTTGGAAATTGTTCGACATTTTCGTAACCGTTTTGGGTCATCATCAACACCCCCACACAATTAACATGACGACCGCACGTCTGAACTCCACGACTTCAATTGTCTTACTGCTACCGCTTGGTTCATTTGAACAGCACGGGCCACATTTGCCTTTAGATACAGACACCATCATCATCGATGCAGTTGTTGCCCAAGCGCTGCGTGATTCGCAAATCAAGACAGACTCATTCATGGTGGCACCAACTATTGCAATCTCTGCAAGCGACGAGCACGCCGGATTCCCCGGAACACTCAGTACGGGGTCTGCAGCCTTGGCTGATTCAGTCGTCGCTATTTGTCGATCTGCGTCGTGGGCTCGGGGCGTGTGCATTGTCAATGGACACGGCGGAAATGCTGATGCGCTTGCCAGCATTAGTTCAGCGTTAACGCACGAAAAGATACGGCACTCAATGTGGTCTCTACCTTCTTATGACGGCGCCGATATGCACGCCGGACACACAGAAACATCAGTAATGCTCCATATAGCTCCTTCAAAAGTACAAACAGATCGAATCGAACGAGGGACTGTCGGCGACGCATCCAGCCTTGTGGCTCAAATGCGTACCAGCGGTGTTGTTGGCGTATCAACCAATGGTGTTCTTGGTGACCCGACAACTGCAACAAGTGAACACGGCATTGCAGTTATGAAGCTGTATTCGTCACGTCTTGCCGTGCATCTCGTGACACTGTCTCGTGAATGGCTTGGTGACGCACAATGACAGTCAGACTTATCCCTGATGATCAATGGTTCCGTTCTCGCAACAAGAACGGTGTACTCGCAGGTTCTCCACTTACTTACTTCGGTGTTACAGACGCTGGATCAAAAATATTGGATGCCATCGAGACCAATTCACTATTACCAGAGAATCACGCACAACTGACGGATCGTTTGTTGGCAACCGGTGCAGTTCACCCTATGCCGAAGAACACCGCAGCCTTGTCTGACATCACGGTGGTGATTCCTGCGTACATCACGAGTTCAGAATCCCTTGCGGACCTTAAGAAACTTGTTACATCACTCGTGGGACTCACAATCATCATTGTGGATGACGCATCGCCACATGCTGTAAACATTGATGGCGCTCGTGTGATCAGGCATGACACAAACAAAGGACCCGGGGCTGCTCGCAATACCGGCATCGCAACTGTCACAACAGCAGTGGTGGCATGTGTCGATACTGACGTCATGGTCACGTCACAGCAAATCGCAACACTCGCTGCGTATGTCATTGACGCTCACGTTGGAGCCGTAGCTCCCCGAATCACGTGCACCAATAATCAATCATTCATTAGTGAGTTCGAGTCTCATCATTCACCTCTAGATCTTGGCCCCATTCCTGCTCTAGTTCGGCCTATGTCTCGTGTGTCATACCTGCCAGCAACTGTTCTTGTCTGCGATGTGCAATTGCTTCGCAAAGCCGGCGGATTTGATGATTCAATCCGAATGGGCGAAGACGTCGATTTAGTGTGGAGACTGATTGAGAACGGAATTAGTTGCCGTTACGTACCGTCGATTGAATGTCCACATACCCCACGTTCATCAATGCGAAAAATGCTGAAACAGCGTTATGACTACGGCACTAGTGCTGCATTACTTGACCAGCGTCACCCACGCGCCGCGTCGCCGTTACGCGCCAATGCATTGTTATTGACTACGGCCACCACCGTTCTAATGGGTTACGTCTATTTCGCAATGATTCTGGTGGTGCCAACCATGGTGTACTTCATGATTTCGTTGCGCTCGACATCCATTCCTATTGCTACTCGTACACAACTTGCATGGAAGGGCCTTCTCAGCACTACTCGCCTATTTGCGCGGGCCATCATGCGAGCCTGGTGGCCACTGTTTTTCATCGCGTCTGTTGTCTCACTTCGCCTCGGAGTGATGTTGACATTCAGCGCCTTTGTGCCGCCAATAGTTGGGCTTCTTCGTAAAAAGCCGGGCTATCCCATTCGGTATCTCGTGATGCGTATCCTCGAGAACTTGGCGTATGGAGCAGGCGTATGGGCTGGCGCTATTCGCGCACGTTCATTACGTTGCTTGTTGCCGGTGATTACTGTGCGGCGTTCAGTCGCGCGCTGATGTCATTGCATTCTTCGCACACTGAAGCAGGAATGACTCCCCAGCGCATGAGGCGAGAGAAAATGGCACATCCGAGACAAAAGCCAACGAAAGCTTCAAGAGAAGCAGCTCCGGCCAACATGCCAATCACGACTCGTGAGGCGAAGTGCAAATCAAGAATCCATAAAACTGATGCGGTTATGGAAAAAACTGCGCCAACGCCCTGAGCAAATCGCTTCGGAGGTCCGGCAACAAAAACATGGTCCCGCTGTAGTCGAGGCGTGATGACTTCAGTTGCAATGCGACCAAGTGGACTGAGAAGTGGGCCCGTCAGTACGCGAGCAATGAAACCGTATGTCAGCGGCACGAGCACCCACGGATTGCCAGTGATTACGAACAGAACGCTCATTAGAACAGCACCTGTGGCCACAATGCGGGCGGAGGTTTCGTTTACCGGATTGGGAAATCCAAATACTTTTGCCATGAGCCCACGCTATGGCCAATTTCCCATCTGACCACTCGGAATTTGTCTACCCGAGTACGGTTCATGGGGTGACTATTCGCCTCACCGTCCGCAGAGCCGACTGGCTAGCCCATGTTCATAGCGTCGCTGATGCAACTCCTGGCCTTGTTCCGGTTGTCAAAGGAAATGGTTACGGGTTTCGCCGTTGGAACCTTATGGAGATCGCTGGCGAATTGTCGCGTGAAGTTGCAGTAGGAACAGTGTTCGAAGTTCGTGACACGCCTTCGCATCTGACACCAATTGTTCTGACACCAACAATGACGGCGCCGCCGAAAAACTTGCCAATGAACACAGTGCTTACGGTCGGCAGCCCGCACCATGTCGTGGCTCTCACTCGAGCCCAATGGCGCGGTGACGTCATTGTGAAGTTGCAATCATCGACAAGACGTTTTGGTGTAGCTCTTGCAAACTTGCAATCTCTCTTGTCTGACATTGCTGATGCACAATTCACTATTCGAGGTTTTGCAATTCACCCGCCGATCGCCGGCGACATGGCAACACACATCGCTGACATCACACAATGGTTAGACCACATTGATCCCGCATTGCCCGTGTACATCAGTCATCTTGATGCCGCTGCTTACGCTGCTTTACGACGCGATTATCCAGCACGCGAATTTCGTATGCGTCTCGGTACAGAACTGTGGCACGGGGATAAATCCACCATGCACCTAACAGCCGATATTGTTGATCATCACCCTGTGGAATCAGGCTCTTTTGCTGGTTATACGCAGGTACCCATCAAGGGGCCTGGCGAAATAGTCATTGTCGGCTGCGGTACCGCCCATGGTGTTGTTCCATTGCTTGACGGACGCAGTCCGTTCCATTTTCAACGCCAACGAATGAACATGCTCGAGCCCTCACACATGCATACTTCGATGTTATTCATTGCGCGTGGACGACCTATTCCGAGCGTTGGAGAATGGATAGATGTCCAGCAACCACTCACTCGAGTACAAGTTGATCTGTTGCAGTGGGTATAAGTTCACTGCTGCGAAGAACAATTAGTGGGGCGTAGATGCCATACGGTTGAGACCGCGCCAACCTACTGCAGCCGCACCAATGAGGCCACCTTGGTCAGCCAATCGTGATGGAACAATTCTGGCGCCTCGAGAAAACTCAAGTCCGCATAATTCATCAAGGGTGCGTTGAGCCGAATTGAAAAAAGTTGCACCGAAGCCAAGTGCAACACTTCCACCCACGCATACAAGCTGTAGATCAAGAAGGTTGCACACCGATGCAACACCACGACCAACAAGTCGTCCGGTACGCACCATGATCTCGTACGTTGGCTGTGTTGGGGAACGACCTGTAATGGCTTCGATTGCCGGGCCAGAGGCTTCGGCCTCAAGGCACCCACGCCCACCACACGCACACCGACGGCCATTTGGCTCCACAATCACGTGCCCTATATGGCCCGCATTGCCACTAGCGCCTTCTAGCAGTTGGCCATTCAGCACAATTCCGCCGCCAACTCCGGTGGAGACCACCATGGCCATGAAGTTGTCCACCCCGCGTGCCCCGCCGACCCAGCCTTCTGCAAGGGCAAGTGCTTTTGCATCACCGTCACCAAAAACTGGCAAACCAGAGATATCGATTAATCGATCACGTAATGGAAAATCACGCCACTGAGGAATGTTGAGAGGGGAAACTGATTCAAGATTCTGAGTGCTCGGGCCTGCACACGCAACACCGATTGTCAACGGACTTTCTCCGTGATGTTCACGCGCGCGTCCAAGTTGCTGTTGCACGGCTTCAGCAATGTCGGAAAAAAGATCTTCTGCGTTGTCACGTGGATTCACTGAAACAGAGGTGCGGTCAATGAGCTCGCCCTCGCGAGTAACTAAACCAACTGCACACTTGGTGCCACCAATATCAATAGACAATGACAATTGCATGAGGTATCTAGTGTGCCAAAAAGTTGGCAGAATTTGCGACATACAAACATTCACATCATCAGTTATTTGTCTAGGATTTATAGGCTATGCATACTTCGTACGATGAAACTGTGCATCCTCAATGGAAAGAATTTCTCACTGATGTGATGTCGACTGATTCTGCACAAGAACTTGCAGCATTCATTTCTCGAGAACGAGAACAGTTTGCGGTCTTTCCACCCAGTGATCAAGTCTTTGCCGCCTTGTCGTACTTTTCTCCAACTGATACCTCGGTGGTGATTCTTGGACAAGATCCGTATCACGAACATGGCCAAGCGCACGGTTTGAGTTTTTCGGTTCAACCCAATGTCGCCATTCCTCCTTCGTTACGAAACATATTTGTTGAACGTGAAAACGACATCGGATTACAACCGCCAACACATGGCACTCTCACACCGTGGGCACAACAAGGAGTTCTTCTCCTTAATACATCACTCACGGTTCGTGAAGGAAGCGCCGGTAGTCATGCGAAAAAGGGATGGGAAGCGATAACGGACCACATCATTTCTACTGTTAACAACAACACAGAACGATGCGTGTTTATCTTGTGGGGCGCACACGCTCAGGCCAAGAAAAGGCTGATTACGCAGAGCTATCACGCAATTCTCGAGGCCCCTCACCCATCTCCGTTGTCGGCATATCGAGGGTTCTTTGGCAGCGCACCGTTCTCACGCACCAATGCGCTTTTGCAAGAAGCGGGCCGCGCCCCTATCGACTGGAGCCTTTAGGCGGGTACTTGCTGAGTGATGCAGTGAATGCCACCACCACCAACAGCAAG
This sequence comes from Ilumatobacteraceae bacterium, assembly GCA_044374495.1. Lineage (GTDB taxonomy): Bacteria > Actinomycetota > Acidimicrobiia > Acidimicrobiales > Ilumatobacteraceae > UBA2093. The sequence continues at coordinate 17,536 of JBILOM010000004.1, read as the reverse complement.
TATGCGACCGATCTCAAGTGGCACCATGTCACGACCTGGAAAGAATTCACCGATCATCTGCACCATGTCGTTGTCAGCCTCATGACCTGTCACTGGAATAACCACAAAGTTGTTTCCAACATAAAAATTTAGATACGGGACAACAACCCGACCAGAATCAGTCTCAACAAAAGGCAATACAGGAACAACATCAACGTTCAATTTTTCTCCGCGACTTGACACAGATGAGCGAGCAACTTTTTCATTAATGAACATGCGCACGTAATCTTCTTCATCCGCGTCATTGCATCCTTGCAATACAACATGTCCTGGTTTTGTAAACGCAGCAACATTGTCAACATGACCATCAGTGTCATGATCAAGTGCAAGGCCGTGAGGCAACCACACCACCGATGAAACCCCAAGTTCATCCTTCAACACAGTTTCAATTTCACGTTGTGACATTCCAGGATTGCGGTTCGGGTGCAACAAACATTGCATTGTTGTCACCACAGTTCCTGCCCCATCCACATTGATGGAACCGCCCTCAAGAACCAAAGAAACACTACGTTTTAGTTGGTTTTGTTGGGAAAGCACCCGAGATGCCAATTGCGCATCCTGATCATGAGGAACAAACTTTTGGCCCCAACCGTTAAAGACAAAATCCAGGCCCACAAGGCCCCCATCAGATTCGCGGACATAAATTGGTCCACTGTCACGACACCATGAATCGTCAATAGGGATACTTGTGATGGCGACTCCGGTGCCACATAAAGACTCAGCGCGTTCAATATGTTTTGGGTCGACGACCATGGTCACTGGTTCATACGCTGCGATTGTGTTTGCAAGTTCAGCGTAGGCGCGTTCGGCCTCGGCTATTTGGCCGTCCCAAATGTCATCACGTGATGGCCAGCACATCAGAGTGTTCTGGTGCGGTTCAAATTCGGCAGGCATTACACGTGGAAATGTAGACATTCATTTACCTCTAATTGGCGGGGTGCGAGAAATAACTGTCACTACCGTCAAGAGTAAGTAGCGAGCCGTACAGTTCCGGACGACGATCGCGAAACAGGCCCCACGATGATCGCAATGCTGCCAATGCAGAACGATCAAACGTGGCATGTATCACCTCTTCAGAATCACGACCAGCTTCAGCCAATAATGCACCTGTGTTGTCTGTGATGAAAGAGGAACCATAGAAGTTTATTTCAGTTCTGTTTTGCACTTCGCGACCAATGCGATTTGCTGCCATCACTGGCAACAAATTTGCGGCCGCATGACCTTGCATCACGCGTTGCCAGTGACGCGAAGAGTCCCATGTTGGGTCTTGTGGTTCACTACCAATAGCTGTGGGATACAAAATGCATTCAGCACCGTGTAATGCCATAGCGCGCGCTGCCTCAGGAAACCATTGATCCCAACAAATGCCGACACCAACACTTCCGTGCTTCGTAGCCCACACACGAAATCCTGTGTCGCCAGGACTGAAGTAAAACTTCTCGGAATAACCAGGCCCATCAGGAATGTGACTCTTGCGGTACAACCCCATTCGAGAACCATCGGCATCAACCATGACGACAGTATTGAACAAAGCATTGCCTGCGCGTTCGTACACACTGAGCGGCAACACCACATTCAGTTCTGCAGCAACTTTTTGAAAATGAGAGATAGTTGGATTCTCGTCAATAGACATTGCGCGCTGGAGGTGCGCGGCATCATGTTCTTTGCAGAAATATACATTCTCGAATAATTCAGGAATAAGGATTATTTTTGCTCCGTCTGATGCGGCCTGACGCACCAAACGTTCAGCTTTAGACACGTTGTCTATTCGACTGTCGGACATGGACATTTGGATGGCAGCTAGGGAAAGTGTCACATCCATACTCTAGGGATGTTCTCTTTGCCGATATGTGTGCGACAATCAGAACATGGTTATTGCCACTAAGCAGTCGGAAAAATCGCGTCAAACCGACCTCAAAGTTGCTCACAGCGCAGCTAGTGCGGTGCGTACGGTGGGCGTCGATCAGATGGCCCTCACCCGAGTTGCTGCCGATGCCGGATTCTCAAGTGGTGCTATCTACGCCCGCTGTGACGATCGATCAGAACTTGTGGTTATGGCATGGGAAAAAAGTTTCTGGCCGATGTTGTCAGAGATTGTTTCTTTGCTTGCTGATGCAGTGATATCTAAGGACAACAGCAACATGGGAAGAATTGCTGAATTGTTCATTCGCTCTACCGACCCTGGAATTGTTCCTGACCTTGGTAGCGCAATGGAAGTCATCATCGCATCACGACGTGACGAAACAATCGGCGAAGTGGTGCAGCGAGATATAAACGGTCTTCTTGATGACCGTGGTGTCGGCCCATCAACAGACGGAGCCCTTCGGCAAGCAGTCGTGTCAGCAATTAGCACATTGTTTGGTGCTTCGTTACTGAACTCTGCATATGTTGACAACAAACACAACATGATTGACCCCACTGCACTTATTGAAATTTTCACTCTTTCAGCTCAGTCGCCTGTCAAGCCCGCAAAATCTGCCATCGCATTGCGAAATGCAGCCCCATATCAATTTCCCACCACATACGACGATGTGCGCGATGCCCTTATTTCTGCAAGCGAGTATGTGATCTCACGTACAGGTGTGCACAGAGCAACCGTGTCGCGCATCGCTCGTCGTGCAGGCGTCAGTGTTGGTGCTATTTACGGCTTATACGAAAACAAAGATGCTCTCGTGGCCGATTGTTTAGAAGTTTTGTTTCCTCCACAAAGTCGTCGCGATGTCGACGAATGGATACCGGTATTCACAGCAACTGACCAACGCGCAGTCGTCACTCAAATTTTGGCAAACTACATGTCTCCATCTTTTGCTCAATGGCGTACATTCCGTTTGGAAAGCATTGTTGCTGCACGACACTCACCCGATATTGCAGCACAATTGGCTACGTATACATTTGCGGCCAGACGCACACTCATGGCTGCTGCCGAGAAGGCTCCTCCTGGTGCCACTATTAGGCCCGAAACTGGCTTATCTGCCCGTGCAAGCGTTTTGGGGCTCTCCATTCTTGAAGTTGTCGACCCAACAATTTGCCAACTCGACTGGCGATGGATTCCTCTCGGCCGATAATCACTAGTCTTCGCTAATGCTTGAAGAACTATCAGCCAAAGTCCGATCAGGAGAGATCAACCCCATTGATCTTGTGAACGAGAGTCTTCGTCGTATCGAAGCGGCTAGACCGTTGAACGCTGTAGTTGCGGTGTACGCCGATGAAGCACGATCACTTGCTACTTCACACCCCCGTACGGGGGCACTTGCCGGTTTGCCGTTCTTGGTGAAAGACATGGCCCGAGTAAAGGGCCACGTCACAACGTCAGGGTCAGTGCTGTATGCCAATGGCGCTGCCGATGAAGTTGATGACTCTGTTGTGTCGCGCCTGCGCGAAGCGGGTGCAATCATTATCGGCCGTTCAAACAGCCCAGAGTTTGGTGCAACTGCCTACACAACAAATAAGGTCTACGGCCCGACACGTAACCCTTGGAACACCGAAAAGTCTCCAGGTGGTTCAAGCGGTGGTTCTTCAGCTGCATTGGCCGCAGGGCTGACACCCCTCGCAACTACATCAGATGGTGGAGGCAGCGTACGCGGACCCGCATCTTCAACAGGTCTTGTTGGCTACAAACCATCGATGGGTGCAATCGGACGCAATGTGCTTCCGCGATGGATTGATTTCTCTACACAAGGAACAAGCGGGCACAGCGTTGCTGATGTTGCGTATGAAGCTGCAATCACTCATGGCCCAGCCGTAGGTGATTTCTTGGGACTTCCTGCACAGAGCATTGCACTGAATTCTGTAATGCCACGTCGCGTTCTTGCTTGTCGCACATTTCGAACAGACGTAGACCCTGATATTGAAGCTAACTACGAATCAATGATTGACGCGCTTGTTGCAAGCGGGGTCACAGTAGAACGCGTTGCTTCACCATCGGATAACGACACAATCTGGAACTGGTTCATCATGTCCACTGCACAACTCACTCAGAGTTTGAGGCACGAAGAACACCGGTGGAATGAATTATCTGACTACGTGCAAGCTCAATTGAAGTTTGGCGCCACTGTCACAATCGATCAATACATCGCTGCCCAACGAAAGCGCCATGAAATCAGTGTCCGCTTTGATGAGCTGCTCGGTAACGATGCCGTTCTTCTCACGCCCACATCGAATGCGCGCTCATGGCCAGCCGAAGGCCCGTTACCTTCACGAGCCGGCAACACAGACGACCCGATGGTGACGTTGAATACGCCTGATGCAAACTTCACGGGGCACCCAGCGACAAGTGTGCCGATGGGTCTTGATGACAATGGAGTTCCGTGTGGAATTCACGTCACTGGTCCACGATTTCACGACAACCTCACACTTGGTCTTGCCGCCCAAATTGAGCGCATTAAGCCGTGGCCATTGACAGCACCTGGCTATTCGCCCTTTGGTCTTTAATCAAATACGGGAACTAACGCGACCTTGCCGGCAATTTTTCGATCTTGTAGATCGCGCATTGCTTGCACTGCTTTGCTCATCGGATACGTCACTGGTTCAACAGGGTGAAGTTTTCCTGCGGCAATTTCAGCCAACACTTCAATCAACATTCCTTGGTTCTCGACAATGTTTCTACCCACCCATGCACCCCAGTCAACTCCGACCACTGTGCGGTTCGTCAGCAATACATGATTCGCTGGAAGACGTGGAATACCGCCAACAAATCCGACAACCAGATACTGACCAAATGGGGCAAGTGCGCGTAGGCACGATTCAGCAAGTTCTCCACCAACTGGGTCGTACACCATGTCGACTCCACCACCACATAATTCGCGCGTCCGTAATTTCACATCTTCATTCAGAACATCGATAGCGGCAAATGCTCCTCGGTCTAACGCAAGTTGACGCTTCTCGGGGCTTGAGGCAGCAGCAATAACGCGCATACCCATTGCAACACCTAGGTCAACTGCTGCTAAACCGACGCCGCCACCTGCGCCAAGTACCAGCATGGTGGCCCCTTCGCGCACCTGTGCCCGTTTATGAAATGCAAACCATGCAGTCAAGTAACTCTGCATAAACGTTGCTCCTTGACCATCGCTCAATTGATCAGGAATTGCAATCACACGTGATGCCGAAAGTACCGCCTCATCTGCAAAGCCACCACTTGGTGAGAAAACTCGATCACCAATTTTTAGGTTCGTCACATCAGATGCGACTTCAACTACGCGACCAACAATCTCAGACCCTGGTCTGTACGGAACCGGTGGCTTGATTTGATACTTTCCCTCAATCATGAGCGAATCGACATAGTTCAAACCACTTGCCAAAACAGCGACGCGTATGTGTCCGGGCAACAAGTCGGGCGAATCAATCTCCACAATCTCAATGTCGTCGAGCGACCCCAGTTGTTGAATCTGCAAAGCTTTCATACTTGTGACGGTACTAGAACACTCTCAGTTGCGATGAACCGTGCTAGCCCAATACGCGACTGGTTCGCCTGCGCGCACGAGCAGCGAATTTTTGGCGCTGATCTGGAGTGGCATTGTCTAAGCCGTACATCGCAATCCATTCACAACGAACTCGGCGGTGCAACATGAGACGTACCGAGCGAAAGACAGTCCGTTTCCCCGACTCCCCTTCAAGTGCATTTACGAATTTGCCTGAACCGTGAGTGGTCACCACGATTAAGTGCCGCACGTTGGTAAGAAGCGGCCGAATGCGTGCGGCTCCCTCGGGAAGAACCCAAGCCACTCCGTTCATCAACACTCTGTCAAACCAGCCCTTCAACATTGCAGGCTGCCCAGACCACCACGTGGGGTACACAAGCACCAACGCTTCACACCACTGCAGATCTTCGATGTGCTGTTGTAGTTCAGGAAGGGCCTGCAACTTCTTGGCCACGTCACCCACATGATTCAACCGTTCATACGGGGTAAACACCGGACTGAAATTCTCTGCCCATAGATCATGATGGCGAATTTCATGACCACCAGTTTTTAACTCGGCAATAACTTCAGAAGAAAGAAACGAAATAAAAGATTCTTCTGACGGATGCGCAAGAAGTACAAGAACTTTCATATATTCTGCATTTTCTTTTCAAGAGAACGAAGGAATCTCTTTCTACTTTCATCAGTAGCTGTATCCATTGCATACAGACTTGATGTGGACACTCTTGTGCGTAAGGAAGTATTCAGGCGAAATGCGCGTGCCAATATGCGGCGACCGTTGTCGTTCACAAAACGTACGTAGAGCCATGGCGAGCCGAAAGTAGATGCGATATGAATACGGCGGATGTTCCGAAGACCAGGTCGCACTTTGTTGTTCTCATTAAACACAAACGCTGTTCCCGGCAGCATCACACGCTCTAGCCAACCTTTTAGTTGTGCAGGCAAACCACCCCACCATGTTGGGTAGATGAACACGATTATCTCTGCAGACTTCACCAGAGCTACATCACGCTCAAGTCCCATAGGTACATCACCATTTCCCTGTTGATATGTATTCCACTCTGAAGTCGTCATCACAGGATTGAATTGTTCAGCTGCAAGATCAATGACATCCACCGTGTGCCCTGCGGCACGTAATCCGGAAATGGCAGCATCGCGCATTGCAGAACAGAAACTTCCCTCAACGGGATGGCAGTACACAACAAGGGCATTCATAGGGTGGTCTATCGCGGAAGCAATTGGGCACTACCGTACCGTGTATGCCAGACCTGACCGGAGATTTCAATACAGGACAGTTGCCAAAGATTGCACCAGGCACCGTGACCGTCACTATTGCTCGCACTGTTGAGCCCCGTCACAAGGCTGAATTTGAAACATGGTGCCATGACATGACAGAAGCCGTACAGGCAGCCCCAGGGTGTCTTGGTGCGACGGTTCTGTGGCCTGCAAAACCGTCAGACCCGTATCACATGGTGTTTCGCTTTCTTGATGTCTTGCATTTACGCGAGTGGGAACGTTCTGACGTACGTCAAGAACTGCGTGAACGTGCTGACCGCTTGGTGTTGTCAGAAAAGGTCACTGTTACTGCCGGAACTGAAGAGTTCTTTAATGCACTCGGTGAAGTAGAACGTCACAGGACTCGCACAGGAAAGTTCCTGTCTGACGTCGCATGGGTCTACCCCATCGCATTGTTCTTTACTCTTGTACTTGCGCCGTACTTTGCGCGAATTGATGTACTGCCGCGAGTACTGATCTCTACTGCGCTAATTGGTGCAACTAGTAAATATGCAACTGGACCGTTGCGCACGTGGTGGCGCCGGCGCAAGATGTTGCCCCAAGATTCTTCAATCAGATAGACCGTTATTTCTGCGGCAGTCCGCAGGCGTTCATGCCTAAGAGTCGCGATATGTGCCGACGGTTACGCGCTACTAGTGAATAGACCACCCCAGCAATTGAACGCACTCCTGGTAATCCGATTACGACACCAATAGCGCGATACACACCAGAGTGAGCAGATTTCAAAATCGCCGAAACTGCAATGGCGCCTTCTAAGCGACCGTTGTCGGTAACGAACCACACGGAACCAATGTGAGTGAGTCCGTATTGATGATGTGAGATAACATCAACAGCAGGTATGTGAGCAATGATCCATCGTGCAGAAGCTTCACAAATACCGCAGTCACCGTCATAAACAACAACGGGTTTCATATCAGTTACGAATCCAGAGATGCAGACCAGACACGACTAGTTAACGTTTAGTAAGTCGACAACGAAGACAAGAGTTTCTCCACCCTTGATAACTCCGCCTGCACCTTGTGATCCGTACCCAAGATGAGCAGGGATAGTGATGCGACGACGACCGCCGACTTTCATGCCGGCAACACCTTGGTCCCAACCAGAAATCACTTGGCCGGCGCCAAGACGAAATTCGAAGGTTTCATTGCGATCCCATGAAGCATCAAACTGGCGCTGCGTGCTCCATGCGACACCGACATAATGCACTTCTACATTTGTGCCAGCAACTGCTTCTTTACCATCACCAACGGTGATGTCTTCAAGAACAAGTTCGGAAGGTGCGTCCCCTGCGGGAATGGAAAGATCTGGTTTCATTGCGCTCATGTCTCCCAACCTATCTGTGCCAAATAGGGCTTACACGGGTTGAAGGAGCAAGGTTTACGCCTTAGCGCGCGTGCGTCGCAACACAGGGTCCGCAACACGCAATGCTCCATCGGCAACTTTCATTACGCGACCAGCAGCGCCGGGAGTTTTTGAGTCGATGAGATTACCCATCACTGCCAATGTGATGTCGGCTGCCACTTGAGTACCAACTGCAAGTCGTAAACCTGGTTTCAAAAGCCACGGGTGACCAATGATAAAACTGAACCGACGACCAGTGCGCAAGAACGCATCGAACCGCTCGCCCACTAATTCGTTGTATGACTCAGATGCTGTATTCGGATCTGCAATAAATCGCTCAACAGCTAACATCCCTGATTCAAGTCCGTAGTCAATTCCTTCGCCATTCATGGGGTTCACAAATCCGGCTGCATCACCAATTGCTACCCACCCCGGGCCATGGCGTTTCGTGCAACTCATTGGAAGTCTCCATGCGCGCGGCTTTTCGATGTAATCACCAAGAGACCACGATTCGCGAACCAACGTTGCGTACTGATCAAGCAGCGTGTTGAGATTCAATTTCTTGAACCCTTTCATGGTGCTTAGTGCGCCGACGCCAATGTTGACGGTGCCGTCGCCCGCTGGAAACATCCAGCCATAACCAGGAACCGCGACGCCATGTTCATCACTAAGGCTAAGACATGCTTCGAGATGACGCTCTGCATGGCGCGGTGTCGGTGCATACGCACGAATGGCAAGACCAAACGGTTCGTTCGGGTCACGTTCTGCGCCCAACATTTTTGCGGCCATTCCTTGAGCCCCTGCAGCCAAAATTGTGAACGGCGCACGAAACGTTTCAGTACCCACGTTGACTCCGACAACGCGACCATCTTCAAGAACAGGAAGAGCCTCGGATTCAAATCGCACGTCTGCGCCACTTGCAATCGCAATATCAAGAAGATGATTATCGAATCGTTGACGTGGCCATACTGCCCCATGATTCGGAAAACGAGATGTAGTTGGCCACGCAAGTTCACGTTGCTTCTTGCCCGCAATCATTCGCAAACCATCAATTCGGTGTGCAACGGAGTGGTCGATACCTAAATCATTCAGCGCTGCAATGGCACGAGGCGTAAGGCCATCGCCACATACCTTGTCTCGACCGTACGGACCCTTTTCAAAGAGCACCACATTGAGACCGGCGCGCGCAGCAGTAATTGCTGCAGCAGAACCAGCAGGTCCTCCGCCAATAATAAGAACGTCATGGCGTTGCATGACTACGAGCCTGCCAGATGCACATCCAATCTGCTACTTGCGTACCATGGGACATATGGCTCACATGTCAATCCCCGAAGCCGTCGCCCTGGTGCGCCCTACGGACACCCTGGCTGTCCCCCTTGGGCCAGGCGTACCCGGTGGATTCATGCATGCACTTGGCGACCGAGACGACTATGTGGACTTGCAGATTTCTGGCGCACTGATGCCTGACCTGTATGCCGTTCTTGCCAAAAAAGGAGTGCACTACCGCAGCGGATTTTTTGGGCCTGCTGAACGTTTTTTGCGTGACTCTGGCGCCTCCATTGATTTCGTTCCGGCAGACTTTCGTCGATTCGAACCCATCCTTCAGAAAATGCGACCACGGATCATGGCAACAGCAGGATCACTACCCGTTGACGGTTGGGTGAGTTTGTCTGTACATGCCGGCGCGACAATTGATGAAATACATCGAGCAAGCGCGGATCCGGAACGAGTTCTTCTTGTAGAAGTTAGTGAACATTTTCCACGCACGTTCGGAGTTGCATCTCATGAGCATCGTGTTCACGTTGATGCAATTGATTGCCTAATAGAGACAGATCGAGCTCCGTTGAACTTGGCAGATACGGTCCCGAGCGACGCAGAACGAACAATTGCGGATATCGCCCTGACGTTCATTCATTCCGGAAGCACTTTACAAACAGGAATTGGTGGCATTCCGAATCAGATTGCACTGTCGCTTGCCGCAAGTGACATGGGAAATTTTGGTGTGCATTCAGAAATGTTCACCACTGGGCTCATGCGCTTGCACCAGGCCGGAAAAGTTACAAACAACAAAGGCAGCAAGTTCGATGGGTTTTCACCCACTACGTTTGCAGCCGGAATTCCAGAGCTGTACACCTGGCTCCACAACAACGACGCAGTCCGTTTCTTACCAGTGAAGATTGTGAACTCGCCTGAACTAATTGCGAGCAATCGCAACATGGTCACTATCAACGGTGCACTTGCGGTTGACCTTGCTGGTCAAGTCGTTGCAGACACCATTGGTGGCACGCAATTCAGCGGCGTTGGTGGCCATGAGGATTTCGTATCCGGGCCTGGGCTTGATGCCACCGACAGAAGCCTTATCTGTTTACCCTCAACCACAATTATTGATGGCGTTCTGACGAGCCGCATTATGGGCATTCTTCCTGCAGGCAGTGTCGTCAGTACTCCGCGCCATCAAGTCGACACCATCATTACTGAGTTTGGTGTTGCTGAATTAGAAGGCCGCACAATTCGCGAGCGTGCACAAGCACTAGCAGCTATTGCGCATCCGCAGTTTCGCGACCAGCTTCTTGAGAGTGCTGAATCGTGGCCTCGGGATTAAGTCCGAGCGCGGTGTACAACCCAATGACTGCTAGTAACGAAATCGTGCCTACTGCGTAACCTGCCAAAAGATCAGTTGGCCAATGAGTCCTGATGAGCCAGGAAGAAATGCCAACAATGAGACTGGCAACGACCACAAGTCGAATCGCAGTTTGTCGAGCGCGCGTTCCGGCGTTGGTGAAATACCACGCAACATATCCCCACAGCGCAACACAGTTCGCGGCGTGTCCAGACGGGAAAGCCATTTCGTCCTGTCCAATCATCATGCGATTCCAGAAATTCTCATACTGATACGGAAAAATACGTCCGACTGAAATTTTCAGTGCCCCGGCGATACCTGTTTCAAAAACAAGTACCACTAAGAATCCGGCGATGGGTACCCACGAGCGTCTCTTCCAAGACAACCACCCAAGAATCGGAAGACAAATGGTGAGAATGATTCCCCGTAAGCCAAGCATGACAGTGACTGAGAAAAAATCATGTGGCGCATTGATGTCTCGCGCTATTTCACGCGCTGTCTTATCAAAGTCTGACAACAGACCACGAGACACCACTTGCTGAATCAAAACCGCCAAGACAAGACACGCAACTGTCGTGTACTTAGAGAGGCGGTGAGCAGTCAACATCAGCAACTATTTTGCCCTGTTTATGCCCGCATTTAGTGTCACTTCTCGAAATACCACGCCAGTACGGCGCTAGAGAGGACCAGGTACTAGAACTTGCTGATGAATAGTTACACACCTGGTACCCCCGAATGGTTTAGCCAAGTCCACGAAGAGGTAGTCGACCCCGCTCGACGCATTGTTGACCCGCACCACCATCTATGGCCAGTCGGTGGCTCATTGCCATACGGACTAGACCAACTACATGACGATGCCTCGGCAGGTCACCTCATTGAAAAAACTGTCTTCATCGAATGCGGCGCAAGCTATCGAAAAGACGGACCTGCCCACCTTGCTCCAATTGGCGAAACAGAGTTTGTGGCCGGAGAGTCACGACGAGACCCAGCCCATCTCATCTCAGGCATTGTTGCCCATGCCGACCTAAGTCGCGATGACCTTAACGACATTCTTGATGCACACACAGAAGCAAGCAACGGCCTACTGCGCGGAATTCGTGACGCGCTTTCCCGCGCTGACCACCCAGAAGTTCTGGCGATTCCTGGCGGCGCGGCGAAGGACCTCTACAAGAACCCAAACTTTCAGCGAGGTGTCGCAACTCTCGGTACACGTGGTCTGACATACGACTCGTGGCATTACCACTACCAGAACTCAGAATTCTTAGAACTAGCCCGTGCAGTTCCCACGACAACAATGGTGCTTGATCATTTCGGAACACCGCTCGGTGTGGGTCCATATGCGTCACAACAAGATGACATCTTTACGCAATGGAAGAAAGACATTGCAGAAATCGCTCAGTGCTCAAATGTGGTTGCGAAATTGGGTGGGCTCGCAATGCCCGACAATGGTTTCGGTTGGCATACTGCAGAGAGACCGCCTACGTCCGATGAGTTCATTGCAGCGCAACGGAAATACTTTGATCACACCATTGAATGTTTTGGTCCAGACCGATGCATGTTTGAATCAAACTTCCCTATCGATCGCTTTTCGTTGTCGTACACAGTTGTATGGAATGCCTTCAAAAAGATGACTGCCTCATTTTCTGAAGCGGAAAAAGATGCAATGTTCCGCGGCACTGCAACCCGGGTCTACGGTTTGTAATCATGATTGCCGACCAATTCGAACCGCTTACTCAAGAACAAGCAGAATTCTGGGCACGATTCCCTAAGTGGGATCAAGACATGAATTATGCCGTCTATCTCGGATTCATTGTTGAAGAAGTCAAACGTGACTATGCGCGCATGCGCCTACCAGCGCGATGGGAGATGAACCAACCAGCCGGAATCATGCACGGTGGAGCAATCGCCAGCCTTATTGACACAACAGTTGTTCCAGCTGTTGGTGGTCCGTATGAAGATGGCTCGTTTGTCACCATCAGTATGAATGTGGAATACCTTTCAGCAGTGGCCGGAGAAGATGCGATCTGTGAAGGTTGGATAACAAAACGTGGTCGCTCCATTGCATTTTGTCGAGCCGAAGTCCGTGGTGCTACATCAGGAAAACTATGTGCAACAGCATCGTTGGTCTACAAGATATAAATGCGTTAGTGCGACGCAAACCACTGCGTGAGCCGTTTGAAACCTTGATCGAGAGTCACACTTGGTGCCCACTTCAGATCATTGTGAACGACGCGTTGATCAAACCAATGCGCGGTTCCTAATTGCTCTGCGATAAAGCGAGTGACTGGCGGTTCAGACGATTGCATCAGCGGCCATAGGCGCTCGACCAGAGAACCGAGCCGTATTCCAAGCGTCAAAGAAATATGTCGCGGTTCAAATGGAACCCCAGCTGATTCACACATTGAACGCATCAGTTCGTTAACGGTCCGTGGTTCCCCATTTGATACGACATACGCCTTGCCATCGCACGCTGAACCAACGTGAAGCGCATCGAGCGCAGCAATGTGCGCACTAATTGCGTTATCAATATATGTCGAATCCACCAATGCATTGCCTGTACCAACGACTGCCAGGCGTCCACTCACTGCCCGTTCAACTATTCGCCCAACTAACTGAGTGTCTCCGGGCCCCCACACCAAATGTGGACGAATTGCGACAACAGCCAACTGGCTATTTCCTGCATTCAGAACTGTTCGTTCAGCAATGGCTTTCGACTCTGCATAATACGAACGTGAACGCCCAATTTCGGCCTGGCCAGCTGGTGCACCAACAAGTGAAACACCGGTGTGAGCAACTGACGGCGTTGAGACAAAAACAAGCCGAGAAATACTCTGCTGTTCAGCGGCACGAAGAATGTTTTCCGTTCCATGCACGTTGGTGTCATAGAACTCCTTCTGTGACCCCACAACCCCTACTCGCGCTGCACCGTGAATGATTGCATCACACCCTTTGGCAGCCAATGCAACTGCATCTGCATTACATATATCGGCCAACACCTCATGCGCTTTCTGGTGACCCGTAAAAGCTGCAGGTCTACGCTGCAGGCACACAACTTCATCACCACGACGCAAGAGTTCGCTCGCGACACCACCAAGAAGCAAACTTCCAGTACCAGTCACTAAGACTTTCACTATTTGATACCTGACAAAATTTTGGACATCTGTTGAGACACTGCGGTGCGATCAATCTTTGAATTATGGCGAATGTCCACCGGAAGCTTCTTAGAAATCCATACGGAAGCAATTGCCAGCGGAGCAAGTGCAGCACGTACTGCTTGCGTCAGTTCGGTATCAGCTGGGCCTTCAGTCCCATTCGTGGTTTCCAGAACCATGACAATTTGCTGCACGTGAGTTGGACCAACGCCCACAGCTGCGGCACGCACAACATTTGGTAACGCCTCAATTGCAATTTCCAAGGGAACAGGTGTAACTGGACCATGTGATGACTGAATCACATGCACCATGCGCCCTTCAATCCATACGTTGCCTTCGCTGTCGATATGGCCTACGTCTCCTGTTCGGTGCCAAGTGGCAATGTGGTCGCCTTGAGTAAAAGACGGACGCGCATTGTGTTGCGTTAGCCACAGCAAGTCATACCCAGCCGACATCCACGGTGCTGATACCAAAAGTTCTGAAGTGTCGTGATCAATGCGAACGTCGCATCCGGCAACAGGCTTACCAACACAAACACCGCGTCCACTTCCGATACGAATCAAGTCACTCAGTGATACATCGGCAACAGGCAAAGCCTCTGTCATTCCGTACGGTGTGTGTAATTCAGCGTTAGGGCACAGAAGCGAGACTTCCTGCAAAGTCTTTATGGGCACTGGTGCACCCGCAGACATAACGAGGCGCACTGAGCGAAGGTGTTCCATGTCTGTTGTTGCTGTTTTTACAACATTTGCTAAAGCTGCAGGTGATGCAAACACCATTGTTGCGCCAACACGTCGACACGCATCATCAAGGGCTGCTGCGGTCAATGTTCCGGGAGACGTCACATCCATGTCTGCTAATCCGGTTGCAATGCCCAATGCTGGGCCGTACAAGGCAAACGGAGCGAAGGCTGCAACGAAAGTGTCAGCCGCAGTGATGTTGTAGGTCTTTTGCAGAGCATCACGTTGTGCATACAACTGACGATGCGTGTAACGCACACCCTTGGCTGGGCCAGTTGCCCCAGATGTAAACAACACTGCCGCAAGATCATCAGCATCGGGCTCGGGGGCGCTTACGAACTCAAGTTTCGAGACAACAGGAGAACTAGCAAGTGTGGAAAGCCGAACCATTGAAGCTCCCTGCGCCCATCGCAATAAGCGAGCTGCCGCTACGGCCTTTACGGGCCCAATCACGTGATGAACCCGCGAAGCACGAATTGCTGACTTAAGACCTCGTAAGCCAAGACCCCTATCTGCGATCACTGCAATTGCCCCAATACGCCAACATGCATACACCACGGCAATCAGATCAACGCTCGGTGGTACCAATACAGCGATTCGTTCGCCGTGTCGTACGGCACGACGATGCAATGCTTCTGCATATGTAGCGACGCGCGCCGCAAAGTCTGGTCGCGTTATAGATACATTCGCTGCCGCATCAGTGATTGCAATGTCATCATTGTTAACCCAGTGATCAATTTGAGACCACAGTGTCAAACCGTCACCTTCGCTAGGCGCAAACTGCTCAAGCGGCCTACCTTCCTCGGCTTCCTTGATTGCTGCTTCAACAAATGGCGCAATTGATACTTCAAGCACTGTTAAATGACCGGAGTCTGCAATTCGATGCAACCCCGCGTTTTGAAACCTATTCATCAGGTCATGCGCAAAATCATCGTTAAACACAGGATCACGACTGCCCCATACCAACCGGACAGGAACCGTCAATGCCGATACCTTTTTAGCAACTTCAGCAATGTCGTGTGCTGAAGAGTGTCGTGCAGTGAGCGGTGCATCGGCTACAAAATCTGCAACGCCTTTGCGTCGACTACGACGTCGATATGGAAAAGCCAAACCTGTTCTTTGCAATTGGGAGATTCCACGCCCTGGAAGGAATGGAGTACCGCGCACGAACAGTGAAGATTCTTTCGTGACAAGTCGGTGAATACCCGTGGCAGCAGCAAGTCGAATGAGCAACGGCGCACGACGATTGTGCGGAACCGCAATCCCTGTATTCGAAAGAACTAAACCGGCGACGCGTTCAGGGTGCGCAACTGCGTAGCCCATTCCAATTGCACCGCCCCAGTCTTGAGCAACTATCCAAATTGGTGCAGTGATATTGAGCGAATTGACTAGGTCGTTGATATCCGCAACACGATCACGGTACGTACGTGTGGGAACTTGTTCAGAAAAACCCATTGATAAATGGTCTGGAGCAATAACTCGGAAATCTGATTTCAATTCGTTCAATAAACGCGACCATAAGAACGACCACGTGGGATTTCCGTGAAGACACAGCACAACTGGTGCGTCTTTATTGGTTCCTGGACGATCAAGTAGATGCCACTGATGTGTTGAGCCGTCGTGACTCGGCACATTAACTGTGCGCGACCATGAGGAGTCAATTCCGAACGTCGCGAAATCAGCAACGACCGAAGGCTGGATGCTTACCAAAGAATCTCTAGGGCGCTGGTATTGAGACCAGACCCAATTCCAAGACACATCACGCGTTGGCCCAGTTGAATCTTGTCTTGCACACTTGCCAACGTAATAGGAATAGCCGCAGGGCCGATGTTGCCAAAATGTGGAAACGTAATGGGAGCTTTCGAAGGATCTATACCGAGGCGATCACACAACATCGTGGTGTGCACTTTGCTTACCTGATGCAAGATGTACCAATCAACGTCGCTCGGTGCCCAATTGAAGTCAGTAAGTGCTTCAGTCCATGCTTCATCTGCCAAGTCAAGACCAGCCACTAAAAGTCCATGGGTATCTGTTGTCATGCGATCAAGGTCGCCCACACACAATGCGTTGTGTTCGGTTGCAGCTCGTGCCATGCCGCCAATTATTCGGTGCGTTTCTGGATGGCGCTTCGAGCTTGCCATCACCATGGCTGCTGCTCCAGAGCCAAGGGTGAGCGAAGCAAACTCTGAAAATACATCGAGGGCTGTTGAATCAGGCTGACGAAGTCGCGCGATGGTCGCCTCTTGTGGTTGACGACTGCCTTCTCCGTCCACAATGAGCACATATTCAACCGAGCCAGAATCAATCATGGTGGCTGCAAGATGCATTGCGTTGACAAAGCCGAGGCACGCATTTCCGATGTCAAAATTCAAGCACGACGAAGACAATTTCAAGCGATCGTGAACAAGGCATGCCACAGACGGTTCAAGATGCTCTTTGCATACCGATGTAGAAATCAATGCCCCAATTTGCGACGGTTCGATTCCTGCTTTTTCAATTGCAAGCTTCCCTGCCATTGCTGCTGCGTCAGAGAATGACACGTCTTCATCCCACCAGCGGCGCTCTTCGATGCCAGCTAACCCTGCAAGCAACCCAGCCCGAAGGCCATTGCGTTTGTACACCTCTGCCAATTGTTCATCTATCCATTCAGACGTGATGACGTTTGGTGCCTCAACTGACGCAACACTCAATATGCCGGCATGCTGATGTCGAAATACTGAATTTCCGGCCATTGGGACGATCTTTCGGGTTGAGTACGTGATACAGGCTAGTGAGAGCACCGCATTTCTAGACCACGGGGACAGGTAATCAGTGAATTAATGCCTATTTATGCAAAAACCGGTGCCAGACTTCCTAAATGAGCACAGAGATCGGCGTTATTACAGTCTTTGCCTGCCCACATTGCACAATGCCACTACACCTCAACCAGCA
>JBILOM010000073.1:0-7408 GCA_044374495.1 Ilumatobacteraceae bacterium | reverse complement strand
TCATAACCACGATCAATATGGAATACATCCCCAATTTCGGTTATTCCCGATGCGGCGAGGCCTGTAACAACAAGTGCTGCTCCAGCGCGAATATCAGGCGCGACCACCGTGGCGCCAGTGAGATGTTCTACGCCACGAACAATTGCATGGTGTCCGTCGATCTCTATGTTGGCCCCAAGCGCACGTAATTCGTCGACATAACGGAATCGACCTGGGTACAGATTCTCAGTAACTATTCCGACTCCATTGGCAATGGACAACATTGCCACCACCAACGGTTTGTAATCGGTAGCAACACCCGGATACGGCAGTGTTGAAACATCAACAGATGCCAATCGTTCCGGTGCTGTTGCAGTAATTCCTTCATCATCGATTTCGAAAATCATTCCCATGTCTGTAAAGCGCGTCAGCATCATGCCCATATGTTGAGCATTTGCCCGTGCCACACGAATGGAGCCTCCGCACATGCCAACTGCAGCGATGTAGGTAGCTGATTGCACACGATCGGTGACCACTTCATGAGTCACTGCCTGCAAGGACGATGGAGATACTCCGGTAATGGTCAATGTTGATGTGCTTATTCCGTCAATACGACAGCCCATTTTGCGCAACATATTGCACAGGTCAGCAATTTCTGGTTCACGTGCTGCATTGCGAATAGTTGTGACACCATCTGCAACAACAGCAGCCATCAGCACGTTTTCTGTTGCACCAACACTGGGAAAATCAAACACCACTTCGGCACCAACAAGGCGAGTGCATCGTCCGACAATTCCTTCGGAAGATGTTTCAAATTCTGCACCCATTGCTTCAAGACCACGCAGGTGCATGTCAATTGGTCGACCACCAAAGTCGTCTCCACCGGGAAGTGCAATATCAATTTGTCCGAAACGACCAAGGAGCGGACCAACAAGATTCACTGATGAACGAATGCGGTCGGCCAGTTCAAACGGAGCTACAGGTGTAATTGCGCCAGAGTTGTAAATGGCCAGATGTTGACCGGCTTCACCCGCAGGTGCCTGCGAGATGATGATCTCAAGCCCAACCGCACGCAGGAGGTCGGCCATGATGAGGACATCTTCAATAACCGGAACATTCGTCAAGGTGTATCTGCCGTCTGCAAGCAATGCAGCAGCCATCAGCTTGAGAACCGAGTTTTTGGCGCCTGGTACAACTACCTCACCAGACAATGGCCCGCTCTGAGCAACAACGATGACATCGCCCTCGCGCTGATTCGAACCAATGGACATGACTATCAGTATGCTCCCGCCGTGGCCATGAACGGAAAACTTCGGCTGAGACGCCTACCCCGATGGGCAAAGCCGACGGAAGAATTGTCCCCTCGCCAACGTCAAATTCTAGTTTTGGTGGGCCTGGCCTCAATGTCGGCCGCATTCATCAACACCCTTTTCACTCAAACTGTCGCATTCGCAGCTGACGAATTCAACGTCTCTCAATCAGGTCAGGGAATTGGTGCGTCTGTTGTGAGGTTCGGCATCATCATCTGTCTGCCACTTGTCGCATTGGCAGACAAGTACGGGCGACGCCCCGTAATGATCGCAACGGCATGGGCCGCACCGATCGTGTCATCTCTTGGTGCAATCGCGCCGTCATATGCATTTCTTGTCGGCACGCAAGCAATTGGTCGCCCACTTGGTCTCACGCTTGACGTCTTGATTGCTGTTGTGGCGTTAGAAGAGATGCCACGTAATACACGCGCCTATGCAACTGGGCTTCTTGCAGTCATCAGTGGAATAGGTGGAGGCATTGCTGTTGGTTCCCTGCCGTTAGCGGATCGCGGCCTCACATCGTGGAGGTTGATTTACCTCGTAGCACTGGTGTGGATCTTTGTAGCAATAGCACTGACTAAGTGGTTGCCGGAATCAGAACGGTTTACCAAACATCAAGAACAGGCCGTGGCAATACGGATGAAATTGTCATCGGCATTTCGCGGGCAACTCGGTCGAATCTGTTCAGTGGTATTCCTGACAAATATGTACATCGCCACTGTGTCGATTTTTCAGAATAGATATCTGAAAGACGATCGTGGTTATTCCGCTGCACTCGTTGCGCTCTTCACCATCGCAACGTCATCACCGGCTTCATTGGGCCTCATCATTGGTGGGCACGTTGCCGACGAAAAAGGCCGGAGAATTTTGGGAGCCACACTGGTCCCTATTGGTGCATTTCTCTTGGCGCTTTCGTTCTGCACGTCGGGCGCGACCATGTGGATATTTGCAATTGCCGGAGGCCTTGCCTTTGGTATTTCATACCCAGCTCTTGCCGTTTATCGAGGTGAACTATTCCCCACGGGATCTAGGGGTACTGCGGGCGGAATCATTATGACCTCTGCACTTTTTGGTGGAATTGTGGGACTAGTCGGAGCCGGACTTGTCCTGGATTCTGGTTTGTCATATGGGACAGTGATGCTGTGCCTTGTTGCAGGCCCGGTCATTGCGTCGCTCATTGTGTGGTTTCGATACCCCGAAACTGCACACCGTGATCTTGATGAGATTTCTCAAGTTCTTTAGAGTTTCGTCACCCACGCTGCAATTCGTTCGGCAACTTCCGCATCAGCCTTTGCCAATTCATGTCGGCCATTGTCAACAAAACTCCATGTGACAACACCAGGAACAACAGAGAACGCACTACGAAGTTCATCTGGTGTTCCGAAGTTGTCTTTTGTTCCACTCACGCACAACGTAGGAACTGTAACGCGAGGTAAATGTTCAATGCGCAAGGCCTCTGGCTTCTTTGGCGGATGTAGTGGATATGACACCAGCACTAGGCCTGCAACTTCTAGAGGGTCTATTTCATCAGCAATCGCCATAGAGCACATACGGCCACCCATCGACCGACCACCAATAACAATCTGTGAAGTGGATACTCCTACTGAAGTCGCGAATGCACGAACGTGTTCCTTGACGCTTGCAATCAGAACTGGTGCTTTATCCGGAAATGGTTTTCCTGCAAGACGATATGGGAAATCATGTCTTGCTACTGGCAACGGCGCCAGTGCGTCTTGCATTGCCAACAGTGACGAGTGCGTTGATGATGAACCTGCACCGGGAAACAACACCACCGCGGCGATGGGAGTCACAACGCCTCAAGCAACACGCGACGAGCCTCAGTGATATCAATAATCAACTTGCTTGCGTCGGTTTCATTGCCGCCATGGTCAGGATGCGCGCGACGAACACTGTCGCGATAATGCGACATGATGTCTCGTTTTCCTGGCTTCACAGTGCCGCCAGGGAAACCAAGAATCTCTAAAGCCCATGCGCGTGGGTCTGCTAACGCCGACACCGATGACACCTTTGAGCCAGCCAAGTACTCAATGAAAGAAGCACCAATTGGTCCGCGCCATTTCATCGCTCGCAACATAACGGGAACCAACTGTTGACGAATACCAATGTCGAGACGTTCCAATGCGTAGATAGAGCCAAGCGCCTGTTGCAATGGTGTCCCGTTGTTCTGAAACTCAAACTCAATGGAATCATTCACGCTGGTCATGCGGTGAGTGCTGTACGACAACCCGTGACGATCCACTTGAAAACGATGGCGCAACCGTGGTTGTACAACGCGCGCATCGCGTTCAATTTCCAAAAGTAAACGCTGAAGATCTGGTATGAAATCTTCATCCACATCAGCTGCGTGCACTGCAAGAACAGCGCCAAGCAAAATGCCACCAAATCCGGGCGCAGGCTCTACTGGCAACATCAGCCGGCCAAGAGCTAACCGACGTGTGGGCGCAATGGGTCGCGAGTGAAAGATCTCGAACTCAGCGAGCAGCATGCCGTAAACGCTATCTTGCGTTCTTCATGAGGGAGTACAGGAACTCTTCAGTCACAGCAAATTCACGCGCAATATTCACAGGGTTACGAAACCCATGCCCCTCCCCCTCGAACACTTCCAATTGAATCTTTCCGCCCGTTGCCTCTACGGCATCTCGCAGCCGTTCGGAATGAACAAGAGGAACTGAATGATCCTGTTCACCGTGAAAGACAAGTAACGGAGTGCCTCGTAGGGCTGCAGCATTATTGTGCGGCGAACGCTCTGATGCATTAGTTGCCGAGCCAATGAGGGTCTGCATGTAATGACCCTCAAACGGGTCATCGCTTTGCAACATGGCAACAAGATCAACTACTGGATACTTCACCACTACACCTGCGCACAACGACGCGTCGCTAATGGCTGTGTTGAGCGCAGTTAACCCACCCGCACTGCCACCCATCAGGACTGTGGTTGCGGTTGAATACCCCTGCACGTTGTGCAGATGACGCAATACATTCGCGGTATCAATGGCGTCGTATTCACCCCAGTGTCCATTCAGACTCATCATGAATTCGCGACCATAACCAGAGGACCCGCGATGGTCTACAACTGCAATTGCAAACCCTCTCGATAACCAATATGTAAATTGACTGCGAAATGTCACCTGCCACTGATCATTAGGGCCGCCATGTACCCAACAGATCAATCCGCCATGTGGTCGATGTGGCCGATACAAGCGATACGGCACTTCCACTTCTCCTGGTGCGCGTTCAACTGTTGGCTCTACCAGTTCAACATCAATTTCATTTTCAAACCATTTGGCATCAGCAGGTCGCACCAACACCGTGCGCCGTGGTTCGAGCAAGTTATTCAGGTGGTACACCACAACTTGTTGCGGGGTGCGTGCACCGGTTCGTAATGCACCAAGCGTGTTGCCTTCCCATGACAAACAACCATGAACTCCTTGCCCAATGCGATGGCGCGAACCCGTCACTCGGTCAAACACCCACAACGATGAATACCCATCTTCATTTCGTGTATATGCAACACGTGTGCCATCAGCATTAAAACACCATGTGCGTTGACCTGGCCCCCACGTTGGTGCGCCGTGTTCGCAATGGTCGATGATGGAAATATTCGGATCAACAATCTGGTCACCAAGAATGTGAACATTGGCAACTCCATTGGAATCATCAATGAAACCGAAAGATTCCTTGTTCCGGGAAAACCGTGCTTGTTGTACCGCGATACCGGCCGCTATTTGTTCTGGGTATGACGCGCTTTGAGTCCACGCCATGTCTGGCCTGTTCCATACGATGCAACTTCCATCAACACCAGCAATTGCATCGAGCGCAAAATCAGATTCATCATGCACGACAAACGGCTCACCATCCGTAATGTCACAGCCCCACAACTCTTTCCAGTCGGCGATTGCAAACACTGTTCGATTCAGATGATCAATTGCCGGTGTCGACCATGACCGAGATGCATCAAACGCCAGCGAACGGTCGCTCGTCACAACATCATGTCGAAGCGTGATTTCGACAATGCCTCGTGCGTCAGTTGTCACATAGACAACATCCCCATCGTCGCTCCACACATGGACCCCGCCAGACAGTCCACGACCGCGCGAGGGCGCATCAGAGAAAAGATCCACCAATGAGCTGCCATCGACCGCCCACATCCGCAGAACGCCAGTGGCACCGTCTGAGACAACTCCTGACACCCATTGACCCCCAGGGCGCACCAGAACATCAGTGATTTCAGTACCCGCAAGGCACAACTGGATTGGCAGAACGGACACGAACGAAGGTTAGTCAGGGCACTAGGTTTGTACGTGATGACAACTGAACGCCCAGACCGTAACCTCGCCCTCGAACTCGTACGCACCACCGAATCTGCCGCCATGGCAGCCAGTCGTTGGGTCGGCCGCGGAGACAAACTGGGAGCCGATGGCGCCGCAGTCGACGCCATGCGAATGGTTCTCAGCACTGTGCCCATGAGCGGCATTGTCGTTATTGGTGAAGGCGAAAAAGACGAAGCCCCCATGTTGTTCAATGGCGAACTCGTCGGAGATGGCTCAAAGCCAGACACAGACGTTGCAGTTGACCCAATCGACGGCACCTCCCTCACAGCATCAGGCAAAGGCAACGCAATCTCAGTGATCGCAGTGTCTGAACGCGGCACCATGTTTGATCCGGGTCCATGTTTCTACATGGAAAAAATCGCTGTTGGCCCGAGTGCAGTTGGCTCAATCGACATCACAGCAACTCCCACCCAAAACCTCAAATGGATTGCGAAGGCAAAGGGTGAAAGCGTTCGTGACTTAACAGTCATGATCCTTGAGCGCCCTCGTCATGACGACCTCATTGAAGAAGTTCGTGCCTCAGGTGCGCGCATCAAGCTGATTTCAGATGGCGACATTTTCTCTGCAATCGCGACAGCATGGCCAAACGCTGGCGTTGACGTCATGTTTGGTATCGGCGGAACGCCTGAAGGCGTAGTTGCAGCAGCTGCACTGAAGTGCATGGGCGGAGAAATTCAAGGTCGCCTATGGCCGCGTAACGACGAAGAACGCGCCGCAGCAATCGCTCAGGGCTACGACCTCAGTCGTATCTTGAACACCAATGACTTAGTAGAGGGCGACAATTGCTTCTTCGCCGCAACCGGTGTTACTGACGGTGAATTGCTACAAGGTGTCCGTTTTACTCCGGGCCTTGTGCACACACAAAGCTTGGTGATGCGTTCACGCAGTGGCACAGTGCGTCTGATTGATGCTCAACACAGACTTGACAAGATCAGCGAATTCTCAGCAATCGATTACAGCTGATTCTGTTGTTCCTACAGATTAAGTAGGAACTGAGAAGGTTTACAGTCCGCCAGTAGCGGCGATGCGAGCGTGTGTGCGGCGCAGTTCAGCTTCAACTTCAGCTGAGTGCTCTGAACGCAATTGTTCTTCAAGACGAATCTTTGCTGCACGCACTGCGGCAACATCGATGTCTTCTTCAAGTTCAGCAGCATCAGAAAGAATTGTCACGTGGTCTGGACCCACTTCAACAAAGCCGAGGTGAACGGCCAAGTTTTGAATGGTGCCGTCAGACAAGTAGATACGCGTGTGGTTCTCGGTGAGTGCACCAAGGAACGCCGCATGTCCAGGAAGGAAAGCAATTTCGCCACCTTCCATGGTGCGGGTGATCACCTGAGTTGATTCTCCGGAAAAGAGAACCCGCTCGGGTGACACAACTTCTACGCGCAATACGCCTGACGACTCAGCCATTATGCGTTCTCCTGAAGAGCCTTTGCCTTTGCGTACACCTGCTCGACTGAACCGACGTTGAGGAATGCCTGTTCTGGCACCTCGTCTAGTTCACCGTTGATAAGTGCTTCGAACGATTCCACTGTTTCAGCAACAGGTACGTACTCGCCCTTGACGCCGGTGAAGACTTCAGCAACATAGAACGGTTGTGACAAGAAACGCTGAACCTTACGTGCACGTGACACGGTCTGGCGATCTTCTTCTGACAATTCGTCGAGACCAAGAATTGCGATGATGTCTTGAAGTTCCTTGTAGCGCTGCAAGATTTCCTGCACGCGACGAGCAACTGCGTAGTGACGGTCACCAACAGTTTCTGGT
>JBILOM010000072.1:0-7482 GCA_044374495.1 Ilumatobacteraceae bacterium | reverse complement strand
CGTTCCCAACGCGCCAGAACGCCTTCTTCCAATTGAGGAAAGTTCGGCTGGGATTCAACCTTTGGATACGTCACGCAATAAGGCTAGAGGCGTAAGGGGCTTAGCACCCAAGGATGCGAGCGATGATATTAACTCCAATGATTACGACCACGGGAGTGAAATCGAATGGGCCCACGGTGGGAAGCACACGACGAATGGGCGCAAATACTGGCTCTGTGGCCTTGTAGAGAAAATCAACAACAGGCAGAAACGGACTGCCAGAAGAGATAGGGAAAAATGTTGAAATGGTACGAGCAATCACAATCAAGACATAGATATTGGCAATCGCGCAGATGAGTCCCATATTGAGCCTTTAGTAGCGAGGTGAGTCAAAACTCACAGCTGGCTTCAACAAGTAGACGCCACTGCCTACTTTTTCCATTGTGCCGCTGAGCGCGTAACACATACCACTTGCGAAGTCGATTATGCGACGTGCCATTTCCCGATCAGCTCCTTCAAGATTCACAATTACAGGAACACCATCTTTGAAGTGGTCAGCAATTTCTTGTGCTTGATTGAAGTTACGAGGACGAACAGTGACAGTTTCACCAGCAGTAGGAATTGTCCGCACTGTTGGAGACGTACGTGCAGTGCCAACAGGGCGCACTTGCAAACCGGAATCATCAGGACGACGAGCTGCACCAGTGTCGTCGACACGCATAGGACGCGCTGCCGGACGTTGTGTTTCAGACGAGTACTCCGGATCAAAATTAGAGCGACGACCTTGGTCAGGCGCAGGACGTGCGACACGTTGTGGTCGCTCGTACTCCATCGACATGTCGTAGTCGTCGTAGGCTTCTTCCCCACTCAGACCGAGGTAATCCATTGCACGGCGGAAAAATGACATATTGAGAGGCTAATGCACTTCGAATAGCAGATGTGGGACACGTCTACGGAGAAACGCGCACTCGGTCTCCGAAGAGTCCGCTTCCCACCCTCACCATCGTGGATCCGCAAGCGACCGCAATTCGATAATCAGCCGACATACCCATAGAACAGACCGATAGCCCGTGTTCATTGACCAAACGACGCAATATTTCAAAGGATTTTTCACAATCCTGCGGTGTTCCGTCAGTCGGGCCAATTGTCATCAGCCCCTTCACAATGAGACCCGCAGATTCGGCTCGCATCCTCAGAGCGTCTAGAAGTTCTGGCGCTACCCCGCCTTTTGACGGCTCTTGCGTTGTATCAACCTGAATCAAGATGGACGCGCCGGGGGCTCGACGCCCTAATTCGTCTACAACTGATTCCCTATCAACGGACTGCCACAACGCAACGTGCCCTGCCAACGAGCGCACTTTGTTTGACTGCAATGCGCCAATGAAGTGGACATCAATGAGAGGCAGACCATGACGAACCTTTTCCAATAACTCCTGGGCGTAGTTCTCTCCTACCCCTTCACAACCTGCAGCAGAGGCTGCACGAAGAGCATCGGTTCCAAAAGATTTTGTGACAGCAATGAGGGAAACCTCAGACCCGCCAGCATTGCTGATCTCTGAACGAACATGCGCCACTCGATCGGCCACCTCTCTGGCGTCGATCATGTGTGAAGGTCTATTTCAGGAAAGACGGAACGTCGAAATCGTCGTCGTCATCTGACAACGGATCGCTATCTGAGAAGATGTCACGAACGTTGCTTGTTGACGGACGAGCATCGGCCGGACGTGTTGAAGTGCGAGTGCCAATGGACGAACCACTTGAACCAGCATCCCAACGCTCGAAACCAGCTGCGATAACAGTGACCTTGATTTCATCACCCATTTCGTCGTCGATAACAGTTCCGAAGATGATGTTTGCATCTTGATGAGCGACACCATGAACAACTTCAGCCGCTGCATTGACTTCGAACAGACCCATGCTGGATGGACCAGTGATGTTGAGCAGGATGCCGCGAGCACCATCGATAGCTGCTTCGAGCATTGGGCTTGAAATAGCGTCTTTTGCTGCAACAACTGCACGATTGTCTCCGCTTGCAATACCGATGCCCATGAGAGCAGAGCCTGCACTTGTGAGGATCATCTTGACGTCTGCGAAGTCTGTATTGATAAGGCCAGGAGTCGTAATCAGGTTTGTAATACCTGCAACGCCTTGCAACAAAATCTCGTCTGCCATCTTGAATGCGTTAACAAGTGATGTCTTGTCGTTTGCGACCGTCAACAGACGATCGTTAGGAATAACGATGAGAGTGTCGACTTTTTCCTTCAAGCGCTGAATTCCGTTGTCTGCCTGTACGGCACGGCGACGTCCTTCGAATTGGAATGGACGTGTGACAACACCAATAGTGAGTGCGCCAAGCGACTTTGCGATTTCAGCAATAACTGGCGCAGCACCTGTACCGGTACCTCCACCTTCACCTGCGGTGATGAAAACCATGTCTGAACCATTGATGAGTTCTTCGATTTCTTCGCGATGCGCTTCTGCAGCTGCGCGACCGACATCTGGATCAGAACCAGCACCGAGGCCACGAGTGAGGTCTCGACCGATATCAAGCTTGACATCAGCGTCGCTCATGAGGAGAGCTTGCGCGTCTGTGTTAATTGCGACAAATTCAACACCGCGAAGACCAGCATCGATCATACGGTTGACAGCGTTAACGCCGCCTCCGCCAATGCCAATCACCTTTATAACGGCGAGATAATTCTGTGGTGCACCGGCCATCGACCATTTACCTCCAGTAAGGAGTCCGTGAGGACTGAGTTGCACAAGTTTCCCACATCAGGAGCGATATATGTGGCAATCCCCGTTTCGGGTCAACGATTAGCGAATTTGGACGGTCGGATCACCCGTTGAAACGTCAATAACTGCCAAGGTCGAAGGATTCTGACGCCGCAAGAGCACCACGACAGCTACCAATTTGTTCTGCAGGTCATTCGGAGGTCCAAAACGCACGAGCGTGCCACCCTTTAGCGTCATTGATAGCTCTCCTCCTGGACTGACCTCAAGTGATTTCACCAGTGGTCGTAGTTCATCAGGCAATGCGAGCACGAGTTGCGCAGCAGCCCTGTACACATCATCGGCTGTTGCGCCTGCTTCAAGTGATGGCCCGACGCCGACTACCCGAAGATATTTGGTCGGCCATCCATCGAGCACTGCGATGATGCGGCCTCGCGCATCCACAATGCGAGCCTTCTGGTCGTCCCCGACGTACCAAACGATGGGCACTCTTTCAGCGATTTCTACTAACGCCTTACCCGGGAAACGGGTAGTGATACGCACGTCAGACACCCACGAGTCTTCAAGCAGTAACTCACGCGCTCGTTGAGTATCAACTGTGAACACAGAAGCGCCCTTCAAAGTCTTTGTAACCGCTGCGAGAACATCTTTAGAGGTGTACACGTTTCCTTCTACAGTCACTGACCGGATAGCGAAAATCGGAGAAGCCAGAAGCGCGATTACAACGACCACAGATGCCGCAATCGCACCAGCAAGCTTCAGCCACTTCACCTTTTGTAGACGTTCACGTCTACGCGAACGTCTTTGTCTTTCTTCAAAGGTTGAGTCAGGTCTGTCATCGTCAACAATGACAACTCGGTCTAAGTCATCATCAATGACCACCAAAGTGCCAGCGTCGTCGGCCATTCCGTTAAGCAGCGGATCAATGGGCTCTACACGTTGAAACTCTTCGACACTTGGGTCATTAATGACTATGGTCTCAACCTCTGGAATCTCTGTTTCCTGTGGCGTGTTGTCTTCAATCACCACATCAGCCAGATCAACAACATCAGTAATTGTGATGTCGTTCACTTCGACGACTTCTACTGATTCCGTGACGGTCTCTGATTCACGAGAGCCGAACAGCCCCGATAGTTCTTGCAGCACCTGATCTGAGACCTCAGTAACAGATATTTCCTCTACCCGATCTTTGGGACTTGAGTTCTCAGGCTCTGTCATACATGTTCTCCGAGGAGAGTTTGCAGGTGTTCTTTAGCTGCAACATGCAATGCAGACGAGTGAGAGGGGTGAGTAAAACGAGTCATAAGATCTGGTGAAAATCCGACAAGGCATACTTCGCTATAGATACGAATGCCATGAACCTGTTCCACGGTACTTTGCACATGTGCCATTACCGCTGCAATATCAGCAGCAGTTGACCCTTCCGTCGCTTGGATAAAGTTTGCATGCTTCTCTGAAACGCTCACTGAGCCGATTGTGAAACCACGAAGCCCAGCCGAATCAATAAGTGCACCAGCGCTCTCGTCGCCAGCTCCCGGATTCACAAACACTGATCCGGCATTTCGACCGCCTGGTTGATGTTCACGTCTCCAACTGACAACTGCGTTTATTTCAGCTGTGCCAGAAGCTGCCTCTTGGGTCGAAGTCCTCATTCGAACAGACAGCACAACATGATTATTAGACAAAGCTGATCCACGAAAGTAAAAACCAAGTTGTTCAGCAGACACACGCACAATTTGTCCGCTTCGAAGAGACAACACGGTGGCATCGACCACGGATGCAGCCATATCGGCACCGTGTCCACCTGCATTCATCCGCACTGCCCCACCGACGGTGCCCGGAATTCCGACGCACCATTCAAGACCGCCGCGCCCTGCGCCGACAGAACGTCGAGCTAAAACCGGCATCAACATCGCGCCACCAGCCTCCACGATGTCACCGTCAACAGTGACTGCATTTTCGGTACTTGATGGCGCCATCACAACAACAACGCCGTCGAATCCCTTGTCCGCAATAAGAAGATTGCTCCCACGACCCATCACAAGGGTTTCTACTCCGGGGTGACGACGCAAAACTTCAGAAACAGCAATCACTTGATCTGACGACGACACTTTGACAACGCACGCGCCGTTACCACCGACACCATATGTAGTCAGCGGCGCAAGTGGTCGATCACTATGAACTTCAAGACCAGCTGAAGCCATTTCAGCAATAAGGGCTCCTATGGTCATCGCAGCACTCCGCGCAAATCATCGGGAAATGACTCGATATCACCACAACCCATCGAGACGCAGATATCACCAGGCGCAATCCACGACTCAACTGCTGCAACCGTGTCAGCCCTCGACGGTGCCCACACAACTTCAGCATCATGGTGGGCGTTACGAATGGCATTTACGACCAGTTCTCCTGTTACCCCATCAATCTTCTGGGTACCTGATGCATACACATCAGTAATCACAATGCGATCTGCGTGCGCAAAACAATCGGCATAAGAATCAGCCATTGTTGCGATGCGGTGGTACCGGTTCGGTTGAAACACTGCAACCACACGGCCAGTCAATGCAGGATGAGAACGCACTGCATGAATGGTGGCAGAAATCTCAGCAGGTAAATGGGCGTAATCATCAATCAACAACGACCCACGGAATTCGCCTCGTTCAGTGAATCGCCGAGCAACACCACGAAATGATGCTGCTGCAGTACATGCGACGTCTGGATCAACGCCCAACTGAACAGACATAGCCAGAGCAGCGGCGAAGTTCATGGCGTTGTGCTCCCCGCGCAAATTCAACGTACAGCGATATGCATGCTCACCAATCCGTACTTCAACCAATGTTCCGCTGCCTTGTGGTTGTACTGACGTAATTCGAACCGTGGAATTCTCTGACCAACCGAATGTTGTTACACGGCTGTCATTGGCAAGTGTCCGAACAATGTCCGTCGAACCTGCGTCATCAGCATTAAGCACGACAACGCCTGGAGTGCGTTCGATTGATTCAGCGAAACATGCCGTAATGGCTTCGAATGTTCCGAAATAATCAAGATGATCAATATCAATATTTGTCACCACGACGCAGGACAATGGAAGAACATCAAGAGTCCCATCGCTTTCATCTGCCTCAATAATCAGAAGCGATCCATCACCATGCACATTTCCGTTGCTCCCCAGAACATCGGCGCCAATGATTGACGAGGGCTGCAAACCTCCCGCAGTAGTCATCGCGGTAATGAGAGCTGTGGTTGTTGTCTTGCCATGCGTACCAGCAACTCCAACTGCGCGGGTAGCTGCGCACAACGACGCCAACATGCCAGACCTGTGGCGAGTCTCTAGTCCGATGCGCCGCGCTTCTACAAGTTCGACATTAGAAGACGGAATCGCTGTTGAGTACGTCACGACATCTGCTCCGTGAACAGCTGATCCCTGATGCCCAATGGAAATCTTTGCGCCACGTTGACGAAGTTCGTCGATGACCTCTGACTCACGTACGTCTGACCCCGACACCGAATGCCCCATCTCGAGCAACAAGCGCCCGATTGCGCTCATTCCTGGACCTCCAATGCCAACTATGTGGCATCTGATGGGAGCATCAAGCGCAATCAGCGGTTCAGCAATTCGGCGAGAGACATTCATCAGTCGTCCATTGTTCCACGCGCGACAGTCGCGTGAGCGGCCCCCTCAATTGCGTCAATAAGGGCCGAGCTTCGATGCAGCGCTCCTAATTGATATGCCGTGTGCGCCATAGCTTCAACGCGTCCGACATCGGCAAGCAATTTTGCCACCTCAACTGCCGTTCGACCATCGGCACATGCCGCATCATCCATGAGAATTCCTGCTCCGGCATCAGTCAGCCATCTGGCATTCAGTTCTTGGTGCCCATCAGCTGCATCCGGCCATGGAATCAAAACTGCAGCAACACCAACAGTCGCAATTTCAGCAACCGAACTAGCACCTGCTCGCGACACCAACACATCTAGAGCGCTGTACACACTTGCCATTCGGTCTTCATAACCAACTCGTATGTACTGCACGCCAGCAGGAACATGCGGCATTGCATCACGCACAAAGCGTTCACCACAAATGTGATACACAACCGATTCAGTTCCTGCCAGTTCTCGCAACAGATCAGCAACCATTGAATTCAATACACCGGAACCTAAAGATCCGCCCATCACAACCACCATGCGCGCATCTGGAGAAATACCTAATTCGGAACGTGACGATGCACGGGCGCTAGACACATCTAACGCACGCAACTGCTTACGAACAGGCGCACCCGTCAGAACTGAACGAGGAAGTGAACTGCCCTCAAACGAAACCGCCGAAATAGAGGCCAGTTTCGCTTGTCGTCTGGTCGCTAAGCCCGGAATTCTGTCGTAACTCACGCATACCAGTGGCACATTTGCAGCAATCGCTGCACGTGACATCGGCTCGCTTGCATATCCACCAACTGAAATCACCACGCTTGGTCTCCACATTTTCATAAGACCGCGAGCAAGGATTCGGCTCCGCAACAAGCGCACAGGCAAGAGGGCATTTCGCGACATGCCGTGAAGATTCCATGAACGCTGTAACCCAGAAATGGGCAAATACTCAGCAGAAATCTGAGACGATTTCATTAACTCCTGTTCAACTCCACGTCGAGATCCGACGTATCGAATATCGGACGCCGAGTGTCCTGCCTCAACTAGGAGATCACAAATTGCCATCGCTGGAATTACGTGGCCACTTGTTCCGCCACCGGTAACTACTGCGTACACCATGAATTA
>JBILOM010000179.1:0-7594 GCA_044374495.1 Ilumatobacteraceae bacterium | reverse complement strand
TTCGGGATCTGTATCTCGACACATGGCCTGATCACGCCAGGTGTAATCGGCACTACCAAGAGCGAGAGATGACGCGAGGATCGACACGTCGGACTTCCTTTGTTTGGGGGCTAGGGCGCTAGGCGCGAAACGGGCTGGTAGCGAACTACCGAGAGTGAACACTACGAGCCAAGTTGCCAAGTGACAATGCAGAAAGCAAAGTTCTCAGGTTGTATTTTGAGAGTGCAAATATAAAACACCGAAGGCGCGAGCAATATGACACAGATTCAGGTAATAGCCCATAGGGGCGCCTCTCGGGCAGAACGGGAAAACACCCTTGCGGCTTTTCGTCGCGCCGGCACAATGGGCGCAGATGCAGTGGAATTAGACGTTCGTCGTACTAGTGATGGCGCAATGGCTGTGCATCATGACGCAGTGTTGCCTGATGGTCGATTGATTTGTGAAATAACAGCGGTGCAACTTCCCGATCATGTGCCGCTGCTTCCCGCAGCTCTCGATGCGTGTGACGGTATGTGGGTAAATATCGAAATCAAGAATCACCCGATTGATGCAGACTTTGACTCAAGTGATTCATTGGCTGCAACGATTGCAACTCATTTGGCTGAACGAGGCGAAGATCATCGTTGGTTGATTTCTGCATTCAATAGACCAACAGTTGATGCCATGCGTACATTGCGCCCAGAAGTGCGCACAGCGTGGCTTACTGAAGGCGTGCGCGATGAAGACCTTGAACGCGTTGCACGAGACATGGCGGGGTTTGGCCACACTGCACTTCACCCATATACGAAGTTCCTGAACCAGCGGTGTATCGAGGTATTCCATTCCAATGGGTTGCAGGTGAATTCCTGGACTATTGATGATCCGGCCCGTATGGCTGAAGTAATTGGGTGGGGAATAGACGGCATCTGCACGAATGTGCCTGACGTGGCTATCCAGGTGCGCGACGCGAAATAGTTCTAGGGGTGCGACCGCACGAGGCGAATCGCATTTGGCACGAACTCGAATTCAACTTTTTGAATTTCACCTAAGTAATCGCCATCAAGTTGATATGGGAATGCGCGTGAGTCGCTTGCCACAACATGTTGCACATTGGTACGAATGTCTAGCCATGGGAAGTTCTTCACGCCACCGCCTTGCAAAGCCGAAACGAGAGTGCGAAGCATTTGCGTAGTTTTGAGCGAAGTAAAAGTGACGACTGATAATCCGGTTGACAGGCTTGTTGACGGAACAATGTCAAATGGTCGATTACCGAGATACGTATACGGATTCGTATTCATGATGATTGAAAAGAAACCCTTGTCGACTGTGTTTCCATCACCAAAATCAAGCGCGAAGTGCGGGCGCTTCTTGTCGTAATCAAGACCCCACGTGCGCAATGCGGCTGCGACGAATAGTGGGTTACCTGCGTAACGCTTGAGGCCCGCACGTTGTTCAACGCGACGCACTACCGCAGCGTCGTATCCGATGCCAGTGTGAAAAGTAAAGAAGCGACCATTCGCACGACCAAGTCCAATCGGCGAGATGTCATTTCGGCCGAGTGCTTCAATGATCAGATCAATCGCTTCAAGCGCATCGTTTGGCATGCCAAGGGTGCGGGCAAACACATTGGTTGACCCTCCTGGCAGTACAGCAAGAGCTGTATCTGTGGTCGCGATGCCAGTCGCTACCTCGTTCAAAGTGCCGTCGCCGCCATACGCCACCACCACATCGATGCCTCTACGGGCTGCATCCTCGGCGAAACGGGTGGCATGCCCACGGCGGTTTGTTTCCACCACCTGCACGTCGTGGTGCTGTGAAAGGCGTTCGTGGACCGTGACGGTATTGCGGGCCGTCACTGATGACGCAAAGGAATTGACGATGAGGAGGATGCGCAAGGCTTTTTACGGTATCAGCGCATGCGACGAGGGTCACGCCAAAAGCAAGGTTTGGAGGGCGCTTGGGTTGGGTAACGGGGCTACCTCTCGGTAA
Source organism: Ilumatobacteraceae bacterium (assembly GCA_044374495.1). Lineage (GTDB taxonomy): Bacteria > Actinomycetota > Acidimicrobiia > Acidimicrobiales > Ilumatobacteraceae > UBA2093. Next base: position 5,626 of record JBILOM010000179.1, on the reverse strand, counting down.
CAATGGGAGGCATGAATGTGATCGTATGCGTCAAGCAGATTCCCGACCCAGCAGCGCCCGGTGCGCTTGATGGGGCCACTAACACCCTGAAGCGAGATGGCAAGCTCATCCTCGACGACTCAGACGCTTACGGCGTTGAGATGGCTCTTCAGTTGGTCGACAAGGCAGGCGGTGGCGAAGTAAGCCTCGTCTCCATGGCACCAAATAATGAAACCTCTGGTTTGCGTACAGCGCTTGCAATGGGAGCAGCAAAAGGTGTGCTCATTTCTGATCCTGCATTGCAAGGTTCAGATGCACTCACAACTGCAAAAGTTCTTGCTGCAGCAATCACTCGCCTCGGCGGTGCAGACCTCATTATCGGCGCAACAGAATCATCAGACGGTTACACCGGAACAGTGCCAGAACAAATTGCTGAACTGCTCGGTCTTCCTTCCGTAACTTTCGCAAAGAAAGTTTCTGTTGAGGGCGGCGTTTTGAAAGTTGATCGTCAGACCGAAAATGGTTACGACGAAGTGACATGCGCATTGCCAGCACTCATCAGCGTTACTGCGGGTGTTGTTGAGCCTCGCTACCCATCGTTCAAAGGCATCATGGCTGCAAAGTCAAAGCCAGTTGAAGAAGTAACTGCATCTGATCTTGGCATCACGCCAGTCGGCTGGGCAGGCGCTGGTCAAAAGATCAGCAGCATTGCAGAAGCCGAAGCTCGTCAGGCCGGAGAAATCATCGAAGACGATGGCGAAACATTTACCAAGATTGTCGGGTTCCTTGAGAACCTGAAGGTCATCTAAGTCGAAGTAACGAAGAGGAAAAATCATGACACTCAACAACATCTGGGTTTTCGCACAGGTCGCCAATGGCGCACCAACGTCAGCCACGCTCGAACTTCTTACTAAGGCTCGTTCGCTTTCATCAAACGTCACCGCAATCATCGGAGGTGACGGCGCATCAGCTGCAGCACTCGGTGAATTCGGTGCAACAAAGGTGTACGCAATCAATCACGGTGCATCACTTCCTGGCGTTGCAATTGCAGCAGCTTTGAAGAGCGTTATCGACGGTGGCGATACTCCTGACCTCATCATGTTCCCTCAGAACTACGAAGGTCGCGACGTCATGTCACGTTTGTCGGTCAAGCTTGACAAGACAGTGATTACAAACAACATCGACATCACTGATGGCGGCGACGGCGTCACTGTTGTTACCCCAATCTTTGGTGGCAACACGCTTGTGTCAACAACATTCACTGGTGCTGGTCCATTCCTTGCAGCGTTCCGCCCGAAGTCATTCGTAGCTGAATCAGCAGGCGGCGCAGCAGCTGCAGTTACTGCAGTATCTGTTCCTGATCTTGGTGCAGCAGGTGCTGCTCAAGTAACAGCAGTTCATGTTGAAGAAACAACCGGTCCAAAACTTGACGAAGCAGACATTGTTGTCTCTGGTGGTCGTGGACTTGGTGAAGCAGCAAGCTATGCAATGGTCGAAGACCTTGCCAAGTTGCTGAAGGGTGCACCTGGTGCGTCACGCGCAATCGTTGACGCTGGTTGGGTTCCTTACTCATACCAAGTTGGCCAGACCGGAAAAGTTGTGAAGCCAACTATCTACCTTGCTGCAGGCATCTCTGGTGCAACACAGCACATGGTGGGTATGAAGGGTTCAAAGAACATCATTGCAATCAACAAAGACAAAGAAGCACCAATTTTCGGTGTTGCTGACCTCGGAATTGTTGGCGATGTGCACAAGGTTCTTCCAAAGCTCATCGAAGCCCTCAAAGCTCGCGGCTAATCATTCAACGTCGGTTGCGCGTAGCGCAATCGCAAGACCCTCTTCTGGGTCTTCAATTACTAGATGAAGCCCCCACCCACCAGTGGGGGCTTTGTCATATGTAAAAGAAGTGAATTCAAGTGAGTTCACAATGTCGCCGAATTCTTCTGGGTCGCATGGCCAGTCATCTGCCAGCCCCACGAATGTTGCGAGAAACCACCATGCTTCGCCGCGGCCAGTTGCTGCACCACGACGCGGTCCGTGGGCACCGCCACTTGCCGCGGTCCACGCCAGCCAACTGAGCGCTTCATACGGGCTGAGGGAGGCTGTGCGGGCGTGAGGTAGGCCTAGAGCGCCAAGAGCCTCTGGTATGCCACCTTCAACAATGCAGGCATCAGCATCGCCGTTCGAGTGTGCTGTCCACGGTTCAACAAGGCGACGAAATGCATAGATGGAATCGGGGTCATCGACTGGGTCTGCATCTGTGGTGTCAAGCGAGTCGCGACAGTTGGGAAGATCTGGTGCCGGGAAATCAACGCCGTCGTCTGAGTAGTTCGCCATCACGTACGGCGGCTCCCAATGTTGTACCTGCATCGGTACATCAAGCGCAGTCGGTTCATTAATTGACACTCTGTCGCCGCGCATTGCCCGCTCGTGTGCAATCAATGATCTGTCGTGACCGGGCGCAAGATGTTCTTCTAGTTCATCCCATGTGTGATGAACAGAAATGATTTCACTAACTGGCCCTGGCATAAACGTACGAGCAGTGTCATCAAGTGCTCGCACTGCATCTTGTGCAGGGGCCCATAACGCGAGACGGTAATTTGCAAGAGTTGCAATAGGCCATAACTGTCGCCCCGTAGACACTGCGCTGCGTGCCTCGTTACGAATACGCACCAGTTGTTCCCAATCACGTGCATGGCATGTGGAATCAACGAACCTAACTAGTTCATCGAGATCTGCTCGACGAATGAGTGATTCAAGATCTTCTGCCATGTATGCATTCTTACCTACTTCTCCGATTCCGCAACATGTTGCTAATCGTGAAGTTGATTAGTCTCCCTACAGCAGCGGCCAGGGGTACTGGTATCTGCTCTCAGGCGTTGGGAACACACGGTTCTCCAATAACCATTCAGTACGTTCGAGCAACGCTTCGATCTCATTGTCTGAAAGCAGAGCCGCTACTGAAATTGGTACTGAATGCATGAGTGATTCGAGCGGCGCCAAGAAGGAGTCAGCAATTGTCTGGCCTGCAAAATCCCAAATGACTGTGCGCAGTTTGAAATCGTCACTGAAACACACACCATGATCAATGCCCCAAATTGCGCCGTAATTATCTAGCAACACATGACCACCTTTACGGTCTGTGTTATTCGCAACTACGTCAAACACGGCCATTGCCTTTAAGCGTTCGTGCAAGTCTGGACGTTGTTCATAAATGATGAAGTAATGCTCTTCTGGGTCGTAATCAACAAACAACTGCAGTGATCCTTCGCCGAGTGGTCCGTCGCGCATCACAGTTGGCGGAACCAAGTGGTACCCAAGAGATTCACTCAGCAGATACGCAGCAACTTCGCGCTTGTACAGACCAGCAGGGAAGTCCCACAGTGGTCGTTCGCCGCGGAGCGGTTTGTAAATACCTTTTATGCCGGCTTCTGGGTCGCCCACTTGAACCAAGAACGTGGCATTGGAACTGTTTGGCATTCTGCCTTCGATATCAATGGGGGCAGTGCTAAGCGCCAGAAGGGCTTCGGCGTCTGAAGACATGTCAGTTAAAGCGAGGGCAAGCGTGGCCAGAAGGATTGATTGGAGAGCCGCACCATTTGCACTCTTCACGACCTGCAGTAATGAACAAGTCGGCCGTGTCACAGAATGCACGAGCCTGTGCTGGTGTTAACAGGACGCGTACAACTGTGCTCGGATCTTCGTCTTCATCATCTTCATCCAATAGATCAAAAACGTCGTCATCATCTTCTTCAACCAGAATCATTTCTTCCAATTGCACCACCATGCGCATATTGGAACGATCAACACCGAGGCCAACAGAACCGAGGACAAAATCTTGCTCAACTGGGTTCTGCAATGTTGCGGTGGAGTTATTAACTGAACCAGTCGTGTCTGGCATATCGGCGAGCATGTTGCGCAAATATTGTGCAAGTGCAGTGACTTGTTGTTTTTCACATTTCACAGACACTGTGCGTCCGTCGGCACGCACTTGCATGTAGAAAGTACGGTCTCCGGGGGTGCCGATTGCTCCTGTTGCAAATGCATCAGCATTTTCGAAGTCGTAGTAGAAACCCATGTGTAATCAGTGTGCCAGAAAACTTACGAAGGACGCAGGTCGGCCAAAGAACCGCCAGTGGAGTTCACCGTAAGGACAATCGGGCCGTGGCCTGAGTAAGCGATAGCACTGACTGAGCACGTGCCAATAACGATGCGCTGGAAGAGGTCTATATGTGTGCCCATTGCATGGGCGACAGCGGCCTTGATCGGGTCTGCGTGTGACACGCACACCACGATGCCACCAGGGTGTGCAGCACGAATTCCATCGAGCGCAGTAACCATACGGGTCTGCATTTCAGTAAAGGACTCACCGTTTGGAAAACGAAATGTGCTTGGCGAACGTTGCACTGTTGACCACTCAGGCTTTTTCATCAGAGTGCCGAGTTGTTCTCCGGTCCAATCACCGAAATCGCACTCAAGTAAACCTTTGTTGATTTTGACGCGTTGCTTGAGAGCCTTTGCGATTGGCGCTGCAGTTTCACGAGCACGCTCAAGTGGTGATGCGTAAATTGCGTCAACGCGAGGTAATTCAGAAATACGTTCTGCAGCCATGTGCGCCTGTTGAACGCCGGCTTCAGCCAGGTGTAACCCTGCTGCACGACCCGGCAAAATCTTGCCAGTGGTGGGTGTTTGGCCATGGCGTACCAACAGAATCAGTGTTGACGGGCTGTGGGCGGCAGGGGTTTTCTTGGAAGCCATTGACACTCAACCTACTGTGGAGCACGTGGATTCCCTAGACAAAGTGTGTGCAGAGATTTCGGCCTGTCGTGCTTGTCCGCGGTTGGTGCAATGGCGTGAAGATGTTGCACTAGAAAAGCGCGCGTCATTTCGTGACGAGGAGTACTGGGGTAAGGGAGTTCCGGGTTTTGGCGATCCATCTGCGGCGGTCTGGGTGATGGGGCTTGCGCCGGCAGCGCATGGTGCGAACCGAACAGGGCGAATGTTTACTGGCGATCGCAGTGGTGACTGGTTGTATCGCGCAATGCACCGAGCTGGGCTCGCAACGCAAGAACTTTCGGTTGGTCGTGGTGATGGTTTGCGCCTCACAGGTGCGTGGGTGTCATCTGCTGTGCGATGTGCACCACCCGATAACAAACCATCAATTGAAGAACGCGATGCGTGTCGTACGTACCTGGTGCGCGAGCGAGAGTTGTTGACAAAAGTTCGTGTTGTCGTGTGCTTAGGAAACTTTGCATATGAAGCAGTGTGCAAAGAATGGGGCGTTCGGCCTCGGCCAAAGTTTGGTCACGGAGTTGAAGCAACTGCTGATGGCGTCACAATCATTTGTTCGTATCACCCCAGCCAGCAGAACACGTTTACGGGAAAACTGACTGAGCCAATGCTTGATGCTGTATTCACCCGCGCTCGACAACTGAGCAGCTAAAGCTTTCTTTGAACTATTTGGTGCGCGGTGGTGCAAGCGCTGCACGAATTGCGCTCGACACTTGAGACACCGCTGCTTTGCCGTCGTCCAGCCATGGGAACAGCGAGAAGAATCCGTGGAACATGCCGAAGTACCGAACAATGCTTGCCTCAACACCGTTAGCGATGAGCGCGTGGCCGTACTGTTCGCCTTCATCGCGTAGTG
>JBILOM010000071.1:0-7632 GCA_044374495.1 Ilumatobacteraceae bacterium | reverse complement strand
CTTCGGTCTGCACCGCATGCAGTTTCGGATGTACTCCTGCGATACGCATTGACGAACCGACACAGGCTGCCAATGCACCACCACCTACTTGAACGAAAATTCGGTCTGCAAAATGACCCAACTCTTCTGTGATCTCCCACCCAATGGTGCGGCCGCCGTCAAGACACCATGCGTTCTCTGTTCCTTGCACTCCGAACGGAATCGCGCCAGCAGCAACAGCTTCGCGAAAACGCAACACGCATGGGTCACCTGCTGGGTCTGTGTCGCGTCGAGGACACACAACAATTGTTGCACCGAGCGTCTTGAGAGTTTCCAGTACGGCCACGGCGGCTGTTGGAGGAACATGAACTGCAATAGGCCATGACATTGCAGCCGCCAATGTGCTTGCTGCAATCGCCGCATTGCCGCACGAAGCAATCGCAAGCGATGGACGAGTTGTTGGCGTCCACGGCGCAAGACCAGCAGCCTCCACCATCAGCAGGTGAAGCAACTCAGTGAATATGTGCCGAGCTTTGTGCGAACCACCCACATTGGCCGTTTCATCTTTTACCCAAATGCCGCCTGTTGTTGAGAACCCCAGCGCTTCGGACAATTCGTCGCTGCGAGTCAGCGGCGTACGCAAGAATCCAGTTCCTGCCACACGTGACACTGCTTCATCAGCTGACGTGATGATTGAGACGCGCTGAGCATCGCTAAGCCCTAACGACTCCCCCAGCGAATCAACCGCCAAGTACCTGCGAAACGCAAGATACGGGTTGGCGTCATCGGTTGGGCGAAACGGTTCTACAGACGATTCAAAATGCAGAACATGATGTCGATCTGAAAACGTGGCATTCGGACATAGCCACGACAACGGAGTCGCAATTGATTCACGTGCACCGCACACTGCACATACGAGGCCAGTGACCACGCCTGTCATGAATGACTACTTAGTGAAGCGAGCAACGCGTTGGTTGAACTCATTAATGAGGTTGTCCCATACCGGAGCAAACCCGCGCACTGTGCGCCAGAACGATTGCGAACGACGTGCTTCGAACACGTCGAGTGGTGTGCCTTGTTGTTCTACCCAGGTGTAATACCCCAAGTTGAAAATACGGTTGCGTTCACGTTCGGTGCAATCAATCATGTTGTCAGTGCTGACAGATCCAAGATGCTCACTGAAGACTTCTGCCGCATCCAACTCAGTGAAGCCTTTAGGGAAACGAGTAGCAATTGTCTTTTTACGTTCACTCGGGTACAAGTCGCTGCCGTCTGTTGCAATTGTGACAATTGCATCGTTCGCGCCGTAGCCCAACAGTTTTGCTGTTTTAATCGCTGCAAGAACATTGCAAATTGCTGAAAAACCAAAATGTGTAAGAGCATCAATGAGTTCAGGGCTCGCACTGTGACGATCTGCCAGATACTTCTGACCAGCAGGAGTATTGAACAACACATCAAGTTCATCAGTCGCTTTGTCGGTGACTGCGACAACAACGTCAGTGTTCATAATGTTCTGAATCAGTGGGATGTGCTTATCGCCAATTCCCTGAATGTTGTGCTCGCCAAAACCGTTTTCCAACATGGTTGGGCACTCAAGTGCTTCAACAGCAACGATGCGTGTGCCGTAAATGTCCTTCAAGCGATCACCTGCTGCGATAGTGCCACCAGAACCAGTGGCAGAAGTAAATGCAGCAAGACGAATATCTGAGTGACCGTTTGCCTTTACGTGTTCGAAGGCGTGAGCCAAAGCGCGGCCAGTGACTTCGTAATGCCCGACATGGTTTCCGAATTCACAGAACTGATTCAAGATGAAGTTGCCGGGGTCTTTGGCCATTTCGTTACAGGCGTCGTAGATCTCTTTGACGTTGCTTTCGGTACCTGGCGTACGCACTACGTCTGCCTTGTCAACAACCCACTTATCAAGCCAATCAAAACGCTCTTGCGACATTCCTGCAGGAAGAACCGCGACACCACGCGAACCCATCAGACGACTGATAGCAATACCACCGCGTGCATAGTTGCCAGTTGAAGGCCACACAGCGCGATGACGAGTCGGATCAAATTGGCCGGTAATGACACGCGGCACGAAGCATGAATACGCAGCTAACACTTTGTGCGCTGTGATCATTGGGAACCTGTCTCCGAAAACAACGATGATTGGTGACTCAACGCCAGTGATAGACGGTGGCAGAACTACATGCTCTGGCACGGCAACTGCGTCGCCTGCCATGTTGTTGTACCAATGCACACGAAACAAGTTGCGCGGATCAGCTGCATTTTTGTCGACACCCTTTGTGATGTCTTTAGCAATACGGCTTGGTTCAGCCAATTCTCCGAACGTCGGCAGAACAATCTTCTGCTCGGCAAAACGCTGCACACTGTTCTTCAGCGAGCCTTCGTCTAGGACATGGCCAGCGAGTCCCAGCTGCTCCTCGAGAACAGAAGCGTCCAGGGTTGAATCAAGAGAGGGGCTGTTAATTACGGTCACCTTGACAGTTTGCCACCTCTGAGCCCGCCGACCTCTCTTACATAGCGGTACCCTTCACATGTCGCCGACGTGGCCCAATTGGCAGAGGCGCCAGGTTTAGGTCCTGGATGTTGAGGGTTCGAGTCCCTCCGTCGGCACTATGGATATTTCTCGTCTTCCGACGCCATGCCCCGTAATTGACCTGTCCGTAATGCGGTCAAACATCAAAACCATGGCAACCATTCATCCGGGGCGAGCATTGCGACCTCATGTCAAGGCCCATAAATGTTCCGCTATCGCAGCCGAGCAAGTTGCCGTCGGTCACACCACTTTTACATGCGCAACCCCTCGAGAAATTCTCGGCCTCGTTGCCGCTGGTGTTGGTGAAGACATTTTGCTTGCGAACGAAACCGTGGACCCCGCCCGACTTGCGGCACTTGCCGACGCACAATCATCTGCACTCATCACTGTTGCTGTTGATTCGTTAGAAACAATTCAAGCGGCATCATCTGCAGGAATACGCAATGTGCTTATCGACGTGAATGTGGGCTTACCTCGTTGTGGCTGCAGCCCCGAACAAGCAGGTTCACTGGCAGACGCAGCACGTTCCCTTGGTCTCATCGTTCGCGGAGTTATGGGCTACGAAGGCCACTTAATGATGTTGACTGATCGTCAAAAAAAACAAGACAAAGTTCACGAAGCAATGACATTGCTAGAAAATGCGCACAACGATGTTGGCGGAGACATCATGTCTGCGGGCGGCACAGGGACATACGACATGTTTGGCGGCACAAAAGTGAACGAAGTGCAAGCTGGCAGTTACGCACTGATGGATACGCAGTACGCAGAATTGCAGCATCCGTTTGCGCAATCTCTGTGGATTCTCGGAACTGTCATTTCGGTTAATACCTCTTGGGCAGTTATTGATGTTGGCCTGAAATCACTCGGCATGGACCACGGCAACCCAACTGTTGATGGCTTCAGCGTGTGGTTCTGTTCAGACGAGCACACAACAATTGCGCCGGCTGAGGGAACACCAAAGCCGAAGGTCGGAGATCGCATTCGTGTGACCCCAGCGCACGTTGACCCCACAATGGCAATGCACTCTCATACATACGTCATCGACAACGATTCCGTTATTGATGAGTGGGCAATTGACCTACGGGGTTGGTAACCCGAAGATTCGTGCCAGTAACTCAGGTACCTGAGCAAGTGCACGACCGCGGTGCGACACAGCATCTTTTTCTGCTCCGGTCATTTCGGCAAATGTGCGTCCGTCACCATCCGTGGGAATAAACAGCGCGTCATATCCAAACCCACCGTCACCACGTTCTGATTCTGCGATAGTTCCTATGCATTCGCCACCCACAAAGTGAATATCGCCTTTTGACGACACGAGCGCAACAACAGTGCGAAATCGAGCAGACCGATTCGTAACACCATCAAGTTTCGCTAGTAACAATTCACGATTCTCTGCATCCGTTGCTTGTTCTCCGGCAAAACGCGCGCTTCGTACACCCGGCGCGCCATTCAAAGCCTCAACTTCTAGGCCGGTGTCGTCGCTAATTGCCCACTCAGACGCATGGTTAGCAATCTCAACAGCCTTGATGATTGCGTTGCCTTCAAGGGTCGGAGCATCTTCATCAATGTCGCCAATATCTGATGGTCGTGCAACAAGAGCCACCCACGACGGCAGCAACCGTGCAAGTTCTTCAACTTTGTGCGGGTTAGCGCTCGCGCACACAATCCGCATGGCGCTGCTTATCGCGAAATCGGGCGAGACACAGGTGCCTCTGCCAAAAGATCTGACTGCAACGAAAAGATTCGACCAAGTCCGATGTCTGCAAGCCCTAACAACTGATCAAGATCTGGGCGAGAAAACGCAACACCTTCTGCTGTTCCTTGTACTTCTACAAACTTTGGTTCGCCACCATCTGCTGGGCGCAACATGACAACGTTCATATCTACTTCTGCAGACGAATCTTCGATGTATGGCAGGTCGAGAACTGGCACTCCGTTGCAAATACCAACAGAGATTGCAGCAACATACGAATGAAGCGGGTTTTCCTTGATAGAACCGTTTTGAACCAAACGTGTCATCGCATCATGTAAAGCAATGAAGCCACCGCAGATACTTGCGGTGCGAGTTCCGCCATCTGCCTGTAACACATCGCAGTCAACAACAACTTGACGCTCCCCTAACGCACGCATGTCACATGCCGCACGAAACGAACGGCCGATAAGTCGCTGAATCTCTACAGTGCGTCCGCTTTGCTTTCCTTTGGCGGCTTCACGATCGACACGCTCTGGTGATGAACCAGGAAGCATTGAGTATTCCGCGGTCACCCATCCTTTGCCAGAGCCCTTCATCCAACGTGGCACATCTTCGTCAATCGATGCTGTGCACAACACGCGTGTACGTCCAAATGACACCAACACCGAACCGGCAGCCATGTCGGTGAAGTCGCGTTGAAATGAAATTGGTCGCAGTTGATCTGCTGTGCGTCCGTCTGGTCGTGTCATGGCATATTCCTTTGTAGTGGGCGCATTATGTCTAGTCGGTTTTTGATCGTATCCACGGACTTGCCGAAGATAATTCCGGTCCGAGCAATCTGCGTCCGAAGTCAGCGAACCATTCCACGTCTCCCGACGACAAGAACGTGTGATTGCCTTCGCCAGGAGACGATGTACGAATGTTCAATTCGTCGAGCATGGCCGCAAGGGCGAATGCCGTTTCATCTGCGCTGGAGACAAGCACCACTTCGGGCCCCATCACTTCGCTAATCACCCGCGACAAAAATGGGTAATGAGTGCAGCCCAATAGCAACGCATCAATGTTTGCTGCTACAACCGGCGCCAATAAACGTTCGGCAAGCAACATCACTTCGTCTCCGCTTGTCTGGCCACGCTCTACAAACTCAACAAATCCAGGGCACGCACATGCTGTTAATGACAATGAGGCGTCAATATCGGCTAGTGCTCGCTGATACGCACCCGATGAAATAGTGCCAACAGTTCCGATGACTCCCACTCGCTTTGATTGCGACGTCAACGACAATGCATGCGCACCAGGTTCCACAACACTGACAACAGGCACGGGCAACTCTGCAGACAATTCTGTAAATGCCGCGGCCGATGCGGTGTTGCATGCAACAACAATTGCTTTCACGTTGTGGTCGTTCACCAAACTCCATGCAAGTTCGCGTGCAAACCCACGAACTTCCGCTGCCGGCCGTGGCCCATACGGGTATCGACCCGTGTCTCCGATGTACACGAAGTCTTCAGATGGCAACACATCAATCACCGCGCGAGCAACAGTGAGCCCCCCGAAACCCGAGTCAAACATCCCAATTGGGCGATTGTCAGTCCCGGTCATCTCTTCAGGCTAGGCGTAGTCTCGTATCCCATGCTTGCTGCCACACTTCTCGCCCTTGCAGCAGCAGTGTTACACGCGGGCTGGAACCTGTGGGTGAAGCAGAGCCACGACCGATGGATTGCCCTGTGGGGCCAAATGACCTGTGCCGGAATCATGTGTGCTGCGTTGCTTGTTGCCCTTGGCGGAGCCAACAACATTGCGTGGTGGCCTCTTGCTGCAAGTTCCACTATCCATTTGTTCTATGTGGTGCTGCTTGCTCGTGCATACAACCTTGGTGACTTCTCTGTCACCTACCCCATAGCCCGGGGCACAGGCGCACTGGTTGCGGCCATCGGCGGCATTCTCTTCTTGTCTGACCACTTGTCAGTCTTGATGTTCATCGGAATCGGCATTGCTGTTGTCGGAATTCTGCTACTTGCAGGTCCGGCCGACAACTCACACGTCGTTGCGGCCCTCATGGTTTCTATGACAATCGGTGCGTATTCCGTTGTAGACAGTTACGGCTCTCGCCAGATGGGAGGCAACTTGTATCCGTTGCTTCTGTTTATGGGTAGCGGAATCACGATGTCAACATACGGCTTTGTGACAGGCCGACGTCATGACATGGCAATTGCGCTTGCATCAACGTGGAAACGATTCTGTGTTGCAGGAATCGCATCGGTCGCCACCTATTGGATGGTTCTGATTGCGGTACAAAAGGCACCCGTTGGTTACGTGACTGCCCTACGAGAATCAAGCGTTGTCATCGTTGCGCTGGTAGGCACTCGCTACCTAGGCGAAAAAGACATGAAACGCCGCCTTTTTGCTGCATGCATCGTGGTCGCCGGGCTCGGCGTACTGATTGCTGGCCGCTAATTAGAAGTAGATGATCTTTTCGGCGTTTGCTTCAGCTTCATCAAGATCTGCTGTGTACGCACCAGTTGATAAATACTTCCAACCGCCATCGCACACGATGAACACAATGGTTCCTTCGTTGATTTCGCCAGCGACTTTTGCTGCACCAGCAAGTGATGCACCAGAAGAGATACCAGCAAAGATTCCGCACTCTTGCACTAAGCGACGTGTCCACTCAAGTGATTCACGCGGACGAACAACGCGCTTGCGATCAAGCACGTCACGTCCGTGCCAGTTTTCAAACACTGGCGGAATGTAACCGTCTTCTAAGTTGCGCAATCCTTCGACGCGCTCACCAAGAGGTGGTTCAACAGCAACAATCTTGATGTCAGGGTTCTGTTGCTTTAGATACGTTCCAACACCCATCAACGTTCCACTTGTGCCCAACCCTGCAACAAAGTGAGTGATTTCAGGGCAATCGCGCCAGATCTCTGGGCCAGTACCTTCGAAATGCGCACGAGGGTTTGCATCATTTGCGTACTGGTACAAGAAGCACCATTCAGGATGCTGTGCAGCCATTTCCTGGGCGCGACTTACGGCACCGTTAGAACCTTCTTCACCAGGAGTGAGAATGATGTCTGCACCAAACACTTCAAGCATCTGACGACGTTCGATGCTGACTGATGTCGGCATAAGAATCGTGATCGGATAGCCCTTCATCTTTGCAATGGCAGCTAACGCGATTCCGGTGTTTCCAGATGACGGTTCAATGATGCGCTGACCAGGGACCAAACGCCCTGTGCGCTCTGCATCTTCAATCATCGACTTTGCGATGCGATCTTTCACAGAACCAAATGGGTTCTGGCTTTCCAATTTCGCCACTAAGCGCACATTGGGATTTGGCGACAAAATCGACACATCAACCATTGGGGTGTTACCCACAAGTTCGAGCGAGTTCTGAAGTACAAAAACCGAA
>JBILOM010000070.1:0-7637 GCA_044374495.1 Ilumatobacteraceae bacterium | reverse complement strand
AGCGATTGGTGGAGACGCAATGGCCGACATTGTGGCACGGGGCCAAGTGTTGATGGGCGAGACATCGGCCAAGGTTCGCAGAGCGGAGGTAGGTGATGTGTTGTTGCTGCGTGATCGCAAATTTTGGATGCATCCGTTCACTATTGGTGCAATAGTCGCCGATGAGTTTGTCAACTCAGGTGACTTATTCATGTCAAGTTCAGCTGCTGAATTATTGGGGGAAATGCCTGTTTCACAAATTGCAATCACGGACATTGTTTCGCCAGCGTCTGTGCTTTCAGGGCTGAAGAAAAAAGGCATCACGATTGGAACCGAGTTTCGATTGCGCACATCCTGGGACAGAAAAAACCCAGACAGTACTTTGGGCACTGCAACTGCAAAAAAGCTTCTCGGGGAATTCTCGTATCGTCCAACTGTTGGAAGTTCCATTCTGGTTGCGGGATCATGGACCTCTAGCAACATCGCATGGAAGATGCGATACGCAGACATCAAATTAGGTAACAACTGTCATCGACTTGTTGTCGATGCAATTCAAGGTGCACTCACTGAAATTAAAAATGCCGGGCTCTCACGATTTGTTAATACGCAAAATTCGAACCGGTATGGCGGGTGTTTTGTTGGGCGCTATAACAGGCTTGCCGGAAATTTCGGAGCGCCATCTCGGCACGCGTGGGGAATGGCAATTGACATCAATACAGATACAAACCCACAAGGCGGTGTCCCACAGATGAATTGTGCTGTGGTGCGAATCTTTCGTAAATGGGGCTTTGCCTGGGGCGGGAACTTTTGGCCATCAGACGGCATGCATTTTGAATATGTAGGTGAACGCAGAGACCAATTGGGGTATCCGTCGCGGTATTGCCCTAATAAGGCCCCATTACTGGCGATAACTCTTCCTCAATTTGGAAGTACCACCACTACGACGTCCACCACAACGACCACAATTGAGCCGACTGCGTCGACAACCACATCTACGACGTCCACGACCACCACTACGGCACCGATAACCTGACCAACGTGAACGTCGATAAAAAATTAGTCATTATCGGTGGCGGCCCTGCGGGTCATTCAGCTGCATCAGCTGCTGCGCGCCGAGGCATATCGGTCACCTTGATTGAGCGCGAGATTCTTGGCGGCGCTGCACACCTGTTGGACTGTGTGCCTTCGAAGGCAATGATCGCTACGGGTGGCGCGATGAGCTTTACTGACAATTTGTCAGGCATGGGGCTCGAGAATCGAACGGCACAAGTCGATGTAGAGGCGCTCACGGCCCGTATTGAAAGCATCAAAAATCATTTGTCTAATGACGTACATAACTTGTTGCAGAGCCAAGGTGTCACAGTCATTCTTGGTACCGCACGTCTTGCAAGCGCTCACACTGTTCATGTTGATGCTGCTGACGGAACCACTCATGTTCTTGAAGCTGATGACATTCTCATTTCCACTGGCTCACGTCCACGTATTCCTCAATTCGTTACGCCTGATGGTGATCGCATTCTGACAACTCGTGACTGTTACCCGCCACGCAGCTTCCCTGACAGCGTCACAATCATCGGGTCAGGCGTCACCGGAGTTGAATTCGCACACATGTTTGCGTCGTTCGGTTCAAAAGTAACTCTGGTAGTTAGTCGTCAACAGGTGTTACCAAGCAAAGACCCTGAGGTTGCGGCGGTTCTTGAGGAATCATTTCTTTCGCGTGGTGTGCGCCTGTTCAAAGGTGCACGCGCTACTTCTGTTGAGCGCACAGAAAGCGGCGTGCGTGTTGTTTGTGACGATGGGCGGGTTTCTGAAACAACTCATGTTGTTCTCGCCATTGGTTCTTTGCCAAACACAGAGGGTCTTGGCCTTGAAGAAGTAGGCGTTGTTACAGATGGTGGCTACATCCCCATCAATCGTCATTGCCAAAGCAATATCGAACATATCTATGCAGCGGGTGATGTCAGTGGAAAGCTTCCCCTGTCTTCAGTCGCCTCGATGCAGGGGCGCAAGGTTGCAGAACAAGTTGTGGGTGGTCCGAAAGGTCCGCACCGTCATCTCGATTACGACAAAGCAGCATCTGCAATCTTTACTGAACCGGAAATTGCTGATGTGGGCTTAGCGGAAGCTGAGGCGTTCGCATCGGGACGTAAAATTCGTGTCACCAAGGTGCCGTTTTCAACAACTGCAAAAGCGCTCATCAATAATGACTCGCGAGGTTTCGTAAAAATCATTAGCGACCCTGCAACCGGTGAAGTGTTGGGTGGCTCAATTGTTGGCCGTCATGCAGCCGAACTAATTAGCGTTATTGCTCTTGCCGTTACAGCAAACCTCAAAGTCACTGACATTGAAGAATCATTGTTAGTGCACCCGGCGTTGGCTGAAGCCCTCGCTGATGCTGCCGAGTAATTACTCGATAATTACTACAACGTCGCCAGCGCCGACTGTGTCGCCGGTCTTGACATTGATTGCCTTCACTACGCCAGACTTGTCTGCTTCGATTTGGTTTTCCATTTTCATGGCTTCCAAAACAACGACGCTCTGACCAGCTTCAACTGTTTGTCCTACTTCAACAAGAACCTTGACGATTGTTCCTTGCATCGGAACAGACACTTTGCCGCTTCCGCCGCCGGCACCGCCAGCAGCAGACGCGCTGCGTGTTGGCTTTTTGGCCTTTGCGCTTGGAGACGCAACACCAGCAGATTCAGGAACCCACAACTTCACATCAAAGCGACGACCATTGACTTCAACAGTGGTGGTGCGCTGAACAAGAGGTTCATTGTCATCTCCGGCTGGAGTAATTGGCGCAGTGCCAATGTGCGACAAATCAAGAACTTCTTCAACCCACTTTGTTGAGTGGGTGACTGCCGCAAAGTCTGGGTGTTCAAGAATTGCGATATCGGCAGGAATGGTGGTGGCGATTCCTTCCACAACCATTTCTTTGAGGGCACGAATTGCACGAGCGATTGCGACATCGCGATCGCGACCCCACACAATTACTTTTCCGACAAGGTTGTCGTAGTACTGGCTGATTTCATCGCCTGATTCGTATCCGGCATCAAAGCGCACACCAAAACCGTCTGGTGCAACAAGCTTGGTAATTGGCCCAGGTGATGGAAGGAACTTGCCACCTGCTGGATTCTCCGCGTTGATGCGAATTTCAATTGCATGTCCGCGACGAGCAGCAAGAACTTCCTTTTGAGTCATCGGCAATTTCTCGCCAGATGCAACACGGATCTGCCATTCAACAAGATCAATACCAGTGATGACTTCGGTTACTGGGTGTTCAACCTGAAGGCGAGTGTTCATTTCAAGGAAGAAGAAGTCTCCGTCTTGGAAAATGAATTCCACGGTTCCTGCGTTGTAATAACCAACAGCCTTTGCTGCCTTAACAGCAGCTGCACCCATTGCTTCTTCAACTCCTGCAGGAAGACCAGGAGCCGGTGCTTCTTCAATGAGTTTTTGGTGACGGCGCTGCGCAGAGCAGTCACGTGTTGAAATCCACACAACGTTTCCGTGTTGGTCGCCGACAAGTTGTACTTCAATGTGGCGCGGCCATGTGAGGTAGCGCTCGATGTAAATCTCATCGCGACCAAAGAAGCTCTTTGCCTCGCGCTGTGCCGAATCCATTGCAGCTTGTACTTCGTCTGCAGACTGAACAACCTTCATGCCGCGTCCGCCGCCACCAAATGCAGCTTTGATTGCTAATGGCCAGCCGTGCTGGTTTCCGAAGTCAGTGATTTCTTTTGCTGAAGTGACAAATTCGGTTGTGCCGGGAACGATAGGTGCTCCACCGCGCAGTGCTGCTTTGCGGCTTGAAACCTTGTCACCCATTTCGTCAATTGCTTCTGGCGGTGGTCCGATGAATGCAACGCCCATCGCTGTAATTGCGCGAGCGAAGTCTGGGTTCTCTGAAAAGAATCCGTAACCAGGGTGCACAGCATCTGCGCCACTGTCCTTGATGGCTTTGAGAATTGCTTCTGTGTTGAGATAGCTCTCGGCTGCTGTCTGACCGCCAAGGGCATATGCCTCATCAGCTAGACGCACGTGAAGGGCATTGCGATCGAGCTCTGAATAGACCGCCACGGTCGCAATTCCCATCTCTCGGGCAGCTCGGATAACTCGGACAGCGATTTCGCCGCGATTGGCGATAAGGATTTTCTTCAGCACAGGTGACAATCTTTATCTAGTGGACCCCTCAATTGCTAACTCATCTAGCCAATGGCTAATTCAGACCGTTTCAGAGACCGGCAGCACCAATGCTGACCTCATGGAAGCTGGCGCTCGTGGGGCTCCAGATCGCAGCGTTCTGAGGGCAGACTTCCAATCTGCGGGCCGAGGGCGCTTAGATCGCACCTGGGAGGCGCCTCGTGGGGCAAACCTGCTGGTGTCGCTGTTGTTTCGCACAATCCCGACGCACCTTCACGTATTGACACAAGCAGTGGCTCTGTCTGGGGTCATCGTGGCACGCGAACTGTGTGGAGTGCAGGCTCAATTGAAGTGGCCGAACGACATTTTGGTGGGCCAGGACAAGTTGTCTGGCATCTTGGCCCAAGCAGCTCCCGTTGATGAAACGGGGCGGGTGCCGTTCGTTGTGGTGGGTATTGGGTGCAATTTGTCGTGGGCGCCACCAGGAGCAGCATCACTTGCGAGTTGTGGCTGGACACGTGCAGTGACTCCTGATGAGTTTCTTGCAGCAATGCTTCCAGAGATTGACAGGTTGCTATTGCTTGACGATGAAGCAATGCACGAGGAGTATCTGGCCAACCTGGCAACTGTCGGAACACAAGTGCGAGCAGAGATGCCAAATGGGGAACACATCATTGGTCGCGCTCTTACCGTCGAACCAGATGGTCGTTTAGTGATTTTGGATGACTGTGCCATCAGTCATCGCATTGACACTGCAGATGTAGTGCATCTCCGACCAGCCTCAGACTGACTACCGTGGTCATGTGCTGACTGATGGGAAATTCTCGCGACTTGTGGGGTCTCCTCGTTGGATGATCGTGGCAAGTGTTGCTTTAGTCATGTCTCTTGCAGGTGCGCTCGGCATTGTTCGCGCAACTAATTCCCATCTTGATTCTGTTCGTCGGGTACCTGCAGCGACTCCTGCGTTGTCTCCACCAAGTGATGGAGTAGAGAACTATCTGTTGGTCGGTTCAGACTCTCGGGCAAGTGCCGATCCGAGTGACAAAGACTTTGCGACAGTGGGAACTGAGGAAGCAAACCCCGGAATGCGTTCTGACACATTGATTCTTGTGCGTTACGACACCAAAGCAAAACAAGTGTCCATGATGTCTATTCCGCGTGACTTGTGGGTACGCATGTCTGATAACGACAGGTTCGCAAAAGTAAATGCCGCGTATCAACGCGGAGCTGATGTTTTGGTGCGCACAGTGCAGCGAGCACTGAATGTGCCGATTCACCATTACATCGAAATCAACTTTTCTGGTTTCAAACAAATTGTCGATGCCATTGGTGGAGTGCATGTGTGTGTTCCGCGCGCATCACGCGACAAATTCACGGGGTTCTACATCGGTCGCAAGGCGTGCAAATTGCAATCTGGTGTTGAAGCATTGAGTTATGCACGTGCTCGCCATCTTGAAGAAAAGGTTGATGGAGTATGGCGATTGGAGGGCACCGGAGACGTAGGTCGCGGTACTCGTCAGCGCGCATTCATGTCAATGCTGGCCAAAGACGCCGTGATCTATCTGGCGCAACACCCACTTGATGCTCACAACGTTCTTGATGCATTTGGTGCTGCAGTATCAGTTGATGAACGACTTGACCTCATTGACCTTGCTCGCAAATTACGACCAATTGGTGATGGAACTGCGGTGTCGTATGCATTGCCTGTATCTGACGGCTGGGCGGGGGATCAGTTTGTCTTTCGGCTTGCAAACGAAGCTCCGCCATTGTTGGCGTATTTCGCAGGACTTGGTCCGGCACCAGCTGCTGGTTAATCAGTCGATTGAATTGATTGCGCTGTAGTTCTGCGCAACTTGGTTGCAAACGCTTCAGCAGAAATTGGTTCACCAATTCGATTGCCTTGCAATAAGTCGCATCCGAGAACCTTGAGGCGCTGTACATGATCTTCTGTAGTTACCCATTCGGCACACACGATCAAGTTAAGTGAGTGAGCTAATTGAATCAGTGAACGAACCATTGGGTCGTCGCCGCCATCTGTCCGTCCAACATCGCGCACCAATGTTCCGTCTAGTTTCAACAAATCGGCAGGGAATGTACGCAGCGAAGCCAAAGATGAGTAACCAGCACCAAAGTCATCAACGGCGATGCGAACACCTTGGCGTTTAAGCGCTGTGACTGTGCGCAGAACTGAAGGGTTGTTGTCTACAAGAGTTGCTTCAGACGTTTCAAACACCAATTGAGAACCTTCAAGGTTGTTGTCGCGTAAGATAGTGAGAGCACGATCAACAAAAGTGATGTCAGACAGTTGACGACGCGATGCATTGACATGAATTGCCATACCGCGATCTACAAGACCCGACGAGATCCATTCAGCAACAGTGCGGGCGCTTTCGTTCAATACCCAATCACCAATGGGTGCAATGAGCCCTGATTCGTCTGCAAGGTCGAGGAATGCGCCAGGAGCAAGAAGTCCGCGCGTTGGGTGGTTCCATCGCAACAAAGCTTCAGCAGCAACGACGCGGCCAGTATGGGCTGATTCGATTGGTTGGAAGACCACTGCGAATTGATCACCTGCCAGCGCCTGTTCAAGTTCTGATGCAAGTGTCTGTCGTGCTTTAGCGGCCGTACGCATGTCTTCGCTATATAACTCTGACCGACCGCGACCACGTTGTTTTGCTCGATACATAGCGGTGTCGGCCGAGCGTAAAAGAGTCACTGCAGCATCTGCAGCGGATTCTGTGTTCAGTAGTTCAGGAGTAGACATCGCAACTCCGATGCTTGCGCCCGCTTCAATTTCGACACCTTGCAATACCAGCGGACCAGTGATCGATGTGCGAATTCGTTCGGCAACGTCTAGTGCTACTTGTTCGTCAAGTAAACCTTCGCACAACACAACAAATTCGTCACCACTGATACGTGCAACCAAATCGCTTGGTCGGGTGGCTGCAGCAAGGCGACGCGCAACTGTGACAATTAGTTGGTCACCCACAGCATGGCCGATGGTGTCATTGACATGTTTGAGCTTGTCGAGGTCGATAAACAGCACGGCAACACTGGAATGCGTAGTTCTACTGCGCTCGAGAGCCTCAGTTGTCTTGCGTTCGAACATCACTCTGTTCGGTAATCCGGTTAGAGCATCGTGTGTGGCTTGTCGCGCAAGTTCTGCTTGAGACTGGCGCTCTTCTGTGATGTCGCGGGTGATAGTTGCCCAATGATGAACGCTTCCAATTGCATCACGTACTACTTGCACTACGACCGACAAGGTGCGTGCGATGCCATCTGGTGAGCGAAATCCGATTTCACCTTCCCAGCGATGCGAAGAATCGGCCGGTGGCGCTGCGTCAAGTAACACGCGAGGTAGTTGGTCGCGCACTGCCTGCATAAAAGTTCTGGCAGCAACATCGCCAGCGCCGGCACCAGGGTCTGTAACGCCAATCAATGTGCGAGCTGTGTCGTTTGCAAACATGAGTTCACCAACACGATCAAAGACAAGTACGGCATCACCAGAAACA
>JBILOM010000069.1:0-7665 GCA_044374495.1 Ilumatobacteraceae bacterium | reverse complement strand
GGGATTTTTCAACCTGCCGCCAGTGCTGCCAACGTACTCTGGGTAGAAGCATTTTTAGACTCAGACGGTGATTACGGAACCGGACTCTATGCAGATATCGACACTCTGGCGCTTGGAATTACAGATGCTGCACCTGACAACATCCTGGCGTTAATTAAGCCGGCCTATGACACTTCATTAACCTTTTTTAGTAGCAGTGGAAATGGCGGCTTGTTTTTCGACACTAACCAAGATTCTGCAAGAGACGTTTGGGCATATGCGCCCGCGGTAGTTATGTCAGCATTCTCAAAAGCAAGAAGAGAGGTTTACCGCGGTGTCAGTGGGAGCCTCACTGCGACAGGCTGTTACTCAAGTTGGTATCTCAGTACCGACTACGTCTATTACATGGTCGACATTCCATGGCGCTGTCTCGGTGCACCAGCGGCTCTTTCTGTTGAAGCCTGGCTTTCCAATTCATACGGATATGACTTTTTGACAGATGTTCGTACGGTGTATCCAGTAAGCCTCCCCGCAACAACAACTACAACAACGCCACCGACCACGACTACAACAACAACCACTACAACAACCACTACGACAACTACTACGACTACAACAACGACAGTCCCGCCGACGACCACTACGGTTTACATTCCGCCAACTACGGTCTTTGTTCCGCCTCCAGCGACTCTTCCTCTCGCCGCCGCAGCAAATACGAGTACACCCGGGTTGATTGACAATTGGGTCGACTATCTCATTGTCAAGAAATCAGTGTCAATCACTGCTGTTCTTAACTCCACGAACTGTTGCTACGGAGTGAAGTCAGGTACTCGTGTCATGACAGTTCTTCCAAAGTCTGCGGCCTTTTGCAGAGTGCAGGCAAAGCGACTCTACGGTCTGAAAAAAGGTTCTTGCTCTGTGAAGGTGACCGCTGGTTCGGGTAAAAAAGCGAAAAGCGAAACTCTTAAGTTCTCGGTCAAACTCAGATAGATCTGAATTCACAGGCAAGTTGCTACGCGGTAGACGCTAAAGCATTTCCGAGAACGGCTCAATCAAGAGCTACTTTGTGACCTTCAATGAAACAGTCTTCGAAGTTAGTTTGCCTTTTTTCGAAGTCACCGTGATGGTGACTTTGCAGGTTCCGACTTTAAGACCTTTAAGGGACGAGCCGGAGACTTTGCAGAACTTCGCAGAACTAGCTACGACCTTCAATGACAACTTGGATGTTGAAACCACAGTGAGTTTGGCATACGAGGCTATTGATTTAACAGTAGCGGATTTAGACATTGTCAACTTAGGTGCCACCACTGTCGGTGTAACCACGGTCGGTGTAGTTACAGTTGGTGTACTTACGGTCGGTGTGTTCACTGTGCTTGAACCTGCTCGATACACCGCAAGTGTTTGATACGCAGACCAGTTACCTGCTTTGTCGCTTACTCGGACTTCAATAGACGATGACTCAGTCTTGCGAACACTTGCAGTAGAAACTGTTAAACCGAGTTCCTTTTCCGTCACTGAAACTTTAGTTTCATACGTCTTTACAACCGAGGTAGTTCCATTCTTAACCTCAACTTTGTCAACACCAGAAATATCATCAGTTGCTTTCAACGAAACTTCAATTGATCCTGATGCAGCCGCAGCCGATGGGGTCTCCACAACAGGGGCTGTTGTGTCAAGAATTATGTCGTCCGTATACGACTTGCTTTGGTCACCAACTCCAGAAAAGCGGACGTAAACAACCTTTGTATAGACGCCTTTCACACTGTCATCTAGATCCCATTTAACCGTTGACGCCAACGGCACCGTAGAAGTAGTCGACGCTGCGAATCCGCCATCATTTGAAATTCGTGCCTCTGTTGCAAACTCAGGCCAGACCAGATTCAGAGTGACGCTCTTTGTGTTGGTGTAAGAAGCTCCACTATTTATGGAGATACCCGTCTCTCCTGAAGGAGGGCTTGGCAATATGGCAAAAGTACGTGACACCTGTGTTGCGACATCCCAATCTGCGTCTCCTGCTTGATTGGCATTAATAGTGCAGTTCCCAGTCGATACAAACGTGACCGTTGTCCCAGAAACAGTACAAACCGAAGTTGTGTCGGATGTGAAACCAACCGTTAGACCTGAAGACGCAGTTCCAGATACCTCTACTGTCTTTGAACCAAACAATTGAGAAAGTGGAGCAGGAACTACTGCCCTACCAACTGTAGTAAATGTAATTGTTTGAGGTTCTGTTCTCGTAACGGCAATCTTTGAAACCGTCCCACTAGTTGTATTCGCTACATATGCAAAAGTTCCTGTGGGGTTAAGCGCAATGCCCCATGGGGAAATTCCTACGGCAAAGGAAACTGCTTTTCGAAAGTTACTTAGATTCACCTTTGCCACCGTGCTGCCGGAATTATCCACAACAAATGCGAGGGTTCCGCCCTCATTGATGGCTACTGCTCCCATGTATCCCTCACCCACTGGAATTGAAGCAACAATCGATCCAGCAGTGGTATCTATTTTTGAAAGCACACCCGTCTGGAGTGTGTCTGAATAATGCGAGACATAGGCAAAAGTCCCTGCGGGATTTAGTGCAATCCCATTCGGCTCTAAGCCAGGTATAGGCGTGTGCACCACCGAATCAGTTACTAAATCAATCTTAGACATCCTGCTTAAACTGACATCTAGGACATAGGCATACGCCCCTGCTGAATCAACCGCTACTTCAGATATGGATGTTCCAGAAAGATTCGGCACAGTGGTTACCACATTTGTACTCAGATCAATCTTTGCAAGACTTGAACCCTGAGTTACATATGCAAAAGTTCCCGCCGGATTAATGGCGATGTTGTACGAACGAGACACCGTTATTGTCGCCGCTACCGTGAAGTTACTTAAATCTATTTTCAAGATTGCGTTGAATACGATGTAATAGGCAAAAGTTCCTGCCGGATTAATAGCAACGTCCCACCCACTCGTACTCGGGCTTAATCGGGAGACAATTGTGTCATTACTCAAATCAACTTTGTTTAGTCCACCACCTTCTTGAACGACATACGCATATGTGCCTGCAGGATCAATGGCAACCGAACGCGCTTGAGACAGAGAAGCGATTGTTCCAGACACGGAACTTGCCGACGCCTTCATCCCTGGTGACGTCACAACTATCGAGACCAGAAATGACGCGAGTAGAGCTAACGTGCCTGACTTTTTAAGCTTCATGAGCCGAGGCTACTTCAACCGTATTTCTCTCTCAGAACTCCGCCATTCACGATTGTCGCTAGATAGCTGACCCACCTCATATATAGGGTGCAACGGTGCCTGGTCTTTACTCCCTCGTTCGACGTCGCTGGCAGGTCCTTTCTTCCAGCAAGACCGCCCAAGAACAACTTGACGAAGCCGAAGCCCTCGTTCTTCAATCACGCACTAAAGCAAGCCAGGCCAAGAGCCGACTCGAAGAGCACAGAGGTGTTGGCGCACTCCCCAATGCGGAGAACCCACAATCTGCAGACATAGAACTCATTGCAGCACTCGATGAATACGACCAAGTACGACGCACAGTAGAAGTTCCTCTCGAAGAGGCCATTCACATCTGGAAGCAAAGCGAAGAGGCGCGTAGAGAAACTCGGGATTTTGGCAATGTTGCTCGATCAATCTTCCTGCTGTCTGTGCGCAGTTTGTTCTTTCAGCAACTACTAATCGCTGAAACCGGGCTGAAAGCAACCACCCACATCCTCAACTCGAAACTCACTAAGTCGGTATTGAAAAAGGCTGCGTCTCGAACATCTACTCCTGATGAGTCATTGCTCAAGTACCGACGCAACAACGCATCGTTCATTGCATCGCTCGAACGTTTACACATTCAACTTGATCCACTCGGTGGCACTCTCATCCGCGGCCTCCAAGGTGGTCTGCCCGCTGGCATTGCCATGGATGTGGAGAACACTCGCCTCATCACCGGCCCTCTCACAGCCTCCCTACGCCGTTATCAAACATTTGGTGCGCGCTATCTCATCTTGCAAGAACGTGCGTTATTAGGTGACGACATGGGCCTTGGTAAGACTGTGCAGGTATTAGCAGCAATGAGCCATCTCCACGCATTAGGCGCGCGACACTTTCTTGTAGTGGCACCGAACAGTGTGATCATCAACTGGTGTCGAGAAGTAGAGAAACACACAGAGATGTCTCCGGTTCTCCTCCACGGACCTGAACGTGATGAACGACTAGCGCAATGGCGCATCGAGGGCGGAGTCGCCATCACCACCTACGGCACATTGTCCAAACTGATTGACGACATTGAGACTGTTGATTACTTTGCCGCAGACGAAGCCCACATGGCAAAGAACCCAGAAGCAATTCGCACTAAAGCAGTTGCACAGGCAGCAGACCGTTCACAGTATGTAGCACTAATGACAGGTACTGCCTTAGAGAACCGCTTGTCTGAACTGCAATACCTCGTGCAAATTGTTCAACCAGGCCTAATGCCCGAACTCAACAAGATCATTGATCATCCTTCTGGCGTCATAAAGCCAGAAGACGTAGTACGTGCTCTAGCCCCTGCATACCTTCGACGCACTCAAGCAGACGTACTCACTGAGTTGCCTGAACGTGTCGAACTTGAAGAATGGGTCGACCTCACCGACGCCGACAAGAAAGCATACGACGCAGCCAAGATCGACATGATGTCGAGAAGACTTGCAGTCAATGTCGGCGACGGCACTCGCACCTCCGCCAAGTATGAACGCCTCAGTGAGATATTGGAAGAACATGCCGACGCCAAACGAAAGGTTGTGGTGTTCTCCTACTTCCGTCAAACAATTGAAGACGTGTGCGCACTTGCTGGCGGTGCACCACGAATAACCGGCGATACTTCAGGCGCTCAACGCCAACAGATCATCGATGAGTTCAGTACTGACCCCACTGCCACTGTCTTGGTATCTCAAATTGAAGCCGGTGGTTTAGGAATCAACTTGCAAGCAGCTCAAGTTGTCATCCTGATGGAGGCACAGTTCAAACCAAGTATCGAATGGCAAGCAATTGCACGTGTCCACCGCATGGGCCAGAGCCGTTCCGTCATGGTTCACAGACTCCTCGCCCGCAACACCATCGAAGAACGACTAGTACAACTCATTGCAGAAAAGACTCAGATCTTTAAACACTTCGCCCACGACAGTTCAGTCCGCGACGCCAGCCTCATGGCCGTAGACACAAGCGGCAACTTCGAAATGGACTTGCAACGTTTGCTTGACGAAGAAACGTGATCAGAACAAATCAGAAAATCGTCAAGCGGAAAACTATTCGTCATTCTTGATAAGGAATTGTGCAATCCGGGCCGTGACGACTGCCAAGGTGCTGATTCCTACAAGCATGGTAAAGATTGCAATGATTCGACCCGCCGCAGTTATCGGGTAGATGTCACCGTAGCCAACAGTGGTAATTGTTGCCCCTGACCACCACAGAGCATCAAAGAATGATTCCACCCTGCCGTCTTTCCCCACGTCCTCTGCAAGCGTGAACCCGACTGCTGAGGTGATGAGAGTAAATCCTGCCAAGCCAAAAGCAAACGATGTTGCGCGTTTCTTTAGAATCTGTCGTCCCTGCGAACGAGACGCCATAGAAATACCTATAACTCGTGTGAGGCTACTAACAACTCTTAATGCTCGAGCACCTCGCAGGAATCCAAGAAAACTCATAGCCGGGAGAATTGCAAATAGTTGTGCGACGACTATGAGAAGACTTGACCACTCCGACCGCACGTAACGACCCTTCTCAGGCGTGACGAGAAATTCGATTACATAGTCAACCGCATATGCCAAGAACACTGTGACGTTCACGACTAGTAGAAAAGTTTTGTCCCCACTAGTTAATCGATGAGAAATGATCTCGAGCAGAAGCAATGGAAGACTTCCAATAGCAATAATGAGAAGCGGGATGTCAGTCCACTTTCGCCAAGTCACAAGTTTGCTCGTAAGAGAATACTCCTTGGTGGTTTTACCTTGAAGCAGTGGTTCGGACATATTGCTATCCTACGAAACGTTTCTCACAGCCCCGTGGTACCGACGCCATATTCAGCCTGCGCTTGAGTAAATCCTTCGTAAAGCAGCTGGTCAATAAGTCCACTCCGTGAAAAAGACGACGACTTTAAATACGACGCAGCCTTCTTTGCGGCCTGTGTGTTCCAGTCTGCGTTCTGACCGTCTACCCCAAAAATAGACTCAGCGTTCGTGAATTTTTCATACTCCAACTGTTCGATCAAACTGGTGCGAGAAAATGCTGACGATTTAAGGTAACTCGCAGCTTTCTTCACTGCTTGCGCATTCCAGTCAGCCTTCTGGGCATCAACACCATACGTTGCATCATCAAGAGAAAACTTTTCGTATACCAACTGTTCAATCAAACCGGTGCGAGAAAATGCTGAAGAGCGTAGATAGCTAGCCCCCTTGGACACTGCATTTCTCTGACTGACAGTTCCAATGAGTGCTGGGAGGCTTGTGGTAACAACCGGCATTACGGGAGCAGATGTAGTGATTGGCATATTTGCAATCGTTGGCGTAGTTGAAATCACTGGTGATTTTGATGGCGCCTTAACTTGGACCCAGCGAAGCTTCTTTCCAACTTTGGAGCATTTGACCTTTACTGTTTTGCCTTTACTTTTAGCCGTTGCTATCGTGCCTGCCTTTTTGCAGGATTGATTTAAACCAACCGTAGGGCGTACTGCCGATACCTCCGCGATTGGCGTGGCGAGAAACGAAAACATGAGCGTTACCCCAAATGCGTATGGAACAAACTTCTTCATGAGTTTGAACCTAACAGGGTCTTACTAACTGAAACCTAAGGGACCAAGCTCGGCCTATAGCTTCAACCCGAAACCACTAGGCTCTAGTTATGGCTAATCCAAAGCACACGATTCATGTAGGTATTGCCATTGCTGGCGTCTTGGTGGGGGCTGTGTTGTCAGTGTTTACGGGTGATCCGGCTGTGGCGTTGATGTTCTCGGGTGGTGCGATGAGCGCTATCGGGTATTGGTTAGGCGCTTCAGCTCAACGTCGACATGGCTAAAAAAGCAAGCGAAGCTAAGCGCACCAACCGTGTGTTGGGGGTGCTGGTTGTTCTCCTATTAATAGGTGCAGGTGCAGTGGCTCTGTTTGTAGAGCCATCGACGTCTTCTGATGCAACTGTGGTGTCTGGAAATGATGCAACAACATTGGGTGTGAGACCAGCAGAAGTATCTCGCAGTAACTTCTCTACCGGTTGGGGTATTGAGCAGTACGACTTTCAAATGAACGCATTGAGCTGTTCAGAATTGAATACTCATATCACCACTGATCTGTGTGCTGTTGCTAAAACGAAACATGGCGACTTCATGTTTTCAGCAACAGAGAGCTACTGGGATGAAACAGATTCAGAAACGACATTAGAAATGTCGTTGTTTGGTTTTCAAGACAACAACGGATGGAAACGAGCCACAGGCTTACTTGATGCACAAATGGTGCGTGACCTTGATGGTGTGCAAGTAAAGATTGATCTGTATCGCACACAGGTGAATGGTGACGAAGTATTGATTGCTCATCGCCACCCAGTCGATGACACCGTGAACGGCTTTGACGTGAGCGACCAAGTGTTCATCATTGCTGCCTCTCCCACTGGCGCACCCACAGTTGTTGCCTGGTACAACGGCCCTGATATCTCTTTTGAAGTAGATGG
>JBILOM010000067.1:0-7692 GCA_044374495.1 Ilumatobacteraceae bacterium | reverse complement strand
CCGATGTTGCGGCACGTCTACGCGCTCTGCTGTGATGCGAGTAGTTGCGCCTGGGCGCGTGAACCTGATTGGTGAACACACCGACTACACAGGTGGGCTGGTGTTCCCGATGGCAATCGACCGTTGGACCACCATTGATTACGACGTAACTGGTTCTGAAATAGTTCTTGACTCCGCTCATGAAGACGGCACCGTTTCTATGGCACTAGGGCAATCATTTGACGCTGCAATGACACCATCGTGGGGAAGGTACGTCGGTGCTGTTGCGTCGTTGCTGGATTCACCACGTGGAATTTCAGGGCGTATCAACACCACGATTCCTGTTGGGGCTGGTTTGTCATCAAGTGCTGCACTTGAAATCGCAGTCGCGTTGGCGTTGGGTTCTGAGTTGACTTCTTCAGAGTTGGCACAACTAACACGACGTGCAGAACACATAGCAACGGGTGTACCAACAGGCATCATGGACCAGTTGTGTATTGCTAGTGCCCGTGATGGTCACGGAACAATAATTGATTGCCACACATTGGAAGTACAGCACGTGCCTATTCCTACTGATCTGAAGATTGTGGTTCGGTTTATTGCACACCGAACCTTGGTGGGGTCTGCGTATGCAGACAGAGTTGCCCAATGCGCCGCTGCGGAATCAATTATTGGGCCATTACGAGACGCATCATTGACTGATGTTGCGTCTATTACAGATGCAACCATTGCGTCACGAGCGCGTCATGTGATTTCAGAAAATGCTCGAGTTGTGTCATTCGCATCGGCTCTGGCTGGTGGTGACTATTCAACTGCTGGTGACATCATGTCTGATTGTCACCGCAGTTTGGCAGAAGACTTTGCAACGTCGAACGACCAAATGAATGCAGCAGTTCAAGACATGCGTGCGATACCTGGAGTATTTGGTGCACGTATGACAGGCGGTGGCTTTGGTGGTTGCATCGTTGCGTTATGTGAGCCAGATGCAGTTGTTGATGGCTGGCATGTGAAGCCAGTATCAGCAGCTCACCACGTGGTTTAGCAGTACGACACCACATAGGCGAATGTATATTCGCCCGGTGCGATGAGGTATTTAGCCAAAGTATCTGGCCCGCAACTTGCTGTACCAACACCGCGATGTGCGATATCAAGATGCACATTAAGTGCTGGTTGGCGAACAAGTTCAGCGTGTTCACTGGCGGCAAACAAATCATGGGCTGAATGGTGCACTGCAGACATATGCAAGAGGCAACCATCAGCTTCAACGCGAAGTACGTGGCCATTCTTTGCGTCTACGAATTCCATCCATCGACAATCAGTGCGTAATCCAAATTCTTGTGGAACCAGATACGGCAATTCATCTGGCTTGCCTTCATAAATGCCCACCATTGCTGATGACTCACGATCTGGGTAACACTCATGCGGGCCGTTGCCATACCAACGCACCGTGGTGAATCGCGCAGGAATACTGAACATGGCACCAACACGTGGCACATCTGCCATTTCTGTCGGAATCACAACGGTGTGTTCATACCGAACAGCGCCACCTGTGAGTTCAGTAATCGTTGTTGTGCTTTCCACCATGTCTGCATCGTCTGTAGTGATCCCCTGTTCAGACCATCTAGCAAGTGACTTACCGCCGCCATGATGCTGATCCATCAGTTTGAATCCGTCGTTGTCAACTGGTGCACGCCACAACGTGACTTGCGGGGAAATATCAATTGGCAAAATTGAAGTATCGGGAATTGCTGCTTCAACCGGGGCCGACTTACGCAGTGTCACTTGATCCCACGACACCACATGACCTTTCGCAGCCCACGATGTGTCGCGAGCCAAAGTCCATGTCACAGAGAAGAACACTTCGTTCGCTTCGTGCGGAATAATGACCGGAATATCCACCTTCTCAGACGAGTCAGGTGCAATTTTTGGCACCGTGAGTTTGCCAGCCTTCGTAACTACGCCGTCTGCAATCATTTCCCATGTTGCTTTGTAACCAGATAGGTCTGAAAACCACTGACGGTTACGAATAACCAAGTGAGGGTCCTTGTTCTTGCTCTTTAGTTCAATAGAAACGGGGCGATGCACCCATGCCAACTCGCGCATCACGGGGTGCGGTGTCATGTCTGCATGAATAAGACCGTCTGCAACAAAGTTTCCATCGTTCGGGGTGTCACCGAATTGTCCGCCATACGCAAGACGTGCTGTGCCGTTCGGCAAGCACTGTGTAAGGCCATGGTCTTTCCATTCCCATACAAAGCCACCTTGCAAACCTGGAGTGTTTTCAAACGCATCCCAATAGTCAGCAAGTGAACCATTTGAGTTACCCATTGCATGGCTGTATTCGCACATAATCAATGGGCGTGTGCCATCACCTGATTTTCCGTAGGCAACAATGTCGTCGATTGTGGAATACATGGGGCACACAATGTCTGACGACATCAGGCCGCCATCTACCCAGCCAGCATGAAAGATTGCGCCTTCATAATGAAGTGGACGCGATGGGTCGTATGAACGAATCCATTGTGAGGCTGCGTCATGCACAGCGCCATAACCCGCTTCGTTGCCCAGTGACCACATAATGATGCTTGGGTGGTTCTTGTCACGCTCCACCATGCGGCTGATGCGCGACATCCATGTGGCCCTGTATGCAGGGTCGTGGCACAAGCTGGTATTCCAGGCGTGGCTTTCCGCATTGGCTTCGTCAATGACATACAGACCCAATTCATCACACAGGTCTAGAAGGCGTGAATCGTTCGGGTAATGCGAACAACGTACGGCGTTCACATTGTGCTGCTTCATCAACACAAGATCTGCACGCATGTCTTCGACATCAACTGCCTTGCCCTTGTCTGGGTGATGATCATGGCGGTTGACACCACGAATCATGACGCGTTCGCCGTTTATCAACAATGACCGCTTGCGTACTTCCACACTGCGAAAGCCTGTGATGACCGGAACGACTTCCGTCACTTCCCCTGCTGGGTTTACCAGTTGAACAATGACGCGATATCGATTCGGGTTTTCTGCAGACCACAATTCAATCTTCGGAATATCCCACGAGATGTCTGCAACGTGCCCTGCAAAAACGTATGGAGAATCAAGCCACGGCACGTCTACTGAATGCGCAGTGCCAATACGTTTGCCAGCAAGTGTCTCAAGATGAGCAACTGCTTTCCATCCACGTTGCAGTTTCTGTTCGTGAGGAACATTGAGGTGAACTTGTATGCCCAAGGTTCCGACTGGAGACGTGCGTAATGACTTACGAACAACACCTGCATTGACGCGAACGTCGTTAATGCCAATCATCGCCTGTGATGCGAGGAACACTTCACGATGCAACCCTGCCATCCACCACTGATCTTGATCTTCCAGATGGCTTTGCGCCGAGAAGCGACACACCACGATTGCCAGTTCATTCTTCCCACTGGTCAGTGCTGCAGAAATGTCGTACTCACTTGGTAGTCGGCTATCTGTGCCGTACCCAACAAAGGTTCCGTTTACGTACACCATGTGCACACTTTCGGCTCCGCCGATATGCAGAACCGTGCGACGATCTTTCCAATTTTTTGCAACAGTAAATGTGGTGCGATGCAGTGCTGTTGCAACGGTTGGAGGCAATGTTGGTGGGCGACCTTTCCATGGCATTTGCACATTGGTGTAATGCGGTTCATCGCCGAGACCAGCAAGTGTCCAGTTGCCTGGCACAGAAATAGATGTCCATGATTTCGTGTCATCTGAAATTGCAGATGCAGGAACTTCATTTACATCTTCATAACGTTTGATTTTCCATTGACCATTTAATGAAACAAACCACGGACTAGTTGTACGGTCACCCTTACGCGCGGAGTCGAAATCTGTGTATGTGGTGTGAATAGAACGCATTGGTCGGCGATGCATCTGCACAATCTCAGGATCAGCCCAGGGTTTGACAAAACTTGTTTGAGAAATCGACATAGATACATCTTTCCACGCCACTCCTGGAATGGCAGACAGCGGTGGCGGGGACTAGGAATTCTCAGAAGGCTTGCGCTTCAAGCGCGAGCCCTTGACTTTGCTGGTCGCTTTTGAGGCCTGCTCTTTTGCTTTATCAAGAGTGCGTTCGGCCCACGTAAATTCCTTTGCCAAAATTGCTAGTCCGGCAATAATCACAAGAATGCCTGGGCCCGGTAGCACCAGCATTGCGACCCCGGCCAACAACACCACTCCGCCGACAATCAGAATCACAAGGCGACGAATGTTTGTACGAATGAGACGAATCCATTCGAGCGGGTTATGAAGTCCACGGGCCATGCCAAATGTTAGACCAACCTATGGCCGCGACGAGTTCATGTCATAAGGTGAATGTCATGAGTTCGGCCTCCAATACTGCATTGGCACAAGCCTCAATTCCCACCCTCATCATTTGCCTTGCACAGATCACAGGTGACGAGAAATGGTTGCGCGAACCCTTTCTTCCGAGGCGTGACACCAACTTATTTCACGATGAAACAGGCGGACTCCCCGATGATGTTCAGGACGAAGTTCGCCGTGCCATGGCAACGGTTCTTGACGAACTAAGTGTTGGCGCGCGTGTGGTGCCAAGCAATATTGATAATGAACAGTTCGTCACCATGATGCGCACGTGTGTTGCAGAGCAGGTAGCCCCTGAATATGCACCAATGCTGCAAGAAGAATTGGGATTCGTTGATCGTGATGTGCACTGGTCAACAGCCATACCGCCCGAATTACCTGCTGGCTTCCGAGTATTGGTTATCGGATCCGGGTTTTCCGGAATTTGTGCGGCTATCAAACTTGGCCAGCTTGGAATTCCTTACGTAGTAGTTGAAAAGAACTCAGATATCGGGGGAACGTGGTTTGACAACAACTACCCCGAAGCCGGGGTTGATACCCCTAACCAT
This sequence comes from Ilumatobacteraceae bacterium, assembly GCA_044374495.1. GTDB lineage: Bacteria > Actinomycetota > Acidimicrobiia > Acidimicrobiales > Ilumatobacteraceae > UBA2093. The sequence continues at coordinate 2,815 of JBILOM010000067.1, read as the reverse complement.
TTCTACTCATATTCTTTTGCGCCAAACACACGCTGGAACAATTACTTCTCTAAGCGTGCAGAGATTTGGAAATATGCCCGTGATGTTGCAGAACGTCACAACATCATTTCCAACATTGAGTTTTCTACCGAAGTGTCTTCATTGCATTGGAACAACGACAGCAACTCATGGATAGCTGTTATTGAATCAAATGGAATAACTCGAAGCGAAGAATTCCCTGTTGTCATCACAGCCGTTGGCCAGTTGAACAGACCGAACTTGGCACCTGCACGAGGTATTGAAGACTTCACAGGTTCGTGGTTCCATTCAGCCCACTGGAATCATTCAGTTGATCTTGCTGGTAAACGTGTTGCAGTAATTGGTACTGGTGCAAGCGCAATGCAATTCATGCGCACTGTTGCTGCAACTGCTGGCAACGTAACTATTTACCAACGATCACCACAATGGATTCGCCCAAGTTCTGATTATCACCGCACTGTTTCCCCTGACACTATGTGGCTGCTAGAGAACGTTCCCTTTTATGCGCAGTGGTACCGCTTCGGATTGTTCTGGCGATTCGGCGATGGATTGTTAAACACACTGCGACGCGACCCCGAGTGGCCACACCCAGAACGTTCAATGAACCGTCACAATGACCGTCATCGCCAGCAGATGACTGATTTTGTTTTGACTTCCCTTGAAGGCAGGCCTGACCTAATTGAGAAGTGTCTGCCCACGTACCCGCCGTATGGAAAACGAATCCTCATTGATAACGACTGGTACCCAACATTGCGCCGCGACAATGTTCAACTCATTGCTGAGGGAGTCGACCATGTCACGCCAACTGGCATTGTTGATTCATCAGGAACTACGACCGATTTTGACGTAATCATTCTGGCTACAGGCTTTCAGGCGGGGAATCTCTTGTCCCCTATTGATATTCGTGGTCGCAGCGGAACAGCACTACGAGAAGTGTGGGGCACAGACAACCCGAAGGCGTACCTTGGCATCACGGTGCCCGATTATCCGAACATGTTCATGCTGGTTGGCCCCAACACATTTGTTGCGCACGGTGGCAGCATCATCTTCCAGGCCGAATGCGAGATGCGATACATCACTGATTGTCTTGTGAAGATGGTTGAACACAACATTGCAAGTGTTGAAGTGCGTATCGATATTCATGATGACTACAACGAGCGAGTAGATGCAGAGCACAACGAACTTGTATGGGCGCATGCTGGCCTAAACAGTTGGTACCGCAATGCGCAGGGCAGAGTGTTTTCACCAATGCCATGGCGCTTCGTTGACTACTGGGAAATGACGCATGATTTCAATCAGTCTGAGTATGTGGTCACACAATGAATCAGCCGTTCAATACCAATGGGGGCATTCATGAGATTCCATTGCCATCCGGGACCGGCAGGCTTTGGCTATGTGGCAAGCATTACATCGGCCCGAATGTTGAAGAAGTACTTGCGGAATGCGACAACGCCATTGCCGTGTGCCTGGTGCAAGAACATGAACTCGCTGATCGGTATCCGTCATACATCGAATGGCACAAAGCCAATGCGGGAACTCGTGGCATCTGGAACCCCATTGGTGATCTGTCATACCCAGAACTTGATGAGATCTTTGATTTCGTAAAAGTGTTGAGTGATCATCTCAAGAACGGGCAGTCTCTGGTGGTGCATTGTGCAGCTGGAATTGGCCGTGCAGGAACCACCGGCACGGCCCTACTGATGATGTTGGGAATGAATGCAACTGATGCATCGATACACATTCGCGAACATCGCCCAATGGCTGGCCCTGAAGCAGGAACTCAACGAAAATTCATTGAAGATCTTGCTGTTCATCTCAGTGCCTAGAAGCCTTCATCGGGCTGGGCTAACCTAGAGCAACATTGAAATCACACAATCACGTGTGCATAGTGCTGGAAGTATCATGAATATCCTCGTCGTGGGAGCTGGTGGAGTTGGGGCCTCAATGGCCTCTATTGCTGAGACTCGGGGGTTCTTTGACTCCTTTGTGTTGGCCGACATTTCGCGGGAGCGCGCGGAACAAGCGATAGCTGAGCTTGATGATCCTGGGAAATTCTCGGCAGAAACAGTTGATGCTGGCGACGTAAAGGCATTGATTGCACTAATCACTCGCACAAAAGCTGACATTGTGATCAACGCGTGTGACCCGCGATTCAATGAACCAATTTTCGAGGCATGTTTTACTGCGAAGTGCAACTACCTCGACATGGCCATGAACTTGAGTGTGCCCCACCCAACAAATCCGTACGAAGAGATTGGCGTCACGCTTGGTCATGCGCAATTGGCTGCACATGAAGAATGGAAAGAGCGCGGCCTGCTTGCACTTGTTGGTATGGGTGTTGAACCGGGCCTCAGTGACATCTTTGCGCGTTACGCCGCTGACCATTTGTTCGACGAAGTTCATGAAATGGGAGTTCGTGACGGATCCAACTTGTCAATTGACGGGTATGACTTCGCGCCAACATTTTCTATTTGGACCACCATTGAAGAATGCCTGAACCCACCGATTGTGTGGGAGAAAGATCGTGGTTTATACACCACAGATTGTTTCAGCGAGCCAGAAGTGTTCCACTTCCCCGCCGGCATCGGCCCTGTGGAATGTGTGAACGTAGAACACGAAGAAGTTCTGCTAATTCCACGTGAAGTGGACTGCAGTCGCGTCACATTCAAATACGGGCTTGGCGCTGAATTCATTGACTGGCTGAAAACGTTTGCATATTTGGGTCTCGACTCGAAAGAGAAGATTCAAGTTGGCAACGCGTCTGTGTCACCACGTGATGTTTTGGCAGCGGTATTAC
>JBILOM010000066.1:0-7694 GCA_044374495.1 Ilumatobacteraceae bacterium | reverse complement strand
TGGCCGGTGCGTTGCAATTTCACAATGTCGCTTCGGTCGGTGACGCACTTTCCATTCTTTGGCAAGCCGTGTCCGAATACATAGGTCACGAGAGCCACATTGACTTCTTCACAGATGGGACAGATGGTCTTTGATGGTTCACCAATGTTGCGAGCTGCGCGAATGAGTTCGGGGTGCGCATCACACACAGAGTCCTTGCTTACACGTCCGCGTTTCACCTCATTAATGAGGGAGCGACGTGACAGTTGATGGTCAACAACTCCGGTGCCACCGCGCAACATGTCAACTGAGAAACCCATGCCTCCATAAGTTAGTCATAAGATGCCTGTCATGTCAGATGCAGGTTCCACCGTTACCGATGGCCGCTCTATTTCCTTTGGTTCCACGGTTCACAACGAAAGTGAACTTCGGGTGTGCGGAGACCTTCGCGGCAAGCGAGTACTGGAACTAGGACTTTTTGGCACTGTGCCGAACTGCGTAGCCATGGCTACTCAGGGCGCTCGCAGTATCGCCATCGACCCGTCACGCGAGGCTATTTCTCGGGCCCGTGTCGCTGCCAGCAATTCAGACGTCGTAGTGGAATTCCACGAAGGCGATCTTGCAGACCTCGGATTTCTCATGAATGCAGTCATCGACCTTGCGGTCTGTGTGCATCAAATTAATTTTGATACTGACATCGCGCGCCTGTTTCGCCAAGTGCACCGCGTTTTGCGCCCAGAAGCCGGATTAGTTTTTGCAGTGACTCACCCCATGTCTGCGGTGTTTGACAACAATGACCCAACAGCGCGTCGTCAATACGGTTCCACTACGCCAACCATTGGCGAATTAACAATGGCGTTGCAACGGGCAAACTTTTCTATTGACGTGATGCACGAACTAACTCCGCTGCATCAGCCGCGTGCAGTTGCGCCATCAACACTTGTTGTGCGTGCGCGCAAACTTGGTTCGTAGTTAACGATTCTCCGCACGTCGAGTGCGCTTCAATTTCGAAACATCATCAGCGTTTGCTGCCCACCATTCGCGTAAGCGAGCAATAATCACTTCTTCGCCAAGAATTCCTTCTTCCAAACGAATATCCATAAGGAATTCAAGTGCGGCACCGACAGCTGGGCCTGCAGGAACGCCAAGCAATTCCATTACGTGTTGTCCGTCAATTTCTGGGCGAAGTGATGCAAGTTCTTCACGAGCAGCAACTTCTGCAATTCGCACTTCCATTTCATCCATACGACGCGAAAGAATCTTTGCTTTCTTTTCATTGCGCGTTGTGCAGTCACAGCGCACCAACACGTTTAGTTCGCCAAGATATTCGCCTGCGTCACGTACATAACGACGTACTGCGCTATCGGTCCAACCCATTTGATAGGTATGAAAACGCCCACTAATTGCTACTAATTCAGACACTGCTTCAATATCGGCATTCGGGTACTTCATTGCCTTCATGCGCTCGCGAGTCATACGTGCGCCAACAACTTCGTGATGATGAAACGTGACACCCTTGCCTTCTTTGAATCCGCGTGTACGTGGTTTACCAATGTCGTGATACAAGGCAGCTAATCGCGTAATGCGAAAATCGAATTCACGGGTGGGGTCTAGTTGCACATTCTCAACTACTGCAAGTGTGTGCGTCAATACATCTTTGTGCCTGTGAATAGGGTCTTGTTCAAGGCGCATTAGTTTCATTTCGGGAAGGAAATGATCAACAAGGCCAGTATCAACTAGGAACCACAAACCAAACGTTGGGCGCTTTGTAGTCATCAACCTGTCAAATTCAATACGCACCCGCTCGGCGGACACGATGGTGAGGCGATCCGCCATTGCAGTTACTGCCGCAGTGATTGACGGATCAGGTGCAACTTCCAACTGCGAAATGAATCGTGCTGCGCGCAACATGCGCAATGGGTCGTCACTAAATGACTCTTCTGCTGACAATGGTGTGCGCAACACGCGCGCCATGAGGTCTGCGAGTCCGCCAAACGGATCAACAAGTTCCGGCGTGTCTGTCGTTAGTTCCAAAGCCATTGCGTTAATGGTGAAGTCGCGACGAGATAAATCAGTTTCGATGTCAGTTGCAAACTGCACTTCGGGTTTACGAGAATCAGGCGAGTACGCCTCTGCGCGATGAGTTGTGATCTCGTAGGTGCGCTCACCAATTTTCAATCCGATGGTGCCGAAGCGCTCGCCCTGGGTCCACAACGCATCAGCGACTGGTTGCACAATTTTCTTGATCTGGTCTGGGGTGGCCGTTGTGGTGGCGTCGAAGTCAATCAGGCTGAGGTCGGTGCCAGCATCGGTGTCTCCGAGGAACAGATCGCGCACACTTCCGCCCACAAGGAAGAGGCGATGGCCGGCTTCACGAAATAGGGCAGCGAGGGGCTCCATCTCCTGAAGAATTGGGGCAAAGCGTGGTGGAAACATGACAGATGAAGGCTAGGCACCCAAGCGCCCGAACAGGTGGTACCCGTTCTTTCAGGCAGTTTTCGGCATCGTAGGGACCAGTCGCACTACGGTCATGGGGTGAGTTTGGTCGAGCAGCGTTCCCGAGCAGGGGTCATTTGGTCTGGTGCCACCACTGCCCGCGCTCGTCCCTGGCCAGAGGTTCCGAACCGGGCTGCCTTATTAATAGGTGGTTCACACAGCCCAACTGTGGAATTGCCAGACACCCCCATCTTGCAGACCTGGGTGGACACCTTGTCTCGTTGGGGCTACGACAGCGTTCGTACGTCACCCCTTGCCCCTGTTGCGGCAACAGCTCTTTCGGCGGTTGGTTTCAACACCTCGCAAAAGCTGACTCTGTTGGAACGGCCTGATACAGATCCGGTCATCGTCGCACGCCCATTGCAATCTGTTCGGTCCCGTTTTCCCATGTCGCGAATGCCAGCCGCTTCCATGGTTGAGGCGATTCTTGAAATCGATCGGGCAGCGTTTGGCCAAGACTGGATGATGGACGAACAGACATTTCGCGAGGCCCTTCATGCCACGCATCGAGCACGCATCTTTGTCTCGCACGCGACGGGTGGTATCTCTGGTTTTGTCATTGCTGGGGTCACAGACACGTACGGGTTTATCCAGCGACTGGCTGTCCATCCTGATTTTCAACGCCGTGGAGATGCCAGTTCGTTGGTGCAGAATTCACTGGCATGGATTCAATCACGCGGATGCAGGTCGACAGTTGTGAACACTGAAGTTTCAAACACTGCTGCATTGTCCATTTATGAACACAATGGGTTTGTTCCTCTCGACTACAACCTTTCAGTAATGGAACGGCAGTTGTCGAAATGAGGTTCATGCGACTTCTTGCAATGAGCCTTATTGCTGTTGGTGTTGCTTCGCCCACTACCAATGTTCATGCAGCAACACCTGAAGTGACTCTGGGTGTACCCGAACTAAAAATTGTCTCTCAGCCGTTCAATGTATTCACAACGGTGAATGCACGCTTTGTCTTGTCTCCAAACCTCGACACATTTGTGGCTGCTGATGATCGCCTCGAGTTTCTTCTTCATCGTCGGGTTGCATCACGTGATTCATTTCGTTCAATCGCTGATGGTGATGTCATCCCGGCCGTCACAGACTCCATCAGTTATCGAATGTCGCGCATCGCTCGTGATTACGCAGGTCACCTAATAGCTGTTGTCCCAATTATCACTAGTGACAAACAAGGCGCTTCGCTGTCTATTCCCTTTGATGGCGTGTACCCACTCACGATCCGTATCGTTGATTCAGAAACAGGTGAAGTTGTTACATCGGTATTGACATTCTTGAACCGACGTGACACAAAGCTTGAAACTCCGGTGGTTCCGTTCAGCACGGTGGTTTCGCTTACGGGTCCTGCATCATTAACTACTGACGGCACATATGTCATCACTGAGAACTCGCGCAATGCAGTTACGCGCCTTGTTGAATTCCTCGCCACATTTCGGTCTCCAGTCACTATCTCTATTCAGCCCGAAATCATTGCCTCATTTGCTTATTCTTCTCTGCCCACAGATGTCGAGCTGTATACAAAGCTGAGAGATTTATTGCGCGGACGCACAATCGTGAACACCACGTTTACGCCAAGTAATCCTTCTCTATTTGCAGCAATGAACTTGTCTGCTGAATTTGTTGCACAATTGAGATTCGGAGAGAAAACACTGAATCGACTTCTTCCCGGCGTAACAATTCAGCGTCATACGTGGATCGCAACAGACAATATTGATCCGCCTGCCATGTCAGTTTTGAAGTCGGCGGGCATCACTTCTGTGATTCTTCTACCTTCTGCACAATCGCTAGTAACAAGTGAACGTTCGTTGTCATTGCTCGGCCGTGCAACAAAGACTGGCGACGAATTCATTTCAGTTATCAGCCCCCTCAATGGTGTAACGCAAATCAAGAATGCGCAGCCAGAAGGCTCAGAACGGCTCACATACAAAATTGCTGCCGAGCTTTTGGTGGAACGAGACGACCTTCTTTCTCAAGAAACTCTGCCTACAGAAATCAAGATGGGTGTAGTTGCCCCTTTTCATAACCTGGCCGAATCTGGAGCTGTCGTCTCTGCTACTCGGCTCTTGTCCCAATCAAGTGGTTTTTCCATGAATGACTTTGGTGGCACTGTGGTGGTCAACCCAATTACCCCGGCTGTGGCCTTTGCAAAAAACAGCACGTCGTTTGATATCAGCCGAACGTCAAGTATTCGTGCAACACGCCGAGACTTAGACGCCACGTTGTCCATGCTTGGCCTTGACGATGTTCGTCGCGAGACATGGCCGTCGCTCTTTTCGCTTGGAACTTCCACAATCACAGATTCCCCAGGGGCGTACATCACGTCGCTTCGCACAACCATGCGTGCAGTTCGCGACGCTGTCACTGTGACGACGCCAAAGTCGGTCACGCTCTCCAGTCGAACCGGCGCAATTCGTATCCAAGTTCGCAATGACTCAGACCAAGATCTGACGGTGCGGGTGCGTTTGACCAGTGCCAAATTGACACTGACTGACCCCACTCGAATCGTGGTTCTCACAAAAGGTGGCACAACCGAACTCAATGTGTCTGCCACAACACGTGCCAGTGGTGAAATCCCCATCTCAATTTGGGTGTCGACACCAGAAGGCAATGAGTCCATTGTCGACCCCATCACTATTTCTGCCAACGTCAATGCCATAGCGGCGTACGGACAATTTGTGAGCGCCATTCTCTTGCTGTTGCTTTTTGCATGGTGGTGGTCGAACCGTCGGTCAGCACGACGCGAGCGCCTCAACGCGACTACGGTCTAATTCATGACCGTACGCATAGTGACCGACTCTTCCTGTGACCTTCCGCAAGCCATGGCAGATGCCTTGGGAATTCGCATTGTTCCCCTCAGTGTTCGTTTTGGCGACACCGAATACATCGACCGCACCACCATCACCGCCACCGAGTTCTGGTCAAAGTGCGCTGCGTCTGCCACATTGCCAGAGACCGCTGCTCCATCGCCTGGTTCCTTCGAGGAAACCTACCGAAGCCTTGCTGCTGAAGGCGCAACCGCCATTGTGGTGGTTGCTCTCTCCTCAGATTTGTCTGCAACGATGCAAAGCGCAGAGCTTGCGGCACGTGCAGTTGCACCTGGCATTGATGTTCGCATTGTCGACAGTCGCAACGCTTCAATGGGCCTTGGCCTAACAGTTTTAGCCTGTGCAGAATTGGCAAAGACCGGAGCTTCAGCAGACGAAGTTGTTGCTCGAGCACAATCAGTCATTCCACGCACCCGCGTGTTTGCAGCTCTCGACACTCTCGACAACTTGAAAAAGGGTGGTCGTATCGGTGGAGCAAAGGCCATGCTCGCAACCGTCATGTCGATTAAGCCATTGATCTCAATTACGAATGGTCTCGTCGAAGAAGCTGGCAAACAGCGCACACGATCAAAAGCACTTGCTCACCTCGTTGATATTTTGCGTAATCAAGAAGTTCCCATCGAGCGGCTCGCAGTTTTGAATGCACAATGTGCAGACATCGACGCATTTCTTGCAATGGTGAAAGAGGTCTACTCCGGCGAAATTATTGTTGGTGACATCGGTGCAGTCATCGGCACTCACGCCGGTCAAGGAACAATCGGAATCGTTTTTCTCCTTTCTGCATAAGGGGTATACCCCGCCTAGGGGGTGATTCAGAAGTAGCGTTTGCTCCCAGTAATGGCTGCAGCACGACACTCCGATGACCTCATAGGTAATAGGTACCGTCTTGAGAGCACCATTGCCTCTGGTGGCATGGCCGATGTGTGGCGTGCAACCGACTTACAGCTCGGTCGTTTAGTTGCTGTCAAACTTTTGCGCGCAAGTGTTGTTGATGATCCAATCGTCACTGAAAGATTCCGTCGCGAAGCTCGCGCACTTGCACGACTGACACACCCGAACATTGTTCCGGTGTATGACTGCGTCGAAGAAGATGGTCAGGTTGCATTAATCATGCGACTCATCGAAGGCAAGTCGTTGCGCGAATTACTCGATGAAGCTAACGACTCAGAACAAGCCGGAATGCTTAGCGTGCATCTCACCGTGCATATTGGGCGCGCAATTGCAGCAGCGCTTTCGAAAGCACATGCAGAAAACATCGTGCACCGTGACATCAAGCCAGGCAACATTCTCATCATGCAACAAGGTGAAGTGTTGCTAACAGATTTTGGTATCGCTAAGCCTTTGAAGAGTTCAAAAGAAGACGGCACGGACCTGACTCGTGTTGACATCATGATGGGCACTGCAAAGTATTTGTCGCCGGAACAAGTGCAAGGGCGCGATTTAGATGGCCGCGCAGACATGTACTCATTGGGCCTTGTTTTGTACGAATGCCTAGCAGGGCATGCTCCTTTTAAGGAAGACAACGATCAAGCAACAGCAGTTGCGCGCTTACAACGTGACCCAACTCCGCTCAACGGAATCCGTTCTGATGTTCCTAGCAATGTCATCGCAGTCATCAACAAAATGTTGCGTCGTAAGCCCGAACATCGCTACGCCGACTGTAATGAAGTTGCACAAGCTCTTGAATCTGCAATCAAAAATGTCCACGATGCAATGACGCCCGTTGACGGTTTCACTCCAGCAATGAGTGCACCAACAACTGCACGACCACGTCCAGTACTTAATGACCCATTGATGCCAAAGAAGCAACCTCGCACACTTTCTATTGTTGAAAACGAAGACACGCCACCAAGACCAGTTGCCAAGAGAGACGTAACACCGCGCGGAGTTGTGCGCGCAGATAGTTCATTGCCTCGCTCACAACAAACGTCAACGAAGCGCAACTACATTCCAATTGCGGTGCTGCTTGTCGTTGCATTAGTGATGTCAGTGATGTTGTGGCGCGGATTACAAAACACAAAATCAGTTCCAGGTGCTGTACCTGAGGTAGTGAATGATGTGGTCGTTGGTCCTGTGTCCGTAGTTGGCATGCGAAGTTATGACCCAAACGGTGACGATGGCCAAGAGAACGAAGCCATGATTCCGAACCTCACCGACAACAACCCGGCCACATCGTGGACAACCGTGTGTTACGGAAACCAATATTTCGGCTCCAAAGGTGGCGTCGGAGTCATCGTGCAGTTGTCTGGCGTCGGCATTGGCTCGTTGGCCGCAACATTCGGAACTGCTCCGTGGAACGCCGAAGTGTTCGTCTCAACAAGTGAAGCAATTCCCACCACTCTTGATGGTTGGGGCGTTCGGGTTGCAAATTCAAATGGCGCTGCGCCA
>JBILOM010000065.1:0-7757 GCA_044374495.1 Ilumatobacteraceae bacterium | reverse complement strand
GAGCTACCGCAATGGAAGTCATAAGCAACCACAACTGGGCTCTAACAGTCGGCACATTTTTGCCGCTTGTCGGAGTCCTCATCATGCTGTTCATACCGAAAGCTGAAGAGGCGCTGATCAAGTCAGTTGCAATCGCAACAGCAATCGCCACACTCGCTGTCGGTATTTACACAATGATCCAGTTCGACTTCGGCAATGCCGGCACCATGCAGTTCGTGGCACAGCATGACTGGATTTCAGTCATTAAGTCGTCGTACTTCATTGGTATTGATGGCATCAGCCTTCCGCTGTACCTCTTGTCAATGGTCATCACAGTTCTCGTCATGATTTATTCATGGGATCACGTACCGTCGCCAGGAAACCCAAAAGCGTTCTTCATCTTGATGTTGATTCTTCAAACAGGTATGGCCGGAACATTCATTGCCCGTGACCTCATCTTGTTCTTCGTGTTCTTCGAACTTGTGCTCTTGCCGATGTACTTCATGATCGGTGTATGGGGTGGCGAGAATCGCCAATACGCATCACTCAAGTTCTTCTTGTACACCATGTTCGGATCAGCTCTTATGTTGGTTGCATTCCTCGCACTGTTCTTCAAGACCGGCGCAGAGAGCTTCTCTATTCCATTCCTCATTGAGCAAGGCATGAACATCTCACGCACTACTCAAATTTGGATCTTCGCCGGAATGTTTGTCGGCTTTGCCGTCAAGGTTCCGATGTTCCCATTTCATACATGGTTGCCAGATGCTCATACACAAGCGCCAACACAAGGTTCAGTCATCCTTGCTGCAGTGCTGTTGAAATTGGGTACGTATGGTTTTGTACGTATTGCAATTCCTGTTCTTCCAGAAGCAGCAAAAGCATGGGCTCCGTATATCGGCGGACTTGCAGTGATCGGAATCATTTACGGTTCCTTTGGTTGTCTTGCGCAAACTGACATGAAGCGCCTCATTGCGTTTTCGTCGGTAGCTCACATGGGCTTCGTGATGCTTGGTATTTCAACTCTTACTTCATTCGGCATGAACGCCGCAATGTTCGGAATGGTTGCGCACGGTCTTATCACCGGCATGTTGTTCTTCGTTGCTGGTTCTGTGAAAGAGCGTTACCACACGCTTGAAATCAAGCGCATTTCTGGCATGTTGCTACAGATGCCAAAACTGGGATGGATCCTTGGTTTCTGCGCAATGGCTTCACTTGGTTTGCCAGGTCTTGCTGGGTTCTGGGGCGAGTTCCCTGCAATCTTGTCTGCCTACCAACCAGCTCCAGGTCTTTCCGTCAACGTGTTCCGTACGTACATGGTGATTGCAGCAATCGGAACTGTCTTTGCTGCCGGCTACTTGTTGTGGCTCTTCCAGCGCATCGCATTTGGTGAACCAACTGCCGAGTTTGCTGCTGGTCACGGGCATGATGAAGACATTCACGATGTCAATAAGTTCGAGTGGATTGCTTGGACACCACTGCTGATCGCAATTGTTGTCTTCGGTGTGTACCCACAATTGATGTTCAAGGTTCTCGACCCAGCTGTGGGCGTAACTCTCAAGGCTTTCGGAGGCTGACCCGTGCTGAGCACAATCGCCACCGCTGCGTGGTCATCACCAATAATTGATTACCACGCATTAGCTCCTGAGATGATTCTTGGGGCCGGCATTGTTGTGCTCTTGCTGCTCGACTTGTTCCTGTCAGATTCTCGTAAATGGTTGCTGACCCCAGTCGCGAGCTTTACGTTGCTTGGTGCGTTCATCCCAGTACTCACATTGGCCTTAAGCAGTTCAGGTACGCGACAAATGTTTGACGGTCGCTACGTCATTGATGATTTCAGCCTCGTGATGAAGGGCATGTTTTTGCTGTCCGGTTACGTGGTAGTTCTTCTTGCAGCTGACTACATCCGAGAAGGCGACTATTACCAAGGGGAATTCTGGTTCCTTATGTTGTCCAGCCTTATGGGAATGGTCATGATGGCATCAAGCCGTGACCTCATTTCGATTTTCGTGGCGCTTGAGTTCTTGTCTATTCCTGCGTACATGCTCGCTGCATGGCGCAAGCGTGATTCGCGAAGCAATGAGGCGGGAATCAAGTACTACCTTCTTGGTGTCTTCGCATCCGCAGTCATGTTGTACGGCATGTCATTGCTCTACGGAATCTCAAACTCCACAAAACTTACGGAGATCGGTGCTTCTCTAGGAAGCAATCTCACATCAATCCGTGCGCTTGCCGTGTTCTTTGTGGTCATTGGTTTTGCCTTCAAAATCTCTGCGGTTCCGTTTCACACGTGGGCGCCTGACACCTATCAAGGTGCACCAACTCCAGTTACCGCATTTCTGTCAGTCGCCTCAAAGGCAGCTGGTTTCGTTGCGCTTGTCACTGTTGTGTATGTCGGTTTCCCTGGCTCGCACGCCGTATGGCAGCCGGTCTTTTGGGTTCTCTCTGCAGCCACAATGACTCTCGGCAACGTGATGGCATTGAAGCAAACAAGCATCGTTCGTATGTTGGCGTATTCATCCATTGCACAGGGTGGATTCATACTGATGCCGCTCGCAGTTGCTGGTGAAACCGGTGTCGCAGAGTCTGCATTGCGCGCTGTCGTTACGTATCTCATTGTGTATGCAGCAACAAACCTCGGTGTCTTTGCTGTGGTCACGGTTGTCGCTCGCAAAACTCGTAGTGGCGAAATTTCTTCTTACGGCGGCTTGTTCTCGTACGCACCTGGCATCGCAACCCTGATGACAATCTTCATGGCGTCGCTCGCTGGTATCCCACCACTTGGTGGTTGGTTCGGTAAGTTCGCAGCGTTCCAGTCGCTTGTTTCGGCTGGCACAACTTGGGCCTATGTTCTTGCAATCATCGGTGGTGTGAACTCAGTGGTTGCATTCGGTTACTACGGAGGCATCTTGCGTGAAATGTGGATGCGCCCGGTTCCAGATGGCGACACATCACCAGTTCCCGTGAAGTCTTCACTTGCAGTTGCTCTTGGCATTACTGGCGTCGCCACATTGTTGTTGGGCGTCTTGCCTGGCATCGTGATTCACTTCGGTGATCTTGCCGGTCTCGCCGGTGCCTTCGGCCGCTGATTCCATTCGCGCTGCCATTGCAGCGTCACAGGGGAGCATTCCGTTCTCTTCGTTCATGGACCTCGCGCTGTATAGCGAACATGGTTTCTATTCCACAACAGGTCGTGCCGGTAGACGGGGAGATTTCATTACGTCTGCTGAAGTAGGGCCATTATTTGGCACAGTTCTTGCGCGAGCAATTGATGACGTGTGGAATCGACTGGGGAAACCAGACAATTTCAAAATCGTAGAAGTGGGTGCCGGCCCCGGAACTCTTGCGCGTTCCATCCTTGCGGCACAACCAGAATGTCTACAGTGCGGTGAATACATCACTATTGAAACAAGTGCAGCCCAACGAGCACTGCACCCAGATGGTGTGACATCAACTGATTCGATGCCATCAGTTATTGACCACGGTGTGGTGATTGCCAATGAACTACTCGACAATATTCCTTTTGAATTATGGGTGTACGACGACGGTTGGCGCGAGGCTCATGTGATTACCACCAAGGAAACCTTTTCTGAGATCTTGGTGAATTCTCCGATCCCATCCTTCTTGCCAAGTAGGGCACCGCATGGTTCGCGTGCCCCAATTCAACGTGAAGCCTCGCAATGGCTAGCTGATTCATTGTCCATATTGCGCCGCGGATCTGTCCTTGCATTTGACTACTGCACACCGTTAACTGCTGAGGTTGCGTCAATGCCATGGCGTGAATGGTTACGAACCTATGCAAATCATGAAAAAGGAACGCATTACTTGCGCAATCCTGGCGAGCAAGACATCACAACGCAAGTGCTGATTGATCAATTGTCCGCTGTTCGCGAACCCGATGCAGTGCGAACACAAGCGCAATTTCTTCAGCGGTGGGGCATTGATGAATTAGTAGAAGAAGGCAAGCGTGTGTGGGCTGAGCAAGCATCTGCTCCAACACTTGCTGCAATAAAAATGCGAAGTCGCATTACCGAAGCTGAAGCATTGTTAGACGAAACCGGACTCGGAAATTTCACAGTTCTGGAGTGGTCAAATCGCTAAGCGATTTGCTTATCGGGCCGGCTAGTAAGCCACGCTCCGATTAAAACCACACACATTCCGAGAACCGCAATGGCAGTGACTTTTTCGTCACGAAACAACAGCCCGAGAATTGTTGCGACAACCGGAGTGAAGAAAACTCCGATAACGCCTCGAACGGCACCGGCTCGAACCATCAACATCCCGTACATTACGTAAGCAAATCCAGTGCCGAAAGCACCGAGAACGAGAAGTGCAAAGAATGCCGACCAAGCAAATTGGCTTTCGAAGAATGCAGGAATTCCTAGGGGCAAGGAAAAGAGGAGCGCGAAAAGTTCCTGCCACAACAGAACTGTGAGTGTTCCGTATTTCACTTGCATCTCACGCGACAAGATGCTGGTGAATGCATAACAACATGTTGCGGCCAATAAGAAGGCAACACCATGAAGTGATGCACCTTTGCCGTCGCCAACACTGCCTATTGAAATCAATGCAATTCCGACAAAACCGATTAGTACCGCTGTGATGCGTCGAGCAGATGGCATGTTGCGGGTCAAGATGGCTGCAGCAACAACCGTAGTAATGGGAATCGAACCGTTGATCATGCCGGTGACGGAAGACGACACAGATTGTTCAGCCAACGGGTACAGATAAAACGGAATAGTCATTGCCACCAGCCCAAGCAGGGCTACGCGCACCATGTCTGACTTGTCGATGCGTTTACGGGCTGCAGGGAAGCAGGCAAGGGCAAGAGCTCCAAAGCCAAGGCGGGCAATGGGTACGACGCCAGTTGCCACGTGGTCGATGGCAATTGCTATGAAGAGGAAAGACGCACCCCAGGTGAGGGCAACAGCTGAGGTCATGCCCCATTCCGTTGGCCCGAATTTCTGGGCTGTATCTCGCCCGAGGTTTGACTTTGTCACCTGCACAGTCTTGCCGTTCGCCATGGGCAATGGAGACTTCATTTCACTAGTGTCATAAGGACTAGCTGGGGGTTTCACATGGCAGACAACGAGAACCACGACACAATTGATGCTCTTCAATGGGAAAAGCGGAAATTTCCGCCGTCCGATGCATTCAAGAAGAACACTCTTGTTGCTGGCACTTTTCTTTATGACGAAGCCAACAAGGACTACGAAGCATTCTGGGCACGTCAGGCCAGTGAGCTTGTCGCATGGGATACATCGTGGGACACCATCTGTGAATGGAACTTGCCGTACAGCAAGTGGTTTGTTGGCGGAAAACTCAATGTGTCGTACAACTGTCTTGACCGCCATGTCATTGCAGGCAAGGGCGACAAAGTTGCATTTCATTTTGAAGGCGAACCTGGAGACACCCGCACCATCACGTATTCGCAAATGCTGGACGAGGTGCAGAAGTTTGCAAACGTGCTCAAAGGTCTCGGTGTAAACAAGGGCGATCGCGTCAATATCTATTTGCCCATGATTCCTGAAGCAGCAGTTGCCATGTTGGCGTGTGCACGAATCGGTGCTGTGCACTCTGTTGTGTTCGGCGGTTTTTCATCTCAGGCATTGTCAGATCGCATTAACGATGCAGAGGCGAAAGTTCTTATCACTGCTGATGGCGGATATCGACGCGGGGAAGTGTTTGCACTAAAGCCACAAGCAGATGAAGCAGTAGCAAGTACGCCTTCAATTACTGCAGTTGTTGTTGTGAAGCGCGGCGGCAATGAAGTTGATATGCAAGCCGGCCGTGATCATTGGTATCACGAACTCATGGCAAAAGCCGATGCTGTATGCCCACCAGAACCAATGGATTCTGAACAATTGCTTTTCTTGTTGTACACCTCAGGCACAACTGGCAAGCCAAAGGGCATCATGCACACAACAGGTGGCTACCTGACGCATGTCACCTACACACACAAGTATGTGTTCGACCTAAACCCCGACAAAGACATTTTCTGGTGCACCGCAGACGTTGGCTGGATCACTGGCCATAGCTACATCGTGTACGGCCCACTTAGCAACGGCGCCACACAAGTGATGTACGAAGGTGTTCCCAATTACCCAGCGAATGATCGCATGTGGGAAATCATTGAAAAATACAAAGTCACTATTTTCTATACAGCCCCGACAGCTATTCGTACTTTCATGAAGTGGGGAGTCGAAGAGCCAGCAAAACATGACTTGTCGTCACTGCGGCTACTCGGCAGCGTGGGCGAACCCATTAACCCGGAAGCGTGGATGTGGTACCACGAGAACATTGGTCGCGGGAATTGCCCCATCGTTGATACGTGGTGGCAAACAGAAACTGGCGGCATCATGATTTCGCCACTGCCTGGAGCAACCACCACAAAACCAGGTTCTGCAACGTTTCCATTACCCGGAATTGGCGCGGAGCTTCTTGACGATGATGGAAAACCAGTCACGCATGGCGGCGGTTACCTCACACTCACTCAGCCATGGCCGGGAATGTTGCGCGGTATTTGGAAAGACCCTGAGCGCTTTCAAGATGCATATTGGTCCCGTTTTGCTGGTCGGTACTTCGCTGGTGACGGTGCGAAGTTAGATGACGATGGTTATCTCTGGTTGCTTGGTCGCGTTGATGACGTGATGAACGTATCTGGTCATCGCATCTCTACAACTGAAGTAGAAAGCGCATTGGTGTCTCACCCAAGTGTTGCGGAAGCTGCAGTTGTTGGTGCGAATGATGCAACAACTGGACAAGCGATTATCGCGTACGTGACTCTCGTAGGCGGCATGGAAGTTGATGAGCAGATTCTGCGCAATCACGTTGCATCAGAAATTGGTGCAATCGCTAAGCCAAAGACCATTTATTTCACGCCCGATCTTCCAAAGACTCGCAGTGGGAAAATCATGCGACGGTTATTGCGCGACGTGGCTGAAGGCCGCAACTTGGGTGACACCACAACTCTTGCTGATGCAAACGTTGTGAACGAGCTGCAGAAACGGGCAGCTGAAGCACCTAGCGAAGACTAAAAGACATCGCGGCGAAATTTAGTCGCGGAAATTTTCAAACTGCAATGGCACGCCGAGATCTTCGCTCTTTAGTAATGCCATCACTGCTTGTAGGTCGTCGCGCTTTTTTCCGGTGACACGAACTTGCTCACCTTGCGTTTGGCTAGAGATTCCCTTGCCGCCTTTTTCTTTGATCAACTTGTTAATCTCGCGTGCCTTGTCAGAAGAGATGCCGACTTTGACTGTGACCAACTGACGCACGGTGTCACCTGATGCTTGTTCAAACTTGCCCCACTCGATGCCCTTTAATGACATTCCGCGCTTCACAAATTTTTCTTCCAGCAGCACGCGCACGGCACGGGCCTTTTCTTCAGAAATAGTTTTGATGGTGATGACCAGGTCGTTTTGGTCAATAGAGGAGTCGGTTCCCTTGAAGTCAAAGCGCTGGGTCATTTCGCGCTGGGCCTGGTCTACTGCGTTGCGCAGCTCTTGGCGGTCGATGTCGGAAACAATGTCAAAAGAAGGCATGGGGTAGAAGGCTACATAGCCCGATATCCTTGCCATTCCATATGGGTCGGTGCCCGAGCGGCCAAAGGGAGCAGACTGTAAATCTGCCGGCACTGCCTTCGAAGGTTCAAATCCTTCCCGGCCCACCATGGCCACGACTGGCTAGTCGTGGCGGGTATGTGACCCCGTCGAAATTCGACGGGGTTTCATGCTGTCTGGGGCCAAATTAGGGATTTTCGTGCAAAAGGCACTGCATTA
>JBILOM010000064.1:0-7838 GCA_044374495.1 Ilumatobacteraceae bacterium | reverse complement strand
CGTGCATCAGTGGGCATGCAACAAGCGCCCGCAGACCAACACCACCTGGCTGAACACGACCAATGATTTCTTCCATTGTTTCTCCGGGGGCAACGCCCGTGATGGCATTACCACCGCGGCCGAGAACTTGGAGCAAATCTTCTTGACGCCACATGACGCCTTTCGGCATACCTGTAGTTCCGCCTGTGTACAAAAAGAGCATGTCGTCATCTGACAACGGAGTTGGCGGAACAATGTCGGCAACAGTTTTTGATACAACCGAGTTGTAATCAACTGCCCACGATGGCAAAGCTGTTCCTGATTCATCAGGAACCATGTACCAACGCTTTACCTTTGGCAACGCAGGCCGTACTTGTGCACACAGATCTGCAAACACCGCGTGAAACACAACGGCTTCTGCATCAGAGTTATCAAACAGATATGTGATCTCTTCAGGACCGTACCGATAGTTCGTGTTTACCGGAACGAATCCGGCTAGGTACGAAGCGAATGTTGACTCTAGGTACTCAGGACAGTTATAGAGATAGTGAGCCACCTTGGCTTGACTTCCCATTCCGGCTGCCAACATGTCGGCTGCTAAGGCATTAGACCGCTGATGAAAATCACCCCACGAATACACAACATCGCCAAACATCTGTGCAGGACGCGCTGGGTCTGCTTTCGCAATCCCCTTCCACATCACTCCGTAATTCCAAGTAACCATCTCTGTACCCCCCAAGGTTCGATTTGCTTCACAGAACCGTAGCAAGTCCTCTCGGTCTGCTGATGAGCGGGTTATCCCGCCTACGATTCTGGCGTGCGCACATTAACCAAGAAGGAAGTTGAAACCCTTCTGGAAACATACGACCACGACCCTGTTGGCAGCCTGTGCACGGCAGTTAGTTCACTTCTCGAAGTTGATTGCCCCACGTGGGAGTCAATGATGGCTCTGCTGCCGATGCGCTACGCAGTTTCTGGATCATTGGCTCGACAGGAAACTGCAGCCATGGACGACCTTGTTAAACAACTGGTGGAACACCGCGCTTTATAGAAGCGACAGAGCTCCGTTTTCTAGCCCCTGAATAATGTGGCGAGTGGCCATAACTTCAAACATCTTGTCTCCGCGTTCCGTGCGACCAACAATCTGTGAAGCAATGACAGCCATTACAAGACCAGAAATTGCTTCTTTGCGGTAATGGTCTTTAATCCATTCATGATCAACAGCATGTCCGAATGATTCGATACCAGCGATGTACAGGTCAACTAGTTCCCACTCGTGCTTTCGTCTGTCATCTGGCAATAGTCCTGCCCCGATGAAATATGCAAGGTCGCCGACTCCGTTTCCGTGGCCAGGAGTTTGCCAATCAACCACAGCACATGGCACACCATCAGCAGTGGTTGCAAACATCAAGTTGTCAAGTCGGTAGTCGCCATGAGTCACGGTGAACGGTTCGTCTTTTGCAGCAACATACGCAGGGATCAAACTCTCAAGTTGATTCACAAAGTCGAGTCCTTCTTGGCCAGTCTCAGCCAAAATTGCATCGTTGTAAATTCCCAAGAATCCGGGCTTGAACAATGAATACAAACCGTGCAAGCGCGCACCATCCTCTGCATCGCGTCGCTGCAACCAGTCGATGTTGAACAGCGTTGGGTCGTTCCAGCGTGGACCATGCAAACGACTGAGTTCTGTGACTGCAAGTCGAGCCTCTTCAATTGTGCAGCCCCGAATTTGATCGCCTTGCTCGGATGGAGACATGTCTTCAAGAACAATGGCTATATCTCCGCCGGCTTCATTCCAATCCGCGAAGTAGCAAAGTGGTGTACGAACATCAAGCGACGATGCCACCTCGTTATAGAACTTCACCTCACGCTCGTAGTTGCGAAGCCCGATACCTGTTGCTCGACTAGTCGGATCTGGTGACGCCATCTTCACAACGACCGATGAGGGAACAGACGCATCGTCTGAAGTCAGAGCGAAACGTAAGTTCATTCCGACTTGGCCCTCACCGATACGTTTCGGAGGACTTGCAGAGATATCTGCACCAAACACCTCCCGCCAGAACTCAGAATCAATGCTGTCTTCGGTGTATTCCCTGTGCCCCACGACACCCACCGTAGTCGCTTTATCTGGCGCCGATAGTGTTGCAATTGCATGGTGCGCAAACTGCTCTCCCCCCGTTGGATCCTTATTCATATCGGCGTTGCATCACTCGTTTTCCTCATGGCGAATCTTGGTTTTTGGCAACTGAATCGACTTGACCAAAAGCGAGAATTCAATTCAGTCCTTCAAGCACATTCGTCTACACCTATTCAGACACTTGACACAGCTGTGCCAGACAAATGGAACAAAGAATCAAGTGAATGGATGCGGGTAACCATTACAGGCGCGTACGATCCATCTAAAGCCGTCACCATTATCAATCGATCACAAGACGGAACAGCTGGTTACAACTCAGTAGTGCCATTTACGTCACTGAACCAGAGAACCATCCTTGTGAACAGAGGTTTTGTACCGCTTGTTATGGAACCGCCGATTGCACCAACTGGTGAAATTGAAATCGTTGGGTACTTACGCGCTTCTCAGGCTCGGTCTGCACTCGGACCCATTGATTCAAAGGAAGCAGGCAATACAGAGTTTCAACGTTTTGATATTCCGCTTATCTCGGCTCACGTTGGCAAAACCATTGAGCCGATGTTCCTGCAACTGATTGAGGAATCACCTGCTGATGCATCACAGTGGCCAGCCAAAGTGGCACTTCCTCCGCTCGATGAAGGCACCCACATGTCATACGCCATGCAATGGTTCTTCTTCTGTTTAGTAGCGCTCACCGCTTGGGTAGTTGTTGTGAGACGAAAAATCTCGCAAGTTAATGCTTCAACTCAAGAGCAAACATCCGCCTGAACTGTTCCACAACATCTGGGCTCTTGTGCGCTGGGCTCAAAGTTCGGTACACGGTGTCAACATTGACAGCTAGTCGCCCGAATTCGCCCCATTTTTCAAAACCATTCAATGCAATGTCACGCGCTGCATCCCATGCATCCATCCCACCGTTGTATCGCTCGGTTGCTTCGCTCTGAACAAACGAGAGATAGTCACGAATTGCAGTAACTCCGGCCTTGTCAGTCAACGGGCCATGTCCCGGAACAATATGGTCAACGTCTGACGCACATATGAGATCACATGCGGCAATCCAGTTATCAAGAGGCCCCACCCACACCACTGGGGTACCACCAATAAACAAGATGTCACCGGTGTAGACAGTCTTTGCATCTGGGACAAAAACCAATGTGTCACCTTGCGTATGAGCAGGCCCCACTTCAACTAATTCGATTGTACGGCCGCCAACTTCGCAGCTGTATTTGCCCGAAAAAGTAGTGGTGGGCAACACAGGAGTAATGCCCTCAAAATCAAATTCACCAAAGAAATGTCGGAACAGATCTCCGATTTCACCTGGCGCACTATTCAAGGCGGCCAACATTGCTGGAGGAACTTCTGACATCTCGTGCGCTGTTGCTTGCGATGCAATGATATTTGCTCCAACAACTAATTCGTTTCCATAACAATGATCACCGTTCGCATGTGTATTCACCACAGTTGTTATGGGCGCGCCATTCGTGACAGAGACCATGGAGTCAAGCATGCGTTGTGTGATTTTCAAATCAAACAAGGTGTCGACGAGCAGCGAAGCGCCATCGCCGACAATTAGACCGGCATTTGACCAGCCCCAACCGCCATCTGGTTGCAAGTATGCGTGACAACCATCGCCCAATTCATGAAGTCCCAGCGTGTAGCTCATTTCAATGTCTCCCCTATTGCTCTACCAATACGTGCTGCCTCAATGACCACTGGTCCGGCCGGCGAGCACGTTGGCACACTGTGCAATATAGACGAGTCTGCAATGTACAAATTCCCCACTCCGCGAACCTTGCCATCAGCGTCAATAATCTCGCTGCATGAGGACGTGGCGTGAGAAACCACCGACAAATGCGCAGATATCCATTCATCCAACTCTGCATTCTTCATTACATCAAGTGTTTCAACCATGGTTCCCTCGGAGTCAACCAGCACTTGTTCCGAGATAGCGACAAATGAAGCGCTCATCACCGTTGAAATCAACTCGCGAACAGCCTCACGCATGGCAACCCTGTCGCGAATTGTTGCAAGCATGTTGAAGTCATTCTGCATTGCAGTACTAGAACGCCACACGCCACCCCGTGACTCAGGGTCCATTAGGGAAACAGCGATCAATGCATTCAGTGCATCCGCTGCGTTCGTGCGTTCGTAGGCAACTGTTAGTAACTGAGCACCAGCAGATGACAATGACTCCCGCACTACCGTGGCATCAAAACGCTGTGCGTTTTGCTTCTTCAACTGAATAGTGAATGTGATGGTGGGATGATTCTGTAGGCCATCGCCAATTCCAGATACTGCACGCTCGAGAGAAGAATGCAGAAGTAGTGCTGGTGTTGCAAGCGCGCCCGCACACATAACGAAAAGTGATCCTTCAATTGCTTCAGTGGTGGTGTGAGCCACAGTGACAACACGCTGGGCATGTTCCAGATATGTCGCCGATTCAGCAATGACGGTTACTCTGCCTTCTTCAACCAAGTGCTGTACAGCACGACCAGGGTTCCATCGCCCACCGTTCCACCACAATCTGCTGTATCGACCATTTTCAGCAAGAAGCGCAGCCCCCACCTGGCCACAATCAGCTTCAGTGGCCATTCGGGTGAGACCCCGCAGGAAAGATGGTTCTTCGCCCGTTAATAACAAACCATTGATTGCACTTGCACCACCAAGAGCGCGAGCTTGAACGTACGGCTTGTCGTCTCCGCCATCAATCAGAGTTGTCTGAACGTTGCGAGACAGTGCCTCATCGGCAAGAACATTGAAAAATGCAGGCTCGTCATCGTGCGTGCTGGATGGGCCAGGCTCTACCAGAACGATGGGCTGTGTAGTCATGGAAGCGAGAGTGGAGACAACGGTGCATCCGGCTGTTCCGCCGCCAATTACAACTATTGGCAATTGCGATGCCATAACTATTTCGCCGACGAATCAGGCGAAAAGGAAGATTCAAGAGCAGATAAGTGCGCGGCGTCGTTGTAACGAACAAGCCTCCACTTACTTCCTTCGACATGAACAATCTCAGTAAGTGAAGTATTGAGAGTGTGTAATTCGAATTTTCCGGTTTGATGCATCTGCAAAGTATGTCGCATAACAGCGTCAACTACTCCCCCATGACAAGCAACAACAATTGTTTCTCCTTCATGGCGTCGAACCGTCTCTCGCAATGTGCGCACGACCCTGGTATGAAATTGGCCAACAGTTTCGCCACCAGGAAACATCACTTCATCAGGGTCCGACCACGTGGGAGTACCAAACTTTGCCACGTAGGCGTCGTATGACATTCCGTCTAGATCAGGGCCCGGATCATGTTCGCCCCAGCCAGCATCAATACCAATAGGCATTGACCCAAGAGCCGGAGCCAAAATTTGTGCAGTCTCAACGGCACGAGGGAAGTTGCTAGACATCAACACAGTTGCGGCTACGTCGCGACCAGTTATTAAACGATCGCGTAATGCTTGTACCTGAAGTCGACCGAAGTCAGTAAGTCCGGTACATGTACGCGACCCACCGAGAAAACGCTCTACTGTCGCGCGAGATTCACCGTGACGAATAAGGACGAGTCGAGTGTTGGACACAGCGACTTACGCCAGCTTCTCGACAAATGCCTCTAATTGACGCAAGTTGCGACATTCATAGACACCGTCAGTGTGAGTGCCGTATTCACCAACAATTGAGTCACCCGTGTTCCAATAAGAACGTGGTTCTGGATTCAACCAATAGACATGGCGTGCCTTTTGACGAATCTCTTTGATAACCCATGCTTGAGACGCGTGGTAGTTGTTTCGAGCATCACCAAGCAACAGAACTGTTGACTTTGGATTGATTTCTTTACCGTACTTATCCCAGAACACTTCGAATGCGTGACCATAGTCAGAATGGCCGTCAACCCAAATTACGTCGGCTTCTGTGTTGATGCGGTGAATGGCTTCAGAAATGTCTTCTGTCTTTTTGAAGTATTCAGTCACTTCATCAATTCCATCGATGAATACAAACGCACGAACCTTTGAGAACTGATTTGAAATCGCATACACCAGCATCAACGTGAAGCGAGCGAATGCTGCAACAGAGCCGGAAATATCGGCAATCACAATCAACTCTGGTTTGGCAGGGCGTGGGTATTTGAACTTCGGTTCAGCTGGCACACCGCCATAGGCAAGGCTGTGACGAACAGTGTTGCGGAAGTCAAGAGGCCCCTTGCGGCCATGGCGACGCTTGCGCGCTAATCGGGCAGCAAGTTTGCGAGTCAATGGTTGAAGAGACTTCTTTAAGTTCTGCATCTCGTCACGACTTGCGTGCATGAACTCAACGTCTTCGGGAAGTGGCTTACGCAATGTTTTAGCCATTGCTTCTGCACCGCGGTCAGCTACTAAGCGACGACGAATTTCAGCTTCGACTTCTTGTTTGAACTTTTCAATGCGGTCGTTGTATTCGTCTTTCTCAAGACGCTCTTCAAGCTTTGTGAGTTCCCCGCCAACTTCTTTCTTGCTGGCCTCCATCAGTTTGTCGAGCATGCCGTCAAGATCAAGATTGCGCAAAGTGCGATACAGGTAATACGTGCCGCCAACTGGACGACCTGGCTCCATGCCTGCAAAGCGTTGAACTGCTTGACGAGCCAATGCCCGCATCAGGGCTTGGTCGCCGTTCATCAGAGCATTCATAAGAATGTTCATCAGTTCTTCAGGAGTGAGCGAATCCATTCCGCCAGCACCACCGTTGCCTTCGCCCTTCATTTGGGCGTCTTGCATCTGCTGCAACAAGTCGTCGATGCTGCCTTCTCCGTCACCATCAGTAATGGAGTACTCAGGGCCGCGCAAACTGAAGTACACCTCGAAGACGGTCTCGAATGAACGCCAGTGTGCCTGGTTCTTTACAAGGGTTGCCCCGAGTGCGTATTTAAATGCCTCGCGGTCCTCTAGTGGGATATGCGAAATGGCATGCATGGCGTCCAAGTTCTCGGTGAGACTCACTGGCAAGCCAGCATTTCTCAACTCGATGATGAACCCCGACAGAAGATCGAGCATGCGTCAGCGCCGATCTATTCAGTCGTCAGACAGCTCTTTGGCTGCCTTGGCGATGTCTGATTGGTACTTCAACAGAACGTGGAGAGTTTCCTTGGCCTGCTCAGCATTGACAGAATCAAGTCCGAGCAATACCAAAGTGCGCGCCCAGTCAATCGTTTCACTGACTGATGGAGCTTTCTTTAGGTCGATCTGGCGAATGCTGCGAACGATGCGTGCGATTTGATCTGCAAGCATTTCAGTAACACCAGGAACCTTTGTAAGAACAATCTCTTTTTCACGTTCCATTTGTGGGTAGTCAACATGAAGGAACAAGCAACGACGCTTGAGAGCTTCAGACAACTCACGAGTGTTGTTTGATGTCAAGAAAACCAAAGGAATCTGAGTTGCGGTAATTGTTCCGAGTTCAGGAATCGATACTTGGTACTCAGAAAGAATTTCAAGCAACAGC
The DNA here is from genome assembly GCA_044374495.1 of Ilumatobacteraceae bacterium. GTDB lineage: Bacteria > Actinomycetota > Acidimicrobiia > Acidimicrobiales > Ilumatobacteraceae > UBA2093. The sequence goes on along the minus strand of JBILOM010000064.1, from coordinate 262 downwards.
GCTTCAGTTTCAACTTCAACACGGTCAACTTCGTCGATCAAGAGAACAACTGGCTCTTTTGAGGTAATCGCCTCGAGAAGAGGACGTGTCAAGAGAAATTCAGAACCGAAGATGTCTTCATGGATATCGCTCCACGCGTCTGAGTTGCGGTCTGCCTGAATACGAAGCAGTTGCTTCTTGTAGTTCCACTCGTACAGCGCCTTCGATTCATCAAGTCCCTCGTAGCACTGCAAACGGATGAGCTTGGCGCCAAGTAGTTCGG
>JBILOM010000063.1:0-7857 GCA_044374495.1 Ilumatobacteraceae bacterium | reverse complement strand
ACTGATGCGATCATCTTCGACCTTGAAGACGCAGTGTCACCAGATTCGAAAGATATTGCACGCGCTCAAGCAATTGCAGCCGTGAACTCTGGCGAATACGGCAAGCGTGAGCTCACCATTCGTTGTAACGCACTTGCAACACCATGGGGCCATGCAGATGTTGCCGCAGCTGCAAAAGCATGCGTGTCATCAGTTGTAATTCCAAAGATCAACTCTGTTGCTGAAGTAAATGAAGTGTCAGCTGCACTTGATGCTGCCGGTGCACCTAAAGAGATGATGATTTGGGCGATGATCGAAACCCCAACCGCAATCTTTGATTGTCGCGAGATTGCAGCGCATCCTCGCGTTGCAGTTCTTGTCATGGGAACAAATGACTTAGCAAAGGAACTGCGCGCAGCACAAGTACCTGGTCGTGCACCGTTGTACCCAAGCCTGCATACTGCTCTTCTTGCAGCACGTGAAGCGGGTAAGACAATTCTTGATGGCGTGTACAACGACATCAAGAATGCCGACGGATTCCGCGCAGAATGCGTTCAAGGTGCAGAGATGGGCTTTGACGGAAAAACCCTCATTCACCCAGATCAAGTAGGCGTTGCTAACGACGTGTGGTCACCAAGCGAAGCCGAAGTGGAACACGCGCGCAAAGTTATTGCTGCATTCGACGAAGCACTCGCAGCAGGCAAAGGTGTTGTGCAGCTTGACGGCCGCATGATTGAGAATCTTCACGTTGCAAACGCACAACGCGCTATTGCAATTGCAGATGCAATCGCTGAACTCGCCTAATTTTCTGAATTAGAGATTCGCGCGGAATAGCGCGAGAGTACGATCCCACGCAGTTTTTGCAACTGCGGCGTCATACACCTCAGGGCGAGTGTCGTTGAAGAATGCATGCTGTGTTCCGGGATACACATGAAACGTGGCGTTCTTGCCCTTAGCGCGCAATGTTGCTTCTAGTTCCTTCACAGCTTCTGGTGCAGCCGTACCTCTATCTGTTGCGGCGTAATGGCCTTCCACTACCGCTGCCAAGTTGTCCCATTCGATAACAGTGTCTGGGCGCATTCCGCCGTAGAACGGTGCAGCAGCCGCAATTGCATCAGGACGCAAACATGCAGCCATCAGAGCGAGCCCGCCACCCATGCAGAAACCAGTGACACCAACTTTGGTGCGACCAGTACGTTCTTGCAACAAATCAACAGCACCACTGAGATCTTTTCCTGCTGTTGCAAGATTCATGCTCATCAGTAACTTGCCAGCCATGTCTGGTTCGTCAGTCATTTCGCCGTGATACATGTCAGGCGCAAGCGCAACAAAACCTTCTGCAGCAAAACGATCTGCGATGTCAGTGATGTGTGGAACTAAGCCCCACCATTCTTGAATAACGATGACACCTGGGCCACTAGTGCCAGCAAGATAGCCAGTGCATGTTCCGCCATTGCTTTTGAATTCGACCATTTCGCCCATCAGAAAACTCCTTTTTGATTAGAGATTCCCAAACTAGACGGAACGGTCACACAACACTGCGCCGAAGAAGTTCATCGGCAGAAGGGCACGCCTTCATGCTGGCAAGAGTGTCAGCTGTGCCTGACGTAATGGTCGGGCCAAATACGGAGGTGATGAGTGCATGTGGCACAACATCAAAACCTGAGGCCCATGGGTCTGGGCGATCGCGCACTCCGGCAACCATTGCTGTGAACAATCCCACTGGCAAACGAGTGCCTTCGGATGCAACTATCCACACTGGCTGTTCGACGCAATATGCGACAGAGGCAAGTGCCAATGACCCACCTGCGCACAACACACTGTCATTGCCGACTGCCAATGCAGACAAAATTGTTGCATCAGCACATTCAGCTGCCGATGCAAGACCCTCAGGTGCAACCAACTCACAACTCACTTCGCGACGTGACAAGTAACGCAATGCATCTTGTCCGTCACCTAATGAATCAACGACCAGTGCATGAATGTCTCCGCGTCGTGCGAGCGCATCAACAAGATGACCAGACCATCCAATCATGCATATGGTTGAAGCCCCTTCAAGAGCATCGACAAGATTCGTCGCTGTGGTGTCATTCGCTATACGTCGCGCCAAATCATCTACGTCGCGGTATGGGTCCATCGAAGTGACTGCATGAGCGCATACAGACCACAACGGGGCATTTGTGGGGTGGTGCTCCACGAGGCGCCGAGCTGCCACCAAAGCTGCAGCCGGGTCGCGAGAAATGCCCGCAAGAGCGTCGGCTGCCCCCATAGCAACCTCCACCGGGTCTGCCCCGTGGGCTCGCGCCACATAACGGAGATGCTCGATGGGGTGCATGTTCTCAACGCTACTGAACTAGCGTTAAAGGCGTGGCAACCGCATCTCTCCCCAACCCCAGCATGGACCTCACCCTCACCCCTCTCAAGGGTGATGCGAAGACTCTTCAACAGTGGCTCACCACTTTTCACCTTGCTTCTGTGGTTCTTGACCCATTCACGAACGAGAGCTCGTGGATTCTCGAAACTGCTGTCCGCATCCTTCGTCAATTCTCTGGTGCCGCAGTTCGTATCAACTTCATTGTCACCTGCGAAGCAAGCGATGCCCGCGCATTCCTCGGCCCGCACGCCGACGAGTTCTTAGTGTTCTGTGATCCAGATCGCGTTGCAGTGAAGGCACTCGGATTAACCGAACTTCCAGCTTTTGTTCTTATCAAGTCTGACGGATCTGTTCCGAATGCAGCGCAAGGCTGGACATCAGCCGACTGGAAAGAAGTTGCCGCAGCCGTGGCAGCCCTCACCAACTGGTCACGACCCACCATTCCTGCGCCCGGCGACCCTGGTTCATTTCGCGGCACACCCGCACTTGTCTGATTCGTTACCGAACACAGGTCTCCCTGTTGAAGAGGCCATTGCCGAACTAAGAGACGCACTCGTCTCTCGTCGACATTCCGTACTCATTGCTCCACCTGGTGCAGGTAAAACAACTCTTGTTCCTCTTCGTTTATTGCACGAAAACTGGGTAGCAGGCCGCAAAATTGTGATGCTTGAACCGCGTCGGCTTGCTGCACGAGCTGCAGCACAACGAATGGCACACATGCTGGGCGAAAAAGTTGGCGACACAGTCGGATACCAAACCCGTGATGAGCGAAAGATTGGTGCCAACACACGTATCGAAGTGTTGACCGAGGGAATTCTGACACGACGTTTACAAAACGACCCAACACTTGATGGCACTGCATTAGTGATTTTCGACGAAGTGCACGAACGTAATGTGCCAACTGACCTTGGTCTGGCATTTCTGCTTGACGCAATTAAGACATTTTCCACGGATGTAAAGATTTTGGCAATGTCTGCCACAGCGCAAACACAATTGTTTGCACACGTACTTGCAGATAGCCAAGGCGATGCGCCAATCGTTACATCAGAAGGGCGCACATTCCCGATTGATGTTCGCTACGTGCCACGCCAACGTAATGACCGACTTGAGAACGCAATTACTGATGTAGTTCTTGGGGCGCTAAACACTGATGATGGCGACATTTTGGTGTTCCTGCCTGGAATTGGTGAAATCAACCGAGCGCAAACATTGTTGAAAGAACGCGTAGCGGGCAATGTAGACGTGTTGCGACTTGCAGGTGCTCTGCCATTCTCCGAACAAGACGCAGCACTCAACGCCAGTGGTCTTGGTCGCAGGCGCGTGGTGTTGTCCACCGATATTGCTGAGACGTCTCTTACCGTTGACGGAGTCCACATTGTGGTTGATGCTGGTATCGCACGAGTGCCACGACTTGATTCGCGAACAGGCCTTACCGAATTGGTCACTGTTACGTCATCACGTGCGTCTGCAGATCAACGAAGTGGCCGTGCAGGGCGCGTGCGTGAAGGCGTTGCATACAGATTGTGGAGCCGCATAGAAGACTCCACACGCCTGCAGCATTTACCGGCCGAGATCACGCAAGTTGATTTGTGTGGTGTTGCATTAGAAGTTGCCGCATGGGGAACGCCGCTTGCACAGTTGTCTTTTCTTGATGCACTGCCCGAGAAATCACTCCGTGTAGCTACTGAAACGTTGACAATGTTGCATTTGCTGGACAATAAAGGTCATATCACGCCGCTCGGCAGGTCTGTTCTTGGTTTGCCACTTCACCCTCGACTTGGCACCATGGTTGCGCGCAACCAAGACCTTCACCCTCACGGTTGGATTGCATGCGTTGTTGCTGCATTGTTGGAAGAACGCGACATCATGCGCGGTAAACCAGATACGTTGCCAGCAGACCTTACGTTGCGCGTGAAAGCTGTGCTCGGCATTGCGCACCACGATGCCGCGGATCGCGGAGCTACACGCCGCGTTCTTGAAGCAGCACGCGATATTGCACGACGCTCATCAATTCACACTGATGACAATGTTTCAGCTGACGCCGTTGATTCATTGTGTGGCGTTGTTTTGTTGTCGGCATACCCAGACAGGCTTGGCATGCGCAGAACATCGCCAGGCCAGTTTGTGATGCGTGGTGGCGGCGGCGTCACTATGGATTCGAAAGATCCGATTGCTCGCGAAAAGTTTGTGGTTGCAGCCGATATTGATGCCCAACGGTCTACTTCTCGGCTTCGCAGAGGCGCTGCGGTGGATATTGAATTCATTGCCACGGTGCTGGGTGACGATGTTGAACTTGAGTCGTATTTACTATGGGATAAGTCACGTGACGACCTCGTGCAACGTGTGGTGCGCAAAGTAGGAAGCATCCGCATTGACGAACGAGACCTGCAACCAACGCCAGGCGACGAAACCACCGAGGCCCTTCTTGAACGAGTACGCGCAACAAATATGGCAGTACTCGGTAACGGTTCTGGAACAGCATTTCGACAACGCATTGCATTTCTGCGCCATCATCAAGGCGACATGTGGCCCGAAACGTCGAACACACATCTACTTGCAACGCTTGAGGAATGGCTTGTGCCGTTTCTCGCAGGTGCAACATCACGTAACGACCTTGCAAAAGTTGATGTCACCATGGTGTTGCAATCAACCCTTGGTTGGGATGCAAGCTCGCAACTTGATCAGTTAGCACCGCCACAATTTTCTCCACCGCGCGGTCAGCCGGTTGACATCAACTACGCAGACCCAGCCGCTCCGATGATCTCCATTCGCGTACAACACCTCTACGGCGTCACCACTCACCCATCTGTTCTCAACAAGACCGTCCCGCTGCGCATTCAGCTGTTATCACCCGCACAACGCCCTATTCAGATCACTGCCGACCTGCCTGGCTTCTGGAAGGGTTCATGGGCAGAAGTGCGCAAAGAGATGGCTGGCCGATACCCCAAGCACAATTGGCCCATCAACCCGAGCGCATAGAGCGCCCTGAGGCACTTCGTTCTAACCTAGGCACATGCCAGAGTTTGTCTTTTCAGAGATCTTCCCCCTAGGGCCAGATAACACCGAATACCGATTGCTATCGAAAGATGGAGTCTCAGAAGTCGAGACTCCTCTCGGTACTTTCCTGAAGGTCACTCCAGAAGCCATCACACTTCTTACACAAACTGCAATGCGCGACATTGCGCACCTCTTGCGTACAGACCATTTGCAACAACTCAGCAACATTTTGTCTGACCCTGAAGCAAGTGCAAACGACCGCTTCGTAGCTCTCGACCTATTGAAGAATGCCGGCATTGCTGCTGGTGGAGTGTTGCCAATGTGTCAAGACACTGGCACCGCAATTGTGAAGGGCAAAAAGGGCCAGTTTGTTATGACAGGCGGAGGTGACGAAGAAGCAATTGCTCGCGGCGTCTTCAATACGTACCAAACAAGCAATCTTCGCTACAGCCAGATGGCACCTATCACTATGTATGAAGAGAAGAACACTGGCAATAACTTGCCAGCCGAAATCAAGATTGCATCAGTCGATGGCGACTCATACAAGTTCCTATTCATGGCCAAAGGTGGCGGTTCTGCAAACAAGAGCTACCTGTTCCAAGAAACAAAAGCACTGCTGAACGAAAAAGCACTACTCCCCTGGGTGTTTGAAAAGATGATCACACTCGGCACTGCAGCATGCCCGCCGTATCACTTAGCAATTGTCATTGGTGGAACTTCAGCCGAACAAGCAGTGGAAACAGCAAAATTGGCTAGTGCCCATTACCTCGATGCGCTACCCACTCAGGGCAGCGAACTTGGCCATGCATTCCGCGACCTAGATCTTGAACAAAAAGTTCTGAAGTTGTCGCAAGAGACCGGCATTGGCGCACAGTTCGGTGGAAAGTATTTCTGCCATGACGTGCGCATTGTTCGCCTTCCACGTCACGGTGCCAGTTGCCCAGTTTCATTTGCAGTGTCATGCAGCGCAGACCGTCAAGTGCTCGGAAAAATTACACGTGATGGAATCTTCCTCGAAGCACTCGAAACAGACCCAGCACGTTTCCTACCAGAGGTGACTCATGAGGATTTGAGTGAAGAAGTTGTGCACATCGACCTCACTCAACCAATGGATCAAATTCGCGCAACTTTGTCGAAGTACCCAGTCAAGACCCGCGTCATGTTGACAGGACCAATGGTGGTTGCACGAGACATTGCACACGCGAAGCTGAAGGAGCGTCTTGATGCAGGTAACGGCTTGCCGCAATATATGAAAGACCATTGCGTGTATTACGCAGGTCCTGCAAAGACTCCAACCGGCATGGCGTCTGGCTCATTTGGTCCAACCACTGCAGGTCGCATGGATAGTTACGTTGCCGAGTTTCAAGCAGCTGGCGGAAGCTTTGTGATGCTTGCAAAAGGCAACAGGTCGCGCCAAGTTACTGAGGCCTGCCATACCTATGGCGGGTTCTACCTAGGTTCTATTGGCGGCCCAGCAGCTCGACTTGCTCAAGATTGCATCACCAAAGTCGAAGTGCTTGAGTATGCAGAGCTTGGAATGGAAGCTGTTTGGAAGATCGAAGTTCAGGACTTCCCAGCGTTCATCGTGGTCGACGACAAGGGCAACGACTTCTTTGATCAAGTTGGCGGCACCGGAACCCCAGTCCACCTTCACTAGGCCCCGGGGCAGAATTGGGCACCAATTGTTCACCTTGGACACCTTGATAATTTTTCAATAACTGGATAATCTTCCCATGTGGTGACTTTTGCCACACGAACGTCAGGAAGACCCATGAAGATTCGCGGATTAATTGCTAGCTCAGTACTACTGACCGGCCTACTCACCGTTGTTGTTCCAAACACGGTGAACGCAGCTGCAAAACAGAAAGTCAAGGTCTTCATGACTGGTGACTGCGCCGATGGCCAGATGGTTGAAGGTGTCGACGAAGACGATTGCGAAATCACAGTCAGCTTGACTCCGAAAAATGCAAAGCGCAGCGCAGTACTTGAAGTTGCCTACGACTCAGAAGATCCCGAATGGGAAGAGCTTGATTCCGGCACAACTAAATCAGGACGTCTCATCTTCGGCGTGTCATCTACCGATGAAGACGATGTATGGATGGACGGAATTGTTCTCTATCGCGTGCGTGTAAAGAAGTCTGGCGTTAACAAGGCACTGACGTCGAAGGAATACAAGACGGCTTACACATCTGCTGAAGCAGCTGCAGACGACGAGAGCCTGTTGGAAGACCTTGCGACCGAAGATCCTGAAGAGCAAGCATTCAACGAAAAGATGGATGAAGCCAAGAGCGACAACCAACAAAAGATCAAAGAGCAGCAGCCGAACCAGGACATCAAGCAGAACACCAATGGAAATAACCCACCGCAGAACAATGGTGGTGGACAACCGAACAAAGGTGGCCAGCCAAACAATGGCGGGCAACCAAACAATGCTGGTCAGCCGAACAAGGTTGGCCCAACTTCGCCCCCTACTGCTGCTCAGAAGTCACAAGAGTTCAACCGCGCAT
>JBILOM010000062.1:0-7904 GCA_044374495.1 Ilumatobacteraceae bacterium | reverse complement strand
CAGGTACTGCGACTGCAACGCCGGCCAAATTAGTGCCATTCACTTTTCCAGCAGATACAAACAGTGCAAGAGCCCCGATGTTCACTACGGCAAACACTGTATTGATAGTGGCTCGAAAAGTTGTGGGTGCCAACTGACGGGCTTGCATCAGGAAGACTAATGGTGGGCCATTGGTTGAAGTAGACGTCGACAAGAATCCGCTGACAATGCCGAATACCCAATCAAGATGATGGGAATCATCTCGTAAACGAAACCCACGTAATAGAAGTACTGCGGCAGAGATCACGACTACGCCGAGGACCAAACGGAGCCCGGTCTCGGACACAAAGACGAAAGCCATAAGCCCAAATGGCATACCCGCATAGGAAGCCAGAATCAGTCTCTTCGCTATCGACGCGTCCACATGCTTTCGGTCGATGACGGCTTGGGATGTTGTAGAGATTGCACCGATAATCGTTGCTACAACCACCGCATCTCGAGGGCTGACAACCAATGTCATTAGGGGCACGGCCAACAGCGAAAACCCGAATCCGGAAAGAGTCTGAGCGAACGAGGCAAACGCTATGCACCCGGCAATCCACGCCAATTCCCCACCACTCATCGGTGCAACCCTAGGCTTGCGGGAGTCCGTCCAGCCGTTTATTCGCAGTCGAGAGTCCTGCAACCCCAATCATTCAGGCATTTGGCCTTTACATTTCGTACACTTTGGGTGTGCCTTCCTCGTCAACTCCCGTGTTGCCCCAAATCAATGGGGAACGCCTGATGCAAAAAATCATGGATCTTGCAAGCATCGGTGCAATTGACGGTGGCGGTTGTGCGCGCCTGGCACTTACAGATGAAGATGCTGCAGGCCGAGATCTCGTTGTTGGCTGGATGCACGATTTAGGTCTCACAGTCACTACAGACGTCATTGGAAACGTGATTGGCACTTGGGACGTGGGTGAAGGCTTGCCGGTGATGACTGGGTCCCACATTGACACGGTTCGAACAGGCGGGAAATACGACGGCAACCTCGGAGTACTCGCTGGTCTAGAAGTGATTCAAACTCTTCAAGAAGCATCTGTAACTCCACCACGTCCTATCAGCGTTGGAATTTTCACTAACGAAGAAGGATCGCGCTTTGCTCCAGACATGCTTGGCTCTCTTGTATATGTAGGTGGCCTTTCAATAGAAGACGCTCTTGACATTGTTGGCATTGATGGGGCACGAGTCGGAGATGAACTAGAACGAATTGGTTACAACGGCGCAACTCCATGTCCGGGCTTTGCGCCACACGCTTTTGTTGAGCTTCACATTGAACAAGGTCCTGTCTTGGAAAGAACTGATGTAAACATCGGAGCCGTAACAGGCGTGCAAGGAATCAGTTGGCAAGAAGTAACCATCACGGGCCAGTCCAACCATGCAGGAACAACTCCCATGAGCATGCGGAAAGACCCAAGTTATGTTGCGTCAAAGATCTCGGTGTTTCTTCGCGAGTTGGCTGATCGCTACCAAGGCAACCAGGTGTGCACAGTTGGAAAGATAGATCTTTTCCCAAACTTGATAAATGTAATTCCGGCAAAGGCAGTGTTAACGCTCGATGTTCGCAACACGGACGAAGAGACTCTTTCCAAAGCCGAGAAAGAAATTTCAGATTTCATTCTGTCACTAGCACGAAGCGAGGGCGTAGAGATTTCGACTCGATCGCTAGCTCGTTTTGAACCAGTGATATTTCACCCCGTAGTAATCGACATCGTTGAAAAAGTCGCGATGTCAAAGACTCCGTCAGTGTGTCGCATGCCAAGTGGCGCAGGACACGACGCTCAAATGCTTGCGCGCGTGTGTCCGTCCGCGATGATTTTCGTACCAAGCGTGGAAGGCATCAGCCATAATCCTGCTGAATTTACAGACCCTAAAGATTTAGTCATGGGCACAAATATCTTGCTTCAGGTACTCGTCGAACTCTCGAATATTGAGGAATTTGGATCATGACTCGAATCATTACGATTGGCGCTGCTCAACTAGGCCCAATTCAAAAAGACCACACTCGTCAACAAGTTGTTGCGCGTCTTATTGACCTTCTTCGTAAGGCCCATTCAGCAGGCTGTGATGTGGTTGTTTTCCCGGAACTCGCACTCACGACGTTTTTCCCTCGATGGTTCGTAGACAACATCTCAGAGACTGACCACTATTACGAAACCGAGATGCCTTCTCCCATAACTGCTCCTCTTTTTGAAGAGGCAAAGAAACTCGGCATCGGCTTCTGTCTCGGGTACGCCGAGTTGACATCAAAAGGCGAACGTTTTAATACACAGATCCTTGTAGAGAAGGACGGATCCGTTGTTGCAAAGTACCGCAAAGTTCATATACCCGGTCACGAGGAAAACGAGCCAGACAGAGCCTTTCAACATGCTGAGCGTTATTACTTCACGCCGTCTAATGAAGGTTTTGGCGTGTGGAAAGCATTCGGCGCACGTGTCGGAATGATGATCTGCAACGACAGGCGCTGGCCTGAGTCGTACCGAGTAATGGGCCTTCAAGGAGTTGAATTAATACTGTGCGGATACAACACGCCTATTCACTACATCCCTGATCCAAGCCAAGACATATTGCAAGGATTTCACAATGCGCTCGTAATGCAATCTGGCGCGTACCAAAACGGAACATGGGTCGTGGGTGTAGCAAAAGCAGGCGTCGAAGAAGGTGTTGATTCGCTCGGACAGAGCATGATTGTTGCGCCATCAGGTCAGATTGTTGCTCAAGCACTTACAACTGACGACGAACTTCTTGTTGCACGTTGCGACATGGACTGGTGCCAGAAATACACCAAGACCCTTTTCGATTTTGACCGTTATCGCAGGCCCGAGGTTTATACACGCATCACCGCACAACGCGGAGTGGAGCTGGATTAACAATGTCCTTTCAGACCCAGGGACTCGTCTGCGCGCACCATCATTTGTATTCATCTTTGGCTAGAGGCATGCCTGCACCCGAGGTAACACCACACTCATTTCTGTCAATTCTTGAGAATGTCTGGTGGAAACTGGACGTGGCTCTTGACCTAGATACCTTGTACTGGTCTGCTGCCCTTGGAGCAGCAGAAGCTCTTTGTAACGGCACCACTGCAATTATCGATCATCATGAATCTCCGATGGCGATTGACGGCAGTCTTGACGTCATTGCTGACGCATGCTCAATGGTGGGCGTTAAAACGAACTTGTCATACGGTGTCACCGATAGATGGGACCACTCAACTATCCGATCAAAAGTCAGCCCGCTGTCCCCAATGACTGACGGAGCAAAGCGCGGCCTGCGCGAGAATGAACGATTTCTTCGTGCAGGAGGCAGAGGAATGGTCGGAGTGCATGCATCGTTTACATGTACTGACGAAACGCTCGACGGCGCTGCATCTTTGGCTGAATCGATGAATACTGGCGTACATATTCATGTTGCTGAGGGTCCTGACGATAAAGACTCTGGAGCACGCCTTCACAATCTTGCAAAAGACAATTGGTTACTAGTTCACGCGGTACACCTCGATCGCTACCTCCCCGGCACCATTGTTCATAATCCACGTTCAAACATGAACAATTCAGTGGGCTATGCAAATCCTGTTCGCTTTTCAAATGACATTGCCTTAGGTACAGACGGCATCGGCGCCGACATGTTGGAAGAAGCGCGACTTGCTTATGTGCGTCTTCGCGAATCTGACGTAACACAGACGCCAGAGACCGTGTGGCAGTGGTTACGAAACGCGGAAAAGTTCTTCCCTGAAATAAGTAGAGACTCCGTCACATGGTCGTACGACAACGTTGACAGTCCGTGGCATGCAGCGTTTACACCGGGTATCAGATGTGTTGAGGTTCGAGTCGATGGAAATCTAGTGGTTGACAACGGCAAACCGACCCAATTCGACATGAATGAAATAAGAAATAAAGCATTTGAAGCAACAACAAAACTCCATAAGAAACTTGCCTTGAGGTAAACATGCCGGTATTCATTCCATCTTCCTTGACTGAAGCAACTCAGCTTTTATCGAAAAACCCTGACGCGCATCTTCTTACCGGTGGCACCGACATGATGGTTGAAGTCAACTTCAACCACAGACACCCCGATACCGTTATTGCACTTCGAAATATTCCAGAGTTTCAACGATGGAACATTGACACCGCTTCCGGGCTCGTTCACATCGGTTCATCTGTGCCCTACGCAACAATGGAACACGGTGAGCTTGCAAAGGCGTTGCCTGCGCTAGCTGAAGCCGCACGAACAGTTGGGTCGCCACAAATTCGGGCAGCTGGGTCTATCGGTGGCAATCTCGGAACGTGTTCACCAGCTGGTGATTCACTTCCCGTTCTCTCCGCTCTAGATGCCGTCGTGCATTTACAGTCTGAGTCTTCAAATCGTTCAGTTTCTTTTGCAGAATTCATGGTGGGCCCAAAGAGAAACTCTCGCTTAGCTAACGAGATCATCACAGGCGTCTCCATTCCCATCACGAACGGCTGGCAGGGCTACGCAAAAGTTGGAGTGCGCAACGCCATGGTTATCTCTGTTGCCTCAGTGTGTCTGGCAATTCATGACAACAAAGTTCGCGTCGCTCTTGGTTCTGTCGGCCCGACGATAATCCGTTGCACTGAATCAGAAAACTGGATTAATTCAATCGGGTTGACAAATATTGATCATTCGCTGGCTAAGGAATTCGCAGACCACGTGCGCGCTGAGTCGCGCCCAATAGATGATCATCGATCAACAGCGGAATACCGACGACATGCTGTCGGCGTTTTAGCCGCGAGACTGTTACTTCGGGGAGTCCAAAAATGAGCGAATTAGAGCATTACAGCCTCACCATTAATGGTGTTGAACGTCAGGTATCAGATGCATGGATCGGCGAAAGTCTTCTCTACGTGCTTCGTGAAAGACTCGGACTTCCAGGCTCCAAAGGAGCGTGCGAACAGGGTGAATGCGGTAGTTGCACTGTCTTTGTTGACAATGCAGCCGTATGCAGTTGTCTAGTCATGGCAGCAACCGCTGTTGGTACGCAGATTGCAACAGTTGAGGGGCTGAACAATGACGGCTCTCTTACAGATGTTCAGGAAGCTTTTATAACTGAAGGCGCAGTTCAGTGTGGGTTTTGTACCCCAGGTCTTGTGATGGCCGTGCATCACTTACTTGATCACAATGACTCTCCAAACGAACAAGAGATCAAGGAAGCCTTGTCGGGCAACATTTGTCGATGCACTGGCTACGGTCGAATCTTCGCAGCAGTCGACACAGTGATTTCTGTACGAAAGGGTGTTTCGTCATGACGATTACAAAGACTCAGCGAGACATTCTCGGGTCAAGTGCTTTACGGCCAGACGGAATCTCAAAGGTGCAAGGCGACTTCGCGTTCTCTTCTGACTTGCATGCAGAAAATATGTTGTGGGGCGCGACCTTACGTTCACCGCACCCGTATGCCCGAATTGTTTCTATTGATGTATCCGGCGCTTGGAAGATTGCCGGTGTTGAATGTGTGATTACAGCTGAAGATGTTCCGGGACAACTGACGTACGGCCTCATCAGTGAAGACCAACCAGTTTTTGCCAAGGACGTTGTGCGTTACATGGGAGAACCTGTTGCGGCGGTTGCTGCAGACCATCCTGAAACATGCAGACGCGCGTTAGCTGCAATTCAAGTTGTATATGAAGTCCTTACCCCTCTCACCAACCCAGAACATGCGATAGACGCTTCACACGAACCAATTCACCCTGATGGGAACATCATCAGACGTCAGCGCATTGTGCACGGTGACCCCACTGCAACTGCACCAATAGTTGTGGAAGGTACGTACGACATAGGCATGCAAGATCAGGCATTTCTCGGAACAGAATCTGCACTAGCTATCCCCGACCACGATGGCGCAGGGGTTGAAGTCTTCGTTGCTACACAATGGCTACACGAAGATCGTAAACAGATGGCTAAATGCTTGGGCATGCCAGAAGAAAAAGTCCGATTAGTTCTCGGCGGTGTTGGCGGTGCATTTGGTGCACGCGAAGACATCAGTTTGCAGGTTCATACCGCATTACTAGCCATGCGGACTAGTCGTCCGGTAAAAATGCAGTACGGACGCGAAGAGAGTTTCTTTGGACATGTACACCGTCACCCAGCTCAAATCTGGATGCGACATCATGCGACTACAGACGGTCGAATCGTAAAAATCGAAGCACGTTTCGTTTTTGACGGTGGTGCGTATTCCTCTACATCGTCGGCGGTTCTCATTAACGGTGTTACTCACACACAAGGGCCTTACCAGTGTCCTAACGCCGTCGTTGACGGGTACGCCGTTCGGACCAATAACCCGCCATGTGGCGCTATGCGTGGCTTTGGAGTTGTGCAGGCATGCTTTGCACATGAAGGCCAAATGGACAAGCTTGCAGCCGCAACGGGCATCGATGAAGTAGAGATTCGTCTCAGAAACATAATTCACACCGGTGACACCATGATCACGGGGCAAGTCTTGGAAAGTGTTGCACCGTTAGAACGCTGCATTCGAGAAACAGCAGCAATGCCTTTACCCGCCGAGATGGGTTCTCACCCACACGAACTTGACTTGCCAGGCGGTTCTGGTCGCACGGCAGACCGCAGAAATATCGTTCGTGGTATCGGCTGGGGCGTCAGCATGAAGAACCTTATGTACAGCGAGGGTTTTGATGACTACTCAACAGCAAGATGCACACTCACCAATGGTTCAGTTGAACTTAAGTTTGCAACTAGTGAAGTTGGGCAAGGATTCGTCACACTTGCACCGCAGATTGCTCGATCAGTTCTTGGCGTCGACAATGTCACCTACGACACCATCGATACGCAAATCGGATCTGCCGGCTCCACCTCTGCCTCACGCCAAACATGGATGAGCGGCGGCGCCGTCGACGGAGCATGTCGAATGGTACGTGAGCGATTGTTTGAGCATGTTGGTGCGATGCATAAAATCGACCCTCTGCGCCTTGCGATTGACGACACAGACATCATTGACACTGTCGGCACCTTACGAATCTCGGTGCAAGAGGCATCAGCAAATTTCTCAGTTTCAGAAACATACGAGTATCACCACAGAAAAACTGAAGATCTTGATGAGAATGGCCAAGGAAATTGCCACGTGGCTTTTGCCTTCGTTGCGCACCGTGCAGTCGTCGATGTAGACGTCGAACTCGGGTTGGTAAAGGTTGTGCAAATTGCGACAGCGCAAGATGTTGGAAGGGTTCTGAACCCGATGTCAGTAACTGGACAAATTGAGGGCGGAATTGCTCAGGGTCTTGGTTTAGCTGTGATGGAAGAAATCATTGTGACTAACGGGATTGTTCGTAATCCGAGTTTCACCGACTATCTGTTACCTACCGCTCTCGACGCACCCCAAGTTCTGATCTCAATGATTGAAGTACCAGACCCTCAAGCACCTATGGGAGCAAAAGGCGTTGGTGAAGCCCCCTGCATCTCCGTCACACCGGCGATAGTTGCAGCAATTCGCAATGCCACTGGCAAGTCAATTGATCGTTGCCCAGTTCGCCCACAGGACATTTGTTTCTAGAAACTATTTGCCGAAAACGGTGTCGCTGTAGGCATTCGAAAATGTGCGCTGCGGATCCAACTGATTCCGTAATGTGATGAATTCATCCCAACGCGGATACAGCTTCGATAGTTCATCTGCCTCGCGGTAGTGCATCTTGCCCCAATGCGGACGAGCGTCATATGCACGCAGAATGTCTTCTACGTCTCGAAAGAATGGCTCACACTCCATCCCTTTGTATACATGCACAGCTATGTAAGCAGAATCTCTTCCGTATGCGGTTGAAAGCGGAACATCGTCGCCCTTAGTAAAGCGCACCTCAACAGGGAAATTCAGCAGATACCCCTTTCTGTCAACCATGGCGCGAATCTCTTTCAATGCA
>JBILOM010000061.1:0-7943 GCA_044374495.1 Ilumatobacteraceae bacterium | reverse complement strand
AACATGTAACTGAACTCTGTGTATGACAAACCGTTCTCTGAATTCAAACGATTCTTCACAGATTCTTTTGCCATCATCTGATTCACAGTGATGTACTTACCAACGTCGCGCAAGAAATCAAGTGCGCTAATTCCTGCAGTCCAATCAGCGTTATTTACAAGAGTCGCTGCACTCTTTCCAGGAGAGAAATCAAGTAGACGCGACAATTGATTCTTTATCTGCGACACATTGTGCTCGAGCGTTTCACGGTCAAGAAGATTTCGTTCTTCGCTTTTTCCCGATGGGTCTCCGACCATTCCGGTTGCGCCACCTGCAAGTGGAAACGGACGATGACCAGCAAGTTGGAAACGTCGGAGAGTCAATTGCCCTAAGAGGTGCCCGACATGTAGAGAATCAGCAGTCGGGTCGAAACCCACATAGATACCGATTGGGCTTGAATCGAGCCGTGTAGACAGAACCGACGCATCAGTGGAGTCGTGAATGAGTCCACGTGCGGATAGGTCTGAAAACAAGCCGGAAGATGTCACGTACAAAGTCTTACACGGTGACGCCATTGCGGCCTGCACTAATATCGTTTCATCAGTTCGTCGTCTACCCCAGCAGGAAATTTGAGTTTGTTTGACGGTGACGAGATGCTGCGGGCTCTCCTACAACAAGCTGATTCGTGCAGATCATTGGGTTCTGCGATGTACAGCGCCCTCTTTACGGATCTTGCGGCCGACTATGCAGATGGTGGGCGTACGTATGCACTTCTTGCAGGGCGAAGCCTTCGCCCAGTTCATGACGCCGTACCGCTCCGTCTCGCAGGCGCGATTCACCGAGTGGTTTTGCAAGGAAAGGATGATCGACTAGCACGTCATTACCCGAGTGTCGGAGGAAAGCCTGCAGAAGACTTCACCGCTGATTTCATTGGGTATATGCGAGACCACCTTGATGACATAGAAAACGGTTTAGCCACCCAAGTACAGACCAACGAAGTTGGACGTAGCGTGGCGCACCTTGTTCTGAGCCATTGGATTACAACACTTGGTGTCGAAGAATTCAATTTCTTGGAGATTGGTGCAAGCGCCGGACTGAACCTTAACTTCGACCGCTTCTACGGATGTTTCGGACAACTGCGCATGGGTGAGCCGAGTTCGTCTCTTCGCTTCATGGGCGACTGGTTCTCAAACGCACCAGACGTTCCACGCGTGGGCGCTACAGCAATTAGTAAACGAGGATGCGACATCTCCCCCATTGATGTTGCACGACCAGACGACGAAGCCCGCCTGTTGTCCTTCGTATGGCCCGACCAACGGCTACGACTCGAACGACTCCGCTCGGCTATTGCCATCGCAAAAACACATCGACCAATAGTTGACGCCGCATCAGCTGACGAGTGGATTGCGCTGCAACTTGCACGACCAAACGAACATGCAACCCTGATTTTTCATTCGATTGTGTGGCAATACCTGGGAACCGAAACACAAAACCGACTGAAGCACGCCATCCACAGCGCTGGCGAGTCTGCAACGCCTAAAGCACCCATTGTGTGGGCCCGTATGGAACCAGCAGGGGCGGTTGCAGATATTCAGGTCGATGTTTTTGACGGCTCCAGTGCTGAGCCGCGCCACTTTCGTTTGGCCGAGATTGGTTATCACGGCCAAAACATGAACTGGCTCTAGCTCAACGCGCGTCGAACGACGTCTGGCACAGGCGCTGGTTGCGGGGCACCTGGTGTAACGCTGACATACGTGATGATGCAATCGAATACTTGCTCGCCATTCACTGTCATGTCGACTGTGACATCGAACGAAGTATTTCCCCATCGCGATACTGAACAGGCAGCGTGAATGATGTCTGTGTATTTTGCACCCTTATGCCAGGTACCCGTTGCAGTCTTCAACATGAAGTCAAAGCCAACTGCTATGAGGTCGACGTCGGAAATATCCTTACCGAGTTCGTCAGCAAGTCCTTGACGCACAAACTGCGCGACTGCATCGTCTGCATAGATCCAATAATTGGCGTTGAAAACAACGTTCTGCATGTCGCACTCGTTGTAACGAACTCGAAATTCTTGAACGAATGTCATGCTAAACGCTCCTCAGCTTTCCGTATAGCTTCCATTAGTCGCGCCCTCTGCTCATGTGCAGCAAGTGGCCCGGATGCACCAGGCGACTGACGACGCTCAACTGATACTCCGGGATTAAACAAAGAAACCGCATCAGGACCGAATGATTCATGACCACTAACGATGTCAACCATCGGCACATCCGTAGCGATGGAATCACGCACAATCTTGCCAACAATGGAGTGAGCCTGACGGAACGGTGTTCCGCGGTGCACGAGCCATTCTGCGAGATCAGTTGCTACTAGGGCTTCTGCGTCTGCACCTTTGATCATGCTCTCTGTTTTGAACGTCGCAGTCTTGATCATTCCGTTTACCGCGATGAGTGCCCGACGGACTTGATCAACAGAATCAAAGAGGGGCTCTTTGTCTTCTTGTAAGTCCCTGTTGTACGCAAGGGGAAGACCTTTGAGCATCGCGAGAAGACCAGTGAGGTTTCCAATGAGACGCCCTGCTTTACCACGAGCCAATTCAGCGATGTCAGCATTCTTCTTTTGCGGCAACATGGATGAACCAGTTGCATATGCATCATCAAGCACAGCAAAGCCGAACTCAGCACTGGTCCACAACACCCACTCTTCACCGATGCGTGAAAGATGAACCCCTAATAAGGCAATTGAAAACAGAATTTCCGCAACGAAGTCTCTGTCGGATACTGCATCGAGAGAGTTTGCGAAAGTGGTTCCGAATCCCATGGTTTCTGCGGAATGCGCTGGGTTGATTGGCAAGGAAGACCCCGCCAACGCTCCGGCGCCTAACGGTGAGACATCAAGACGTGCGAGCGCATCAGAAAGTCTGTCGACATCACGAAGCAATGCCCATGAATGTGCACGTAGGTGATGCGAGAGAAGTACAGGTTGTGCGTGTTGTACGTGTGTGTACCCAGGCATTCTGACTGGTGGCGTACTGGCATCAGCTTCCACTGCGCGTTCTTCCAATGTGTTCACTAGCGCGAGCACATGGGAAGCCACGATTGCTACTTCACGCTTGCACCACAACCGAACAGCCGTAGCAACTTGATCGTTTCTACTGCGCCCCGTATGAATACGAGCGCCTGGCTCGCCTGCAATCTGTGTGACACGTCGTTCAATGGCTGTGTGAATGTCTTCATCAGTTGCTTCGAACACGAAACTGCCATTTGAGAATTCTTCGCCCACCGTTTGCAAAGCAGCCAGCACAGATGAACCATCTGTTTGAGACATCAGCCCGACAGATACCAACATTGATACATGTGCATGAGAACCGACTATGTCGTCACGCCATAACCGTTGATCGAATGACAAACTTTCTGTGTATGCCATCAAGTCGTCGGCTGGGGCAACGTCGAAACGTCCGTGCCATAGTGCTGCACCTTCTGAAACCTTCTTGTCAGACATGAGCTGCACCCTTCTTTCGTGGAATGCCACCAGTGGCGTCTGTAACGCCCGAGAGCGACCGTAACTGCTCGGCTAGACCTGTGCCGCCAACCTCTTCAGTAGCGACACACATGATCGTGTCATCGCCTGCAACCGTGCCTAACAATCCGACAAGACCGCTGCGGTCGAGTGCGGATGCAACAACGTGCGCACAACCAGGTGGCGTGCGCACCACAACCAAATTTCCACTTGATGTCACTTCAGCAACCCATTCGGCCATGACGCGACGCAATTGATCAGATGGAGCAACTCGAGCTGGTGCATATTCTGCAATTGCATAGATCGAGTCTCCCCCAGCGATTCGAATCTTCACAGCACCAAGTTCCTCAAGGTCACGTGAAATTGTGGCCTGAGTAGCTTCAATACCTTGAGCCTTCAAGAGCTCTTGCAGATGTGGCTGGCTAGACACATTGTCGTGTGCGATTAACCGAGTCACCATTTGTTGGCGTTGTTGTTTACTGCTCATGACTTCTCCATAACCCACCCAAGGGCTCCTCTAGCTGCAGTAAGCCTGTGGTGACCCTGCTGAATGACGACACTGTTTGGACCATCAAAGACATCTGATGACACCTCTTCGCCACGATGCGCCGGCATGCAATGCATGAACTTTGCATTAGGAGCAGCAAGAGCCATCAGATTCGCATCGACGCAATACTTCGAAAAGATCTTGCGACGAATTGCTGATTCTTCTTCTTGACCCATAGAAATCCAAGTGTCCGTATGCACAACATCAGCACCGGCAATCGCTTCTTGTGGAGAGGCGCTCTGACGAACGGCACCACCAAGCGATGCAAGCCGAGCCAATTCATCATCATCGGCGTCGTACGCGGACGGGCAACCGAGCGAAATGGTTCCACCCAACAGACAAACGGCTTCTGCTAGCGACCGGGCCACATTGTTGTAGTCACCTATGTACGCAACAGTCGACTGTGCAATCGGACCGACATGCTCTTCCATCGTGATGATGTCCGCTAACGCTTGTAGCGGGTGAGATGCATCGCTCAACATGTTGATGACGGGCACATCTGACACCGCAACCATTCGTTCTATGTATGAATGACGAAACACCCGTGCAGCGAGGACGGCGTGATAGCCAGCCATAATGCGAGTGACATCTTCAACTGATTCACGAACGTCGAAGCCAACCTCTTCACCCCGCGTGTACACAGGGTGACCACCTAGTTGAACAACTGCCATCTCCATGGAATGACGAGTTCTGTTAGATGGTTTTTCAAAGATGAGCGCGACACCCTTTCCTGCCAACGCAGGCTTCGGAGCCGCCACAGACAAGTCCAGGATGTGACGGAGTTCTGCAACGGAAAGAGACGCAATTTCTACAAGATGACGCGTCATGACAACACCTCAGCAATAAGAGCAACAGCTTCATCAATCTCTGCATCAGTCACAGTCAATGGTGGAGCGAGCCTCAGTGTTGAAGCGTTTACAGCGTTAACGATGAGACCCTTTTCCAATAGTGCTTTGTAGACGTCTCCGGCAACGATGCCTTCGACAAGTTGTGCACCGAGCAAAAGACCGGCGCCGCGTACAGATTCAATCTTTGGGATAGCCAACAGACCCTTCGTAAGGCGTGCACCCTGACGCACAGCCAATTCATCGGCTTGAAGTCTCTTCATCTCTGAAATCACAGCCGACACTGCTGCAGTTGCAAGTGCCGTACCGCTGTATGTAGATCCGTGGTCGCCTGGTTGCAGAACTGCAGCAATATCGCGCCGAGCCCATAGGGCACCAACAGGCATTCCGTTGCCCATTCCCTTCGCCATCGTTACAGCATCTGGTGAGATACCAGCATGTTCAAAACCAAACCATTTTCCGGTTCGACAGAACCCGGTTTGAACTTCATCAATGATGAGTAATAAACCACGCTCTTTACACAACTGCTGAACAGCTTGAAGATATGCAGGGTCAGCCGGGATGACTCCCCCTTCCCCTTGAATTGATTCGAGCATGACCGCAGCAACAGTTGGGTCTATTTGAGCCTCCAATGATTCGATGTCACCAAACTCGCAATAACGAAACCCGTCCGGCATTGGCTGGAATACTTCATGCTTTGCAGGCTGACCCGTGAGCGCAAGTGCACCTAATGTGCGACCGTGGAAACTGCCGTACGCAGACACGATGACATGACGACCCCGGCCACCAAACTTACGCGCAAGTTTTATCGCGGCTTCGTTTGCTTCAGCACCTGAGTTACAAAAGAACACTTGACCATCGCCAGCTCCAGCCTCATGCATGAGCCCGGATATCTCAACGGCAGCCTTTGTAGCAACTGTGTTTGCAAAGAAATTTGAAACATGCACAAGCGTGTTTGCCTGATCTGCAATTGCCCTAGCAATCACAGGGTTCGCATGCCCCAAAGACACAACTGCAATACCACTAAGAAAGTCGAGATACCTCTTGCCGCCAACCGACCACAGTTGAGTACCCTCACCCTTTTCGAACATTTCTGCCGGCGCACCGAACACAGGAATGAACGGGCAATAGTCATGACCCTTGTTTGCAGCAATCGCTATATCGTTTTCTAAAAATTGATGTGACATCAGTTGACTCCCGTAATCATCGTGCCGACACCCTGGTCGGTGAATAGTTCTAGTAACAGAACATGTGCAATGCGGCCATCAAGAATGTGTGCGCTCTTGACACCACCCTTGACTGCCTGCATACAGCTCTCAATCTTGGGAATCATTCCCCCAGAAATTGTGCCGTCAGCAATCAACGCGCCCAGGTCTGTTACCGATATCCGCTGAATTAGTGATGAAGCATCATCAATATCTTTGCGTAGACCAGCAATGTCTGTGAGATAGATGATCTTCTCGGCGCTCAATGCCTCGGCAATTGCGCCAGCTGCAGTATCAGCATTCACGTTGTACGGCTGCCCATTCACATCAACACCAACAGTCGACAAAACAGGCACAAGACCATCGGCCAACAAGCCTTCTATGACGTGCGTGCGAACCCGTTCAATGTCTCCAACGAATCCCAGTGTCGAATCGCGAGGAACGCACTGCAATGTGCGCCCGTCTTCACCCGAGAGACCCACAGCAACATTTCCGTGAGTGTTGATTGCGCTCACGATTTGTGGATTCACTTGGCCATTAAGAACCATCTGGACAACTTCCATGGTTGCTGCATCTGTAACCCGAAGCCCATTAGAGAAAGACGACTCAATGTTCAACCGTGTGAGCATCTCATTAATTTGAGGGCCGCCACCGTGAACAACGACAGGCCGAATACCAACCGTGTGCATAAGAACAATGTCTTCAGCAAAGAGGGATAACGCATCGTGATCAGACGTGCCGGCGATGGCATTACCACCGAACTTCACTACAACCGTTTTTCCGGCGAATCTACGGATGTACGGCAATGCCTCTACAAGTACATGCGCAGTTGATAATGAACTCATGGGTACACACCGACGTTCGATAGACCAGAAGATTCAGGTAGACCCAAAGCAACGTTCATTGACTGCACTGCGCCGCCAGATGCACCCTTGGCCAAATTGTCGAGTGCGGCAATGACCATTACGTATCCAGTGCGTTCATCGAATCTGGCAGTTATGTGAACACTGTTCGAACCAAGTGTTGCCTTTGTTGAAGGACTGCTTGGACGCACAACGATGTATTGCTCATTCTTGTAGAACGTGGCAATAGCTGCCAACAAAGACGCCGTTGTCGGTGCATCACCTTGTGGTCTTGCATAACAAGTCGCCAAGATTCCGCGATTCATAGGTGCCAGGTGAGGCGTAAACAGAACTTGCGCACCGGTGACTTGCTCAATCTCAGGCGTATGACGATGATCGAGCAGACCATACGCTGTGAAATCTTCGTCAATAGTTGAGAACATTGATGAGTGCTTCAATGCACGTCCAGCACCACTGACACCTGATGCAGCATCAACAATGACACCTGTCGGATTAACGATCCCCGACCGAACGAGCGGTGTTAACGCCAATGAAGCAGCGGTTACATAACAGCCGGGCGTCGCGATGAGTTTCGCGCCAACCAATTGCGACCGATAGAGCTCTGGCAATCCGTACACCGCTTGAGCAAGTAGTTCTGATTGCGTATGTTCAAATCCGTACCACGTTGGGTACAGGGACGCATCTTTGAGTCGGTATGCAGCCGACAAGTCAATGACGACCCCAACCTTGCCCACCAACTGTGGTGCCATCTCGAGCGCCGCCTCATGGGGCACACCCAAGAACACAGCATCAAGACCTGCAAACCTGTCAGCGCTGAATTCTTCGAACACGAGGTTCGGATAAGCAGCAGCCAATGATGGGTACAGAACGCTTGCCAAGGTGCCAGCCTGAGAATCTCCGGTGGCACAGACCACTTCAACCTCTGGGTGCGCAGCACATAGCCGTAACAGCTCTGCGCCTGTGAATCCCGATGCTCCGATGA
>JBILOM010000060.1:0-7964 GCA_044374495.1 Ilumatobacteraceae bacterium | reverse complement strand
ATACGCACAACACAACCTCGTGCACCCTGCTGTTTGGCCCACGTTGGCAAACGATGTTGTTCATACGGAAATAGCGACCTCCAGTTGGGTGCACACGCGCAGCATCATTCGTCACCACGCGCGCGTAACTGCAGGTTCTCACGCTGAAATTCACGGAGCCATTGTTGACAGATTTACTGCTCACGGCGAACGTGTTGTTGTTGATTTTCACATCATCGTGAATGGCAACGTTGTGGCTTCGCTAGAGCACGAAGCGATTATCGCACTTCCGTAAATCCTACGTAAGGTCGTGTGCGCTCATCGACTGCCACAGGTCAATGTCGGGAGCCCCCGTCAGAATGCCTGTGCAGGATTTCGCCATTTCCACCATGGTGGCGCCACCAAAGTGGGCTTGTTGTGTCGCTGGGGAGTCCCATTTTTCGATGATGAGGATGCGGTTCGGGCGGGTGTCAGACACGATCATGTCCACATTGCGGCACCCCTGTTCCATACGGGTCAGCACGATGTATTTGGACAGAATTGCGACAAGGGAGCCCATGTCGGCGGCGTCAAAGGACATCGTCACGATGACCAGCTCTATCTCGCCAGAATCAGCATTTTCGGGGTTATTTTCAGCCATTCCTCATACTCTTGCAGATGTTGGCGAAATGTTCTCGGTCAGGCTGTGGCACCCGACACGCATCTAGATAGCCTGCCCATATTCGACCCATGCGGTGGTCGATGCAAGATTTAGGCGAGGTACAAGAGTGGCAAAGGATCGTGTCGATCGCGACGAAGAGGATCTCGTCCGGCTGTATCTCACAGACATCGGTCAGTACGCCCTTCTTACTAAGGACGACGAAGTGCGTCTTGCCAAGGCCATCGAGGCCGGCAAAGAAGCTGTTGCCGAAATGGCAAAGATCAAGACCCCTACCGCTACCAAGCGCCGTGAACTGCGCAAAGCAATTCGTGAAGGTGAAGTCGCAGAGCGTGCATTCGTTCAGTCAAACCTTCGTCTCGTTGTGTCTATTGCAAAGAAGTACCAAGCATCTGGTCTTCCGCTTCTTGACCTCATTCAAGAGGGCAACTTGGGCCTTATGCATGCCGTTGAAAAGTTCGACTGGCGCAAAGGTTTCAAATTCTCAACGTATGCAACATGGTGGATCCGTCAGGCCATCACTCGCGGTATCGCAAACACCGGCCGTACCATTCGTTTGCCGGTCCATGCCGGCGACACGCTTGCTCGTTTGCAAAAAGCTCGCTCACGCCTGGAACTGAAGTTCGGCCGCACTGCAACTCTTGCTGAATTGGCAAAAGAAGTAGAAATGCCAGAAGACAAAGTCACTGAAGCATTGCGCTTTGCTGCTGAGCCTCTGTCATTGTCAGAGCCATTGCGCGAAGACGGCGACGCTGAACTTGGTGATGTCGTTGAAGACCGTTCTGCTGAATCACCATTCGAGACCGCTGCAACAGCATTGCTGCCTGAAGAAATTCAGCGCTTGCTCGCACCACTCGATGAACGTGAACGCGAAATCTTGCGCTTGCGCTTCGGACTCGGTGGCAGTGGCGAAGGTCGCACACTTGAAGAAGTTGGCGAACACTTCAACCTCACTCGTGAACGTATTCGTCAAATCGAAGCACGCGCAATGAGCAAGTTGCGTCACCCATCATCAGACACCGGTGCTCGCGACCTTCTTTCCGTCTAACTGTTAGTCAGTCGAACCGCGCATAATGCGCGTGACACCATCAATAGTCGCGACGAAGCCAATACCTAACAACGCAGGTATCAGCATGCGCACAAGCCATTCTTGGTCAATGCCTGGCACATACGCCGCACGAACTTGATCTGCACACAGCCATCCGCACACAACCAAGGTTGCGCCTGCGCCTGCATTTAACGACACAGCAATGTGCTGTGAGGCTTGGCCTCGTCGTTGCATGAACATCGAGACAGCAGCGACTACTGCTGCACCACTTGAAAACATCAATATCAACGGCGTAATCCGCGCGCCATCTGGCAACCCGATGTACTGCATTGCTCCGACAGCAACTCCCATCATTGATATAAGAAATGTCAGAACGAAAAATTCTCTGCGGCGGCGAACTGACAAAACGACTGCACACAACAAAGCGGCAAAGCCTGCCAGCCACCACATCATGCTTGCTTTCTCACGCAAAAAAAGTGTTCCAGCCACAGTTGTTGGTACCCCATCAACACTCATTGAAACTTTCCATTCCAGCACTGTGCCCGCAGTGTCTATCGGAGCAGGCTGTTTTGGACTCATCCAATGCACCCGGTGGTCATGCCACATGGCTGTTCCATTTGTTCCGATTTTGCGCCACACAGGGTTCGGGCTTTCCACAAAAGAACTGGTGTCAATATTGCCGTACCTATCGCCATTGATAAGCGTTGTTTGTGAACCATCGTTCACAAACACATCACCCTTTGTTGTGATGTGCATGTATGGCTCGTTTTTGTAACCAGTAACCATCACGTCATGGCCGACTGATTGCACGCGAACAAAAGTGTCAGAACCCACAATGTCCACAGCAACACCAGTAGGCAGTGCAGGCGTAATTGAATCAATCACGGAAACCGTGTCGCGCGGTTGCACGCTGTCACCTGACCCCATGTGTTGCACGGGAAACGGCAATACCGACAGAAGACCCAGAATCAGACGCATGCTCTAACGGTAATGCCCGCAGCTCACCTATTACCTAACCTATGGCAATGGCAAAGATCGAAGAACCCATCACGTTGCTGGTTAGTGACAATGTGTGGGGCCGCCATGCCGATGCAATTCGAGCAATCTCCCCCGGCGTCACCCCCATCATCTACGAAGGTAACGAAGTTCTTTCTGACGAGATAATCCCCACAATCAACACGGTCTTTTATTCAAGTGACTTGTGGCCAGATCGCTCGCGCGGTTTTGTTCTCTCCATCCTCAAGGCCACGTCCGTGAAATGGATGCACACTTTTTCTGCTGGCGTTGACAGTCCATTTTTCGTGCAGCTCATGGAACGCGGAATACGACTTACAAATTCCTCTGGTGCTACTGCCTCACCAATTGCTCAAACAACAGTCCTCTACATGTTGGCTCTTAGTCGCAATGTTCGCGCGTGGTTTCAGCACCAAGAGAAACATGAGTGGACTCGCCACGAGTTTGCAGAACTTGATGGTGCACGACTTGCCGTCATCGGCATGGGTCCAATTGGTATCGAAATTGCTCGACTAGGCGTTGCGCTCAATATGAATGTTGAAGCGATTCGTCGGACCCCTACAGGCAATGAGCCCTGCCCCACATTTTCATTTGATCAATTACACAGTGTGCTGGCACGAGCTGACTGGGTAGCCGTTGCACTGCCACTCACCGACACCACTCGTCAGATATTTAACGCCGAGACATTTGCCATCATGAAGCCGGGGGCTTGTTTCATCAATGTTGGTCGCGGTGAACTTGTCGATGAAGATTCGCTGGTTGCTGCACTGCAATCTCGTCATCTTGCGGGTGCAGCACTCGATGTTTTTGCAACCGAACCACTTCCGTCTGATTCCCCATTGTGGGATATGGACAATGTCATCATTACTCCCCACAGTTCGTCAGCCTCAGCCCAATCGGGGTTGCGCAGTGAAGACATTTTCCTGAAAAACCTTGCTCGTTACGTTGCTGGTGAGCCAATGGTCAATGAGGTGCATTTGTAGTTCCAATTGTCGATGCTGTTGCACACATTGCTTCTGACGAACAGGAGTCACATATGTCAACCATCTTCATGTCACCGAAAGGTGGCAATTGCACCACAGTTACTGCCACTGCATACGCCTTACTCTTGGCAGCCCGCGGCACGCCAACACTTCTTATTGATCTGTGCGGTGATATTCCCGCTACTCTCGGCTTGGCAGAACCCACAAGTTCAGGCATCAATGACTGGCTCAGTGAACACTCCACATCAGATGCGCAAGCGCTCGTGACCATGGGAACCACATTCGACACTGGTCTCATCGTGTTACATCGTGGTTCGTCATTTGTCGAAGGCCAGCCCCGATGGCCAGATCTGGCACGTGCAATTGCTGCATCACCTATAAACGTCGTTATCGATGCAGGCATCTCATTTATCCCCGATGAATTACGTCAAGCGGTTTCACACATCACAATGGTGGTTAAGCCGTGTTACTTATCCTTGCGCCGTGCATCACGAATGCAACGACCAACAGAATTGTTTGTTGTGTGTGAAGCAGGTCGTGCACTCACTATTAAAGACGTCGGCCATGTTCTCGGCATGCCAGTGACATGTGAAGTTCCTCATACATCTGCAATTAGTCGCGCGGTCGACGCCGGAATGCTGCCGTCTCGTGCCGAGCAATTGTTCGGCCCGTACATGACATCGATGTAAACGTCATGCATCATGGTCTCGGACCACTCCAGATACACATTGATGACCCAGACATCAGCGAAATAATGGTCGTGGGCGCAAAACAAGTATGGGTTGAAGACGCAATAGGTCTTCGGTTCGTTGGCACACTCACAGACAGTGAAATGGCTATCAGTCTCGAGCGCATCGCTCGCGCCTCTGGCCGCAGACTCGACCTTCTGTCTCCCATTCTTGATGCGCGTCTGGCAGATGGGTCACGTGCGTGCGTAGTTATCCCACCAGTAGCAGTAGGTGGCGCAACTATTTCCGTCCGAAAGTTTTCTCGCCGCATCTTGCCACTCGCTTCATTTGGCTCGACTGCATGCACCGACATCGTGCGTGAACTCGTGCAACAGAACATCAATGTTGTCGTAGCTGGTGCAACGTCATCTGGCAAGACATCCTTAATATCTGCCGTTAGTCAATCATTCGGACCAAATGAACGCATCGTCTGCGTGGAAGACACTGCAGAGCTGCGGTTCGCGCATCCCCATGTTGTGCAATTGCAAACACGCCCTGCCAATTCCGAGGGTAAAGGGGAAATAACACTTCAATCACTTGTCCGCGCATCGCTTCGCCTCCGACCCGACCGGCTTGTTGTCGGTGAAGTTCGTGGCGCTGAAGTAGTCGACATGTTGTTGGCATTATCTAGTGGTCATCGTGGGTGCTGGTCAACTGTTCATGCCAATTCTGCAACTGAAACTATTGACCGCCTTGCCGCCATGGTTCTTCGTGATTCTCCGCAGTGGTCTCATGACCAAGCTGTCTCAACTATTCATGGTGCGGTCGGCGCAATAGTTTTTGTCCAAAGAGTTTCCGCTCGACGACGTTCAATCGTTGAAATTCTCCAGCGCGACGATTCCACACTTCACACCTTGTATCGGTCACCTAGTCATGATTGATCTTCTTGCCGGTACTTCCATTGCCGTTCTATTCACATCGTGCATAACGCCACGAATCTTTCGCTTCCTCGATGTGTCAGAGACGCAACGTCGACTATACGGTTCTCGCCTCGTTAGCGAGAATGTTCAATCAGCACTTGCATTGACCAAACCACATCAGAAAGACACTTCTCAAGTAATTGACTTTGCGGCATTCTGTGAGTCTCTTGCACGGGCCACCCGCAGCGGTGCTGCGCCTCACGATGCACTTATTACAAGTCTTCAATGGCATCAATTTCACCATCAGTGCTGGTCAGCACTACTTACAGATGTGACCTCGCTTCAGTCATGTGAAGATTCCCTAGCAATAGCATGCGATTCTGTCGATTCTCACAGCAACGATGCTCAGTGTCTGTCTCTCCTTGAATCAGCCATGGTGCACGGGAATTTCGTTCCGAGTGCTCTTGACCATGCATCCAGCGTGTTACGAGACCGTGCAGCGTGCAGCGCAGAACTTGCGGTGGCTGCATCACAAGCGCAACTTTCCGCGCGATTACTTTCCACTCTGCCGTTTGTACTCCTGGTAGGCGCACTTCTCGTTAACTCACAATTCCGATCCTCAATGCATTCCCCAATAGTTCTGTTTCCCCTATTTCTCGGGCTGGTACTGAACCGACTCGGATGGCGTTGGATTTCAACACTTATTTCTCGCGCTGTCCGGTACGAACCTGATGTCATCGGACAGCTCACTGAACATCTCTGTGTGTCATTGCGCACGGGTTTATCAATGGCGCAATCCTGTGAACGGTGGAGAACATTGTCATCCACTGGCAACTCAGTAGCTGATCTCATCAGTGCTGGTGCACCGCTAGAGGAAGCATTACTGCCACTTGCAACTGCCGATCCGATATCCGGCAAGAACCTTGGCCGCACAATTATGGAAGCAGAACGTGACGGGCTTCCCGTTCTAGACACCGTGACGCGGCTTGCAACCGATCACCGCGCGCAGCGACGCAGACAAACAGATACGCGTATTCAACAACTACCGACACGTCTCACTGTTCCTTTAGTTCTCTGTGTTCTTCCCTCTTTTCTTTTGCTATCTGTTGCTCCGCTTGTTCTTGCCAGCCTCAGCCAACTCTCGCTTCCCTTAGTCACTCAATAACGAAAGAAGAAACATGTTTCATCACTCACCAGAACGCTCACGCGGTCAAGCCACTACCGAATACGCCCTCATCTTGCTAGTCGCAGCAATCATCGCTCTTCTTGTCATTGCATGGGCCACTGCAGGTGGCGGAGCCGGAAAAATTGGTTCACTCTTTGACACGGTATTCAACAACATCTTTGATCGTGCATCAAACTCCACGCCGTAGAGACAGTGGGCAAGCAACAGTTGAATTCGCTTTAATGGCGCCCCTAGTTGTCTTGTGTGCCCTGTTGCTACTCGCTACGTTGTCAGTGTGTCTCGACACACTGCGTCTGAATGACATTGCCCGTAGTTCAGTGCGTTCGGCAATCACCTCTGACAACCCATCAGATGCAGCAACAGCAATTGCCGGCCTCTCACATGTCTCTGCAACAACCACAGTTGATGGCGTAACAGGCCTCATCACGGTTGACGCCAGCAAGAAGAAGAGGTTCCCTCTACTTGGGCGTTGGTTGCCATCGCTGTCGTTGCATGCAACATCCACCATGATGCGTGAACCGCCATTGGTTCTGGGGTAAACAAAACCGGAGCCCGCATTGCTGCGAGCCCCGGTTGTTCTTAAGGGGGGAGATAATCACACCAAATGGTGTGCGATGTTGTTATGCCGAAGCAGAAGTGTTCTGGGCAACTGGGGCACCTTGTCCCATTGGGCCATGTCCGTGACGTCCACCAGGTCCGCCAGGTCCACGACCTTCACCCTTCATGCCGCCTGCAGGACCAACACGATTCACCATGGTGTCAAGGTTGGTCTTGAATTCGGCAATCTTTGCATCAGCTTCAGCTTGCGTGTGTTCTCCAGATGTCACTTCTTCTGCAAGGTGTGCAGAGAAATCTGAAGTCAATGCTGCCTTTACGTCTGCAACATCAACACTCTGTGCCTTCGCGACATCAGCAAGTGATTTTCCAGAGTGAAGTTGTGTCTTCAGTTCCTCTTGTGTCAACTTCAATGTTGTTGCAAGAGTCGCTGTCATGAATTTTCCAGGTCCACCCTTGCCACCATGACCGCCCTTGCCACCTTCGCCATGTGGGCCTCGTGCTGGCAAACCAGCGGTGGTCAACATGGTGTCGAGACGTGATGTCATGTCAGCAAGTAGAACTGCCTTCACTGTTGAAAGGTCAATGTTCTTTGCCTTTGCAACATCAGCTACAGACTTTCCAGCTACAAGCTCTGTCTTCAATTCTGCTTCAGTAATTCCTAAAACTTTTGATGCAGCTGCAAGTGGAGACGGACGATCAGCTTTTTCGACTGAGGGAGTGGTTGGCGTTGCAATTGAGCTCGGAGCTGCTGGTGTAGTTCCTGCTGCAGTGTCAGTTGGGAGAGTTGTCTCAGTTGCCTGTGCAACCGCAACAACATTGCTTCGCTGAGCAACTTCTGCACTTGCAAAACCGGTGATGCCGAGAACGGCTGCTCCGCTTGCCACGACGAGCCCTGAGGCCACCGCGATTTTCGTAAAACGAGACTTGATCTTCATTGTTCTATTTTCCTT
>JBILOM010000059.1:0-8061 GCA_044374495.1 Ilumatobacteraceae bacterium | reverse complement strand
GACCCCGTGCGCCTGCAGCAAGACCTCCGTACAGAGTACCCACGCTTCCAAGCCCAATGGTGGCCACCACAAGGGTGACTATTGCCTCACAAAATCCGGCCAACGACATCTCCACTCCGTACAACACAACAGCTGTGGCCACGAGCATGAGCTCCAAAACAAATAATTGCACCATCAACGCAATCGCTTTACCCACAAAAATGGCGCCCATGTCAACACCTGCAACACGCAGTGCATCAAGCGCACCATCAGCAGATTCAACTGTGAATGATCGTTGCACAACAACAAGCATGCTGAACAAGGTTGCTAACCAAACAAGACCAGGAGCAACACGCAAAAGTATTCCGTCGTTATCAAGTGCAAATGCAAACAGCACCATCACAATGGCAGCAAACGGTGCTACTTGGTTTACCAAGATGCGACTATTCCATTCAATAGTGAGGTCTTTGCGTGCAACTGCAATTGCAATACGGCGCTTGTTGATTCCTGCACCACTCATGCTGCCCCACCTCCGTCAATAGTGACAGTGCGAGTTGCCAAACCAAGTGCCCGATCACGTTCGTGGCTTGCAAGAACAACTGTTGCTCCAGAAGCAACAGCCGAACGCAACAATGCGTCTAATTCATCACGACCAGCGGCGTCTAACCCAGCGTGGGGTTCATCAAGTAACCAAATTTCTGCGCGCCGCACAATCAAGCTTGCTAACGCGCATCGACGTCGTTGCCCTGCAGACAGTTGCGATGCTTTTACTTCAGCAAGACGGCCATCGATTCGCATTGTTGCCATCGCGGTGAACACTTCTGATGAAGTCGCAGCAACAGTTGATGCCCAAAATTGCAAGTTCTGCATCACAGTCAGGTCGAGATACAAACCATTCGCATGACCAAGTAATCCGACTCGGGAGCGAATGGCTTCTCTGTTCGTCGCAAGATCTATTCCAAGAACATGCCCTGTTCCGCGTTCTATTGGTAGCAGCCCAGCACACACTCGCAAGAGCGAGGTTTTACCGGCACCATTCGGCCCCTGCAACAACACGATTTCTCCGCGCTGCACTGTTAAATCAACGCCAGCTAACGCAGGAAATTGACCAAGGACAGCAACAACACCTGAGAGCTCGATAACGGTGTCCATGCCGTAGCCACGCTAGTGACCTGTTGCCATTACTACCAACGCCACTACAGTCGCCCACATGGCAAAGGACACGAACACATCACCTGGGCGCATCTCTCGCCTTCTTGATGCAGTGGGTCGCACCATGATTGTGGCTGGTCTTTTGCTCTTGTCCTTTGTGGCCTACCAATTATGGGGAACCGGAATTGCAGAAGATCGCGCCCAAGATGACATGGCGACACAATTCGTAAAACCTCAGCCAGTTCAGCCCCAATTCGGCGGCCTAGTTGGACGAATCAGTATTCCGTCCATCGGAGTTTCTAAGTATGTGGTGGCTGGCGTGCGCCTCAAAGATTTAGAGCGAGGTCCCGGGCTCTTTCCTGGCTCACCACTTCCAGGGCAAAAAGGCAACGTCGCCATTGCAGGACATCGCACTACATTCGGTGCCCCCTTTAGCCGCATTGACGAGATTCAGGACGGTGACAAAATCATTCTTGAATCGCGGGATGGCACTTTCACATACCGAGTCAACGGCGAGCCAAAAATCGTTTCAGCAACAGACGTAGCAGTTGCGAAAACCACAAATCCCGATGTTGCAATCGTCACTTTGGTGTCGTGCTATCCGAAATGGACATCAACGCAACGAATCATTGTGGTGGCCACTCTTGATTCAGCCGAAGCCCCTTTGCCCCCAACTCCGTTCGCAGTCAACGAAGCAACGACGCAACAACCAATTGCTGGTTGGTTTCATGACCCGACTGCCTGGCCCACCGTTCTCTTCTTTGGAATTGCCTTAATCATGATCCGCTTTGTCGCTGGCATCATGTCGCGTCGGGGTCGCCGCAGAATCTTTGTTTACCCCATCGCATTCGGCATCTTCATCCCCACTCTTTTCTTATTCTTTGGCGGACTGGCCCGACTATTGCCAGCAAATCTGTAACCGCAGGGGCATGGAGACCGATATCCCCTACCATCATTGGTATGTCTAATACCGAACCAAGCAACGATCCTGTTCGTTCACGTCGGCAAACAATCTCGCGTATCAACAATGCCGCCAATCGACTTGGCTATTTATTGTGGGCCATCGCAATGGCGTGTTTTGTTACTGCATTCATTGTCGGTTTCAAGGGCCCACTAGTCAACGTGGTGACAGCGTGCATCATTGCTGGTTCCATTTTGCTCGCCCCATCAATCATCATCGGTTATGCAGTGAAGGCCGCAGAACGTGATGATCTTGAACACGGTCGATAGAACAAACTTATGACTTCTGTATCAATTGATCGTCGCAGACAAATTCTTGATACGGCACTCACTTCATTTTCCAATGCCGGTTATCACAACACATCAATGAATGACATTGCAGAAGCATTGTCCATGACTAAACCAGTTGTGTACCAGTACTTCGATTCAAAACGTGCGCTGTACTTAGAGCTATTGCGATTCGTCGGCGATGATCTTGTCAACACCGTCACTGCATCTGTTGCTGGTTCAAGTGACCCACACGACCAAGCCGAGCAAGGAATGATTGCCTACTTCACGTGGGTTGCAAACAACAAAGAGGCATTCGCACTTTTGTTTGAAAGTTCAGCCCGAGTTGATGCTGAATTCACTGACATTGTCAGCGAATTCGAAGACGCTGCGGCCCGAGCTATTGCCCCGTTTATTAACGCAAACATTTCTGCAGAAGACCAAGTCACTTTTGCAATCGGATTAGTGGGCATGGCAGAAACCGTTAGTCGACAAGTTCTTCGACACGGTCGTGACTTTGACCCTGAGGCACTTGGTCGTGCAGTTGCTGCACTCGCCTGGGGTGGGCTTCGTTTGATAGGGCAACCAAACACTCACTGAAAATAATCAGGAAGGTACACCTGTCTATTCTTGGGTACAATAGGTACATGGCAGTACCCGGTGAACATCATCCAGCATTCGAAGAATATTGCGAAACCATTTTTGAATTGCGTGAAGATGATCTCGACGTCATTCAAGCACGCATAGCTGATCGGTTACGAGTATCTCGACCATCAGTCTCTGAAATGATCAAACGCATGTCCGATGAATCACTCATCGAAGTTGCTGGCGGAAAAATAACATTGACTGTTACTGGTGAAGAACTTGCAGTGCGAGTTGTACGTCGTCATCGCATTGCTGAACGATTCATCACAGACATTCTTGGCTTGTCGTGGTCACTTGCACATCGCGAAGCTGGCCGTTGGGAACATGTCATGTCGCATGAAGTTGAAACTGCCATGAGTCGTTTGCTCGGCGAACCCACCACCTGCCCACACGGAAATCCAATTCCTGGCAGCGGGTACCAACCCCCAGCAGCAAAGAAATTGTCCGAGCTTTCATCGGGTCAAGAATTCACCGTTTCACGCATCCCAGAGGAACTTGAGTTCACTCCCGGAATGTTGGAGTTCCTCGAGATGTCACATTTGGTTCCAGGATCGCACGGAACAGTGCAAACTGGCGCTGAAGCTGGTGACATGACTGTCTTGATTGATGGCACTTCTGTCACGGTGGATTCTTTTGCCACCGTACGCATACTTGTCACGATCTAATCCCCTCACCATCGGAGCTTCTCGATGACCAATATCAGACGCTTTCTCAGCGTTTCCCTTTGCGCTATCGCTCTCACTTCCTGTGCAACCGAAATCACGGGTAGCACCGAGTCAACTGTGGTTCCCGTTACTACAACCACAATTCCTGTTGCTCCGACTGGTTCCATCATCTCTCTGCTTCAACAATTAATCCCTGTTGCAGATGGTCTTGGTCAAGCTGTTGTTGACGGAGAATCAAAGCTTGCTAAAGAAAAAGTTGCTCAGGCCGATGCAATCTTGCTTGCAATAGAGCCATTAATTCTTGAATCAAAGATCGATATTCTCGAAAGCGTGCAACGCGTTGTGCGACTTATGCAAACTGCAGTTGAGAGAAAACGCCCAGCAGATGCAGACAAAGCACTTCGCTTTATTCCGCTCATTATTGACGCGGCAACTCCACTGTTAAATCTGTAGCAACTACAGCATTGCGTCTGGTAATGCCAGGCGATGAACCACTGTCAAACTGCGTGTGGAACGCGTCAGAGTTACGTACAGCAGACGCAAACCTTGTGCATCGTCAGCCACAATTGCAGACGGTTCAACCACAATGACATCGTCAAGTTCAAGTCCCTTAGCTAGGGATGCTGGGACAATTGACAGGTTTTCATCAAGGCCAGCAGCTTGTGCTCGCCCGTGCGGAACAGATGCAGAAGTTAATGCAGCTGACATCTGATCAACCAGGTCATCAGGACAAATGATTGCTGTTCTGCCTCCGCCTGCTTGTTGCAACAGAACACGAGCACGTGTAATAACTGCTTCGTATAACGCATCATCCGATTCAACAGCAGTAATGACTGGAACTTCGTCGCCATCGCGCACACTTCGTGGTGCACGAAGACCAGGAGTCGCAGCATGCATCACCTTGTCCGCTAATTCCATGATTTGTGCCGGAATTCGATACCCAACGGACAATCCAACGATGCGTGGAGTTTTACGGGACGGAAGATGTTCAAGCACATCTTTCCAATCATTTGGTGCAAGAGGGCCAGTTGCTTGGGCAATATCGCCAACAACAGTCATTGAACCACTAAGGGAACGGCGCGTAACCATGCGCAACTGCATTGGCGTGAGGTCTTGTACTTCATCAACCACGATGTGTCCGAATGTACGAATCTCATCTGTCTCGTCAACTTTGCCGCTCTTGCGTGGTCGTGGCCCCAGCAAGAATCGAGCCTCATCGAGAAGGGCTGCATCTGCATTGCTCCAACGCACTTCCTCTAATGATTCAGACCGTTCGCGGTACAAAGCCAAGTAATCGGCTTCGGGCAAAATGCCGTTAGCAGCCAATTTCAGTAGCGCCTTTGAACCGAACAGATCATGCAACAACTGAGCAGGCGTCAGTACTGGCCACATACGTTCAAATACGGCGCGAATTTCTGGAGTGCCGGTAAGCGCATCGCGAATATCTTCTGCGTCAGCGCCACTACGGAAACTTGCGGCCAATGCTGCCCACACTTCGTTTTCCACATAACGACGTGCTTGGTTATGGCGGTGATACCGACGACGCGCAGCCTTGATGATTTGTACTGACTCTTCGGCACGCAAACGAACAAAGCCAACTCCGTATGGCAATTGCACATCTTCACGCAGTGGGCGTTCACGATCTGTAATTGCTTTGTCGATAACTTTTGCAATGCGTTTGTTGCCCTTGACTCGCGCAACGTTTGAAGTTTCACGTAATCCGAACTGCACTTCAGGAATAAGGTCAGCCAATATGACTTGCTGAACGCCTGCTTCACCAAGTGATGGCAATACGCGTTCGATGTAGCGCAAGAACACTCTGTTTGGCCCAATAACCAGTACACCTTGGTCTTCTAATGGGAAACGATGTGTGTACAACAAATATGCAGCACGGTGTAGCGCCACTACAGTTTTACCCGTGCCGGGACCACCTTGCACAACAAGCACCCCAGCCTGTGGTGAGCGAATGATTTCGTCTTGTTCGGCCTGAATGGTTGCAACAATGTCGCCCAGTTGTCCGGTGCGGCTACGACCAAGAGCAGTAAGCAAAGTGCTGTACCCGCGAAGCCCTTGGCGCGGGTCATCGCCAAGTCCGTCATCTTGCCCAACACCAAGATGACCTTCACCAAACAACTCATCTTCAAGTGCCAACAGTTGTGGGCCTTCGACAACAAAATGGCGCCGGCGCAACAAACCCATTTGCTCACGACCAGTCGCCCGATAAAACGGTTCAGCAACTGGTGCACGCCAGTCAACAACAACAGGTTCACGGTTCGCATCAGCTACGGCAAGACGGCCGATATGAAAACTCTCAACCTCGTCGCCAGAATCTGCTGCACGGTCAATACGACCAAACACCAAGGCAGCGTTACCTAATTCCAATTGCTCTAAACGGTGTACAAGATTTTCGTCAAACACATTGCGTTCAAGGCGAGCCTGAAAAGTTCCACCAGGGCCAGAAGAAGTCAATTCACGAATCTTGAGCGCGCCAACACGGCTTGCTTCCAGGCACTCATAGGCATGCAGGATGTATGCCTGCTCTTGCTCTAATTCTGGGTGCTGCTGGGTCATAGACACCAATCTGCTTTCCACGTGCGACCTGTTTTCAGGGTCTTTATAGGTTATCCCCCCACAACTGACCAACAACACCCAGGCGCCGCACACATCCCGACTGCACAACGGGCTTGGGTTTCGTCACAATCCCTTCCCGACAATCGGTTTTCCTAGGAGGTTCATCGTGCAGTCACGTTCAATTCACCATCCACTGGCGTGGTTAGCAATCAGCGCCCTCGTCATCACCATCTTCATTGATATGTCTCGAAAGCCGCCAGTGGTTCTGGCGGAGGCAAATGGGTCTGGTTCACTCATTGGCGACAACATTGAAGCGCAAGTCAGTTTCGATGCCCCTGATACCAAAGACCCGTGTTCATGGCATGTTGTTACAAGCATCACGCCAACTCCTGGTCCGTCATCTGGCCCCATCACTATTCGGTCTCGCGACGGTATTGACGATGTGTTGTACGTTCGCCGTTGTCCTACCGATCAGTCATTGCATTGGATACCGCAGACAACATCGTCTCGTGTCGCGCAACACTCAGAAAGCAAAGTGTCACGACTCGTCAATATGTTGTTGATCAAAACTGCACCACCGTCAAACAAAATGGTTGTCAATGTCGGCACATGGTTTTGGGTGCCGCGATCAGTGTGGAAGTCAGTCAGCGTCACTGCCTACATCCCAACGTCAGTCGGCCCTATCTCAGTTACAACAACAGCAATTCCTACATCGCTGATTTATTCACCAGGAGATGGCAATAAGGCGGTGACGTGTAAAGGCCCTGGCACCCCGTGGTCTCAATCGCGCGGCGACAATGACACGAGTAACTGCATGTACACCTACACCTCGGCATCTCACACCAGACAAGCAGGCACCTACGCCGCAAACACCGCCATCAAGTGGACCGTGACCTGGCGTTCCAATTTGGGTATCGGAGGGCTATTGCCCAGTATTCGCACGGGTCTTACTACCCCGGTTCGGGTACTAGAAATGCAAGCATTGTCTCGATGAGGCATTGTGCCAATAGCCTCGTGCGGTACCCCTGAAAGGCCCAACGATGAACGAAGATAAAGATCGCTTTCTCCTTGACCGCCGCTACACCGCAGCGTTTGAGAATCTCGAAGACTCAACAATTGCAACTTTGACTATGGCGCTTGAAGGCGACCTTCGCGACGGATTCGCTCGCATCGTCGGTTTGCCCGCAACAGCATTTGACGACGAAGCATCACTTGGTGCCCTTGTTCGCGATGGCATTGCAAAGCGCCGTGCCGCACATGATGCAGGAGTTGTTCTTGCTGAACCATGCACACAGTGGACTATTGAAAAACTCGGTGATTCATCAGAAGATCCGTCACTCGATGAACTTCACGCTGTCTTGCCAGAAGCTCTAGAGAAGTTTGGTCTTGATGCAGTGCGCCTCATGGTCATTCAATACTCACGTTCACTCAAAGGTTTCCGGTTGCTTGTTGCATCAGATGAGCGCTTCGCGCCATCAGGCCCAGCACCAGCGACTGCTGTACGTGAAATTGACGAGGCAGCTCAGGCTGCAAAACGTGAAGCACGTAAGGCACGTAAAGCTGAAGAAAAAGCTGCAAAAGCTAAACAGCAGGGCCGCCGCTAAACACTCCTTTAACTAGAGAAATGTCAACGTGTCGCCGACGGAAACTTTTCCGGGCGTAACAATGCGGGCATACACACCCACTGCTTGATTCAAATCTCGCACAACGTGGCGCAGAATTGCTCTGTCTTCCGGAATTGAGTCGTTGATTCGTCGCGTGATCATGATGCAACGTGGGCACGGGTCTAGAAATTCAACAACTGCTGAACCCAATTGTCCGG
>JBILOM010000058.1:0-8196 GCA_044374495.1 Ilumatobacteraceae bacterium | reverse complement strand
GGCTGTGTCCTTATCCATGCCTACGAGAGTACCCGCCACAGAGCCCACTAGAGAATATGTGGTGTGAATGAGTAATCTCAGGGGTGAACCTGCCAGGCACCTGGCAGCCAAACAAGGGGGCTCCCATGAAGACAACCGCTGCAATTCTGTGGGAAGTAAACGCTCCGTGGAGCGTCGAAGAAATTGAACTCGATGCGCCGAAGGCCGGCGAAGTCTTGGTGAAGATTGCCGCTTCAGGCATGTGCCACTCTGATGAACACCTCACTACTGGCGACTTGCCATTCGCGTTGCCCATCATTGGCGGCCATGAAGGCGCCGGTGTTGTGGAAGCTGTTGGCGAAGGTGTCAGCTGGCTTGAGGTGGGTGACCACGTGGTCTTCGGGTTTATCCCATCGTGTGGCCGTTGCCCAAGCTGCTCTACTGGCCACCAAAACTTGTGCGACCTCGGTGCACTCATGGGTCTTGGCTTGCAGGTAACTGACGGCACATCACGCCATCACGCTGGCGGCAAAGACCTCACGCTTATGTGCATGCTTGGAACGTTTGCCAAACACACAGTTGTTAACGAAGCTTCTTGCATCAAGATCGAAAAGGATGTCCCACTCGAGAAGGCATGTCTTCTTGGATGCGGTGTTGTCACCGGTTGGGGATCTGCTGTCTATGCAGCTGACGTAGCTCCTGGCGACACAGTCGTAGTTGTTGGTGTTGGCGGTATCGGTGCAAATGCAATTCAAGGTGCTCGCCTTGCTGGTGCAAAGCGCATCGTTGCAATCGACCCAGTTGAGTTCAAGCGTGAAAAGGCAATGGAATTCGGTGCAACTCATACTGCAACTTCAATGGCCGAAGCATTGCCGTTGTTGCAAGACCTCACATGGGGAACCATGGCGAACAAAGTCATCATGACAATGGGCGTCGGCGACGGACAAATGATTGGCGAAGCTATGGCGCTTGCTGCAAAGCGCGGCCGTGTTGTTGTTACCAACATTCACCCAGCATTTGAAATGGGCGGCGCA
The DNA here is from genome assembly GCA_044374495.1 of Ilumatobacteraceae bacterium. Classification (GTDB taxonomy): domain Bacteria; phylum Actinomycetota; class Acidimicrobiia; order Acidimicrobiales; family Ilumatobacteraceae; genus UBA2093. The sequence goes on along the minus strand of JBILOM010000058.1, from coordinate 7,183 downwards.
AACATGAGCCTTCTTGACCTCACATTGATGGAAAAGCAACTTGTTGGTTCTCTGTTCGGTTCAGGTAACCCACGTGCAGACATTCCGAAACTTCTTGGCTTGTACCGCGAAGGCCAACTTGATCTCGATGGTCTTGTAACAAAGACCTACAAGCTTGAAGACATCAACGAGGGATACCAAGACATGCGTGATGGCAAAAACATCCGCGGAGTTTTGATCTACTAAAACACAACAACCAGAAATGGTTAACAATTCCAGGGGGAAACAACAATGAAGTCACGCGCAGCAGTTTTGTACGGGATTGATCAACCATGGGTGGTTGAGGAAATCGAAGTCGATGATCCAAAAGCCAATGAAGTATTAGTGAATTGGAAAGTGGCCGGAATGTGCCACTCTGACGAACATTTCGTTACTGGTGACATGGTTCCCCCTAAGGAACTGTTGGCCATGATGGGTGTTGATGACTTCTTTCCATTCATTGGTGGGCACGAAGGTGCTGGAGTTGTTGTGAAACTTGGACCTGGTGTTACCACGTTGCAAGTTGGTGACCATGTGTCAGCAAGTTTCGTTCCATCATGTGGTCGTTGTCGCTACTGCTCAACTGGTCGTCAGAACTTGTGCAACTTGGGTGCAGGTACTTTGACCGGCGGAATGATTACTGATGGCACACATCGTCATCATGTGAAAGATGGCCGCCCTGTGAAGCTGATGGCAAAACTTGGAACATTTTCTGAGTATGCAACTGTTGCTGAAGCATCACTGATCAAGGTTGAAAAAGACTTGCCACTTGATTGTGTTGCGCTCGTTTCCTGCGGTGTTGCAACTGGCTGGGGTTCAGCTACCAACCGTGCCGATACACAACCTGGCGACACTGTCGTTGTAGTTGGTATCGGTGGCATCGGAATCAACGCCGTACAAGGTGCTCGTATGGCTGGCGCAAAGCGCATCATTGCAATCGACCCAGTCGAATTCAAGCGCGAAAAAGCTATGGAGTTCGGTGCAACACACACCTATGCCTCAATGGCTGAAGCAATTCCTCATCTCATGGAATTGTCATGGGGCGAAATGGCCGATCGTGTCATCATGACCCCTGGCGTTCTTCATGGAGACATGATGGGTGAAGCAATGACAATGGTGGGCAAGGGCGGCACATGTGTTGTTACTGCAATATCACCAATGGATGAAACCAGTGCTGATATCAACTTGTTCCAGCTTGCAATGTGGAACAAAGAAGTGAAGGGCACCATCTTTGGCAGCCTGAACCCACGTGCTGATATTCCTAAATTGCTCGACATGTATCGCGTTGGTGACCTCAAGCTTGATGAACTCATCACAAAGCGTTACACGCTTGATGACATCAACGAGGGTTACCGCGCTATGCGTGAGGGTGAAAACATTCGTGGCGTCATAGTCAATGACTAAGTCGTCGCTGCGCACGGCGCTTTCAACTCAAGTCGTCGGACGTACTCGTGAAGTAGAGCTAGTTCTTGCTGCTCTTGCTGCTGACCGTCACGTTCTTCTGGAAGGCCCTCCGGGCACTGGTAAGTCAACGTTGTTGCGTGCCGTAGCTCAAGGTCTTGGTATCGGATTTGAATTCGTTGAAGGTAACGCTGAGCTAACACCGGCACGTCTTGTTGGTCACTTCGACCCAGCACGCGTACTGAATGATGGGTATGACCCAAGCATTTTCGTCGACGGAGCATTGGTCAGTGCCATGCGTGACGGATCACTTCTTTACATCGAAGAGATCAACCGCATCCCAGAAGAAACTCTGAACGTTCTCATCACAGTCATGAGTGAAGGTGAACTGAATGTTCCGCGCCTTGGTCGTGTTGTGGCAGCTCACGGTTTCCGCATGGTTGCTGCAATGAACCCATTTGACGCAGTTGGTACCGCGCGAATTTCGAGTGCTGTATACGATCGTGTGTGTCGAGTCTCTATGTCATACCAGTCGGCTGAAGACGAGATTGCAATTGTTCGTAGAAACACAGAAGGCTCTGGCGTATCTGATGCATGGCTGGAGAAAGCTGTTGCAGTTGTACGCCGTACGCGCTCTCACGCTGACTTGCGTGTTGGTTCTTCGGTTCGTGGCGCCGTTGACTTTGCCAAAGTTGCAGTGTCGTTAGCTGAACTTCGCGAAGCAAACATAGAAAACCCCAGTGTTGGCGTTGATTCTGCGTTGGTTGCATTGTCTGGTCGCGTACGAGTGCGCGAAGGAAGCGTGCGAACCGCAGAAGAAATTGTTACTGAAATTTGGCAAGACGTGTTTGGCCGAACGGAAGGGGACGCCAACGGGGGAAAAGTGACGGCCCCGATAGGGGCGGACACGACCTCCCGCTAACGAAAGAGGGCGACGAAGCAGATCAAGCTGTCGCCGAAGCAGGAAAGCGCACTACGTCGCGTCGTGATCTTTCTCGCCATGAGAATTTCGAAAATATCTCGCCAGAAGTTGGCGAACTAGATGAAGTTGCTGTTGATGAAGCAATGCAGAACAGCCCCGATGAAATGCTTGGCATGCTTGCTGACCTAACTGGTGCAACAGACCCCGCGTTACGTGCGTTGGCTCAACGCTTAGCGGGCCGTCTGATGCTCGATATCGGAAATCGCGGTCGCACTCGACCACACGGTGTTGGGAAGATGGAAGAACAGGCGTATCGGCCTGATGCAGGCGATATTGATATTGATGCAAGCCTTGATGCCATTAGTGAAGCGCGCAACGGAATCGCACTTGATCCGGAACGTCTACGCATTCGTGGATGGCGTAAGCCAGGGACAGCCTTTTGTTTACTTCTCGACCGCAGCGGATCAATGGGGGGTAAGCCACTTGCAACATCTGCTGTGGCGACCGGAGCAATTGCTAGTCGGTGCCCAGAGGATTACAGCGTTATTGCATTCGGAAAAGATGTGGTGGTTGCAAAATCACAAGATGTTCCGAAATCAAGTGAGCGCGTCATCAATGATGTTTTGACTCTGCGTGGTCACGGCACAACAGACCTTGCTGGTGCGTTGCTTGCGGGGCAACAACAACTATCTCGTTCGCGGGCGGGACGACGCGTAGCGATACTTCTCTCAGACTGTCGTGCCACCGTTGATGGTGACGCAGAAGCGGCTGCAATGAGCATGGATGAAGTGATTGTTATCGCACCGGCAGAAGATCATGACGAAGCGCAGGCTTTCGCAGACCGCATTGGTGCACGCATTGCATTGGTGAATGGGCCAAGCGAGATTCCCGAAGTACTCGCGCGCGTTCTTGAATAACTAGAACTGACAACTGGGGTCGTCAACTGGAACAATGCCCTTTGTCTCTTGTTGAATCACCACAGAGGGTACAGTTGTTGTCGTTGTACTGGTGGTTGTAACCGCCGCAGGCTTTGATAACGCAAGTCTCATCACCGACGAGGTTGCTACTACAGCAGCGAGTTCAGTGAACTCTGCAGAAGGGGCGATGTTTGAAGTCTTCTTCAAGGTGGAAGACAAGCTTGCTTTGCCTTGGAACACCGACAAAATCTTCTTTGACTGGTCACTTTCGAAATCAGGCATAATGACGGAAGCTTTGTCGACCATTTGTCCGATTCCTGGCATCGTGTAACTACCCATGGTGTTTGCATCAAAGTTCTTCATGGCCTGACCTAATTGCAGAACCGTTAGGGCATTGAGCCTGTCGTCTGTGATCACATTTTTCAATGCGGCGTTAAGAATTCCAGTTGCAACACGTGGGTTCGAACGTGCTTTATCCAGAGCCTTCTTTACAAGACGTCGCATGAAGTCTTGTTGGCGTGCAATGCGGCCCCAGTCAGATGATGGGTCGGTACGCCATTTCTGAAGCGCGGGGTCGTACCACTGATAATGACGCGAGCGCATGTATGCAAGCGCATGGTCACCTTCAAAGGTGTAGCAAACATTGGCCTTCAAGACCTTGAATCCGGTGCGTTTGTCGCGAGCCTTGTTCGCAAATGGCACACGCACTCCGCCAACTGCATCAATGACTTCTTTGAAAGCGCAAAAGTCAATGTTCACGTAGTGATCTATAGAGATACCGAAATTCTCTTTGATGGTACGAATCAGACGATTTGGGTTCTTCTTATCAAAGTTGGTGTTGATGCGCCCGCGACGAGTTGAGCCGGCTTGCGTAACCCACATGTCTCGCGGAAAGGAAATGACAGCGGCTTGATTATCGATGGGATTCACACGAATCACCATGATCGAGTCACTGCGTTCACCGAATGCGCTGCGCTTTCCAAAGCCACCTGCGTACGGCGAATCTTTGGAGATACACGCGTTGTTGTCAGAACCAGTGATTAAGAAGTTTTTGGCTTTCAGGTCACCGATGGGTAAATCAAATCCGTTGGCATTGGGGTCAACTGAATCGATAGTGACAACTTTGCGATTGTTCAGTTTCCAGTTTGCGTACAAAAGTCCGGAGCCGGAAAGAATTGTCAGTACCGCAAGTGTGATGTTGGCTAGTAGGAAAACCCGATGTTTGCCAGAGCGGTTGGAGGAAGCGATTTCATCTGACATGACCCTTACACCGTACTTGCGCGAGTGGGCCGCTGGCAGTCGTTGCGGCTAGGCCTGTTGAATATTGGGCGCGAGGGTCACGTTCACAGTGATCTCGTTCGTATCTGCTGTGGAGATGCTCCACTTTTCGACTGAACCCGCATCGGCAATGTCAGGCCACCCAGCAGTAATTGCGGAGGCGGCATTGATGCTTGTGACAAACGACGCCTCGGTTACTACAGCTCGCTGGCTTACTTTTGCTTCAGTCTTTGCGCGGCGAATGACGCCGATGGCGCCGCAGATTGCGTCAAGGAGCTCTTCGTTCGGACCACCGGTCAGTCCATCTGTCAGTGCTGCTGTTGTTGGCCACTGCGATTGGTGAACTGATCCTGATTGCCACCAGCTCCATACCTCTTCGGTGACAAAGGGGAGAAGGGGAGCCAACAGACGTTGCAATGTGGAAAGCGCGCGGCGCAATGCAGCACGAGCCGACATAGCGCCATCTTCCGTATGGCTGAGGTATCCGCGAGTCTTTACTAATTCCACGTAGTCATCGCAGAACCACCAGAAGAATTCTTCTGTGCGCTCAAGAACACGCGCGTAGTCGAACTCTTCGAATGCTTTAGTTGCTTCTTCAACTACACCTGCAAGACGGTGCAACATTGCAACGTCAATTGCTTCGGTCGGAACAACATCATCGCCTACTTCGCCGATACCAAGTACAAACTTTGAAACGTTCAGCAATTTGGTGGCCAACTTGCGGCCAACTTTCATTTGGTCTTCACTGAACGCAGTATCAACACCAGGGCGAGCGCCAACAGCCCAGTAACGCACTGCATCACTTCCATAGGAATCAAACAAATCTGCTGGCGTTACAACGTTGCCCTTTGACTTCGACATCTTCTTGCGGTCTGGGTCAAGAATCCAACCAGATAATGCAACATGTGACCATGGGGCGACATCATGTTCGAAGTGAGAACGAACCATGGTGGAGAACAACCATGTACGGATGATGTCGTGACCTTGCGGACGCACATCAAACGGGAAGACGCGGTCAAATAAATCGTTATCGTCTTGCCACTTGCCAGCAATTTGTGGTGTGAGTGAAGACGTGGCCCACGTGTCCATGACATCAGGGTCGCCAATGAAGCCACCGGGTTGCCCTCGTTGAGCCTCTGTGTATCCAGCTGGTGCATCCGTGCTCGGATCAATTGGCAACAGTGCTTCATCGGGAACGATTGGTGAATCGTGCAATGTTTCACCTTGCGCATCTAGCGGATACCACACAGGTACTGGCACACCGAACCAACGTTGACGACTAACAAGCCAGTCGCCATTAAGTCCTTCAACCCAGTTCGAATAACGATGACGCATGTGATCAGGAAGCCAATGCAATCCGGCACCACGTGCCAGCAATGCATCGCGCAGCGCAACGTCACGTCCGCCATTACGGATATACCACTGACGACTTGTAACGATTTCTAAGGGACGATCGCCTTTTTCATAGAACTTCACGGGATGTGTAATTGCGCGCGGTTCACCGATCATTTCGCCAGACGCGGTGAGCATTTCTGCAATTGCGGTTTGTGCTTGCTTGGCAGACTTTCCTACGAGTGATGCGTAGTGCGCAAGACCAGCAGGGTCTGTTAGGCCAGTTGGCGCTTCGGTAACGATGCGACCATCGCGAGAAATGATTGCGCGCATCGACAATTGCAGTTCGCGCCACCAGATGACGTCAGTAAGGTCGCCGAATGTGCAGCACATTGCAATGCCTGTACCCTTATCAATCTGTGCAAGAGGGTGGGCAAACACTGGTACTTCAACATCGAACAATGGCGTACGAACTGTTTTCCCAAACAGTGGCTGATATCGAGGGTCATCAGGGTGTGCAATAAGCGCAACGCATGCAGGCAAAAGCTCCGGACGTGTTGTATCAATCAGAACATCGCCAGAACCGTCTGACTTGTGAAACGCAATGGTGTGATACGCGCCAGGACGATCACGATCTTCTAGCTCTGCTTGAGCAACTGCGGTACGAAAATCAACGTCCCACAGTGTTGGTGCTTCCTGCGTGTACGCCTCGCCGCGTGCAAGATTACGCAAGAAGGCGCGCTGGCTTGCACGGCGTGAGCGATCTTCAATAGTGGTGTACAACAATGACCAGTCGACTGATAACCCGAGACGGCGGAACAAATCTTCAAATATTTTTTCGTCTTCAGCTGTCAGCTCTTCACACAACTCAATGAAGTTCGGCCGCGAGATAGGAACAGCACGATGATCCTTTGGTGGGTCGCCACGAAACGGTGGCTGAAAGTTGGCGACATACGCAACTGATGCATCACATGACACGCCGTAGTAGTTCTGTACGCGTCGCTCTGTGGGGAGTCCGTTGTCATCCCAGCCCATCGGATAGAACACGCTCTTGCCACGCATACGCCAGAAGCGAGCCACGGTGTCGGTATGGGTATAAGAAAACACATGCCCCATATGTAAGGAACCGCTGACCGTGGGCGGTGGCGTGTCAATCGAAAAGACATTGTCTCGGGTAGCCGACCGGTCAAAGGAGTAGGTGGCGTTCTGGTTCCAAGCCTCGATCCACTTTGGCTCAACATTTTCGAGGGAGGGCTTCTCAGGGACACCGGACATAGGACTTAAATCGTAGGCTTGTCAGAGTGCTGAACCTCTA
>JBILOM010000122.1:0-3693 GCA_044374495.1 Ilumatobacteraceae bacterium | reverse complement strand
AGAGAATGTTCGTCCCGCCGCAAGGAGGTCACCAATACGTGCCATTTGTCTAGTCTACGACTTACCTAGTGACGGAAGTGGCGTGATCCGGTGAACACCATGGCAATGCCATGAGTGTTGGCTGCCGTGATGGATTCTTCGTCTCGCACACTGCCACCGGGTTGGAAAATTGCAGTGACACCAGCGGCAGCCAACTCTGAAACCGTATCGCCGAATGGGAAAAAAGCATCGCTCGCAGCGACTGAACCAGTGGCACGGTTACCTGCGCGCCCAATAGCTAGCCGTGCCGCATCAATGCGGTTTGGCTGTCCCCCGCCAATACCAACAACAGTGTCGCCATGTGCAAGCACGATGGCATTGCTCCAGGTGGCCGCAACCGTTTGCCACGCCAACATCAGACTTGACCACTCATCGGCGCTCGGCGCACGTTCGGTAACCACGGTGAAATCATCGAGCGGTTCATCAACTTCATCGACTGACTGCACAAGAAGACCGCCGTCAATTGACCGAACATTGATTGCCATCGAACCGAACGGTGCAACGGCTTCAAACACACGTAGCGAAGGTTTCGCACACAAAATTTCCAGCGCATCAGACGTGAATGAAGGGGCGATTACAACTTCAGTGAAGGTCTTATTGATCTCTGCGGCAGTATCACCATTGACTTCACCATTCACCGCAATGATGCCACCGAATGCACTGATTGGGTCTGCGCCGTGCGCATGTGAATACGCCTCAAAAATTGTGGGCGCAAGTGCAACACCACAAGGGTTTGCATGCTTCACCACAACTGCAGCTGGCCGATCAAGGCGGCTCACCAATTGCCACGCAGCTTCCGTATCAAGAACATTCAGATACGACATTTCTTTGCCATTGAGTTGAGTAGCAGAATCCCACCAGCTCTCGACGCCAGGAAGGCGATACCGCGCTCCAGTTTGATGTGGGTTTTCTCCATAACGCAACACTTCAGCGCGTTCTGCGACCAACGTAAGAATCGGTGGCACTGTTGCATCTTCACGATCACTCGTTTCGTCTGCAAGCCACGACGAAATTGACGCGTCGTACGCACTAGTGATTCTGAATGCTTTCTGGGCTAAACGACGACGTGCACCAACACTGAAAAAATCACCGCTAATCATTTCTAAAACGTCGGTGTAATCAGCAGTATCTACAACAACACCAACATGAGCAAAGTTCTTTGCAGCTGCGCGTACCATTGCAGGCCCACCAATATCAATCAGTTCAATACCTGGCTTCGAAGAGAACGGGTACAAGTTGACAACAACAAGATCAATTCCTTCAATGCCGTTCTTTCCCATCTCAGCAACATGATCCGGATTTGAACGATCAGCAAGGATTCCACCGTGAATCTTCGGGTGAAGTGTGACAACACGATGATCAAGAATCGGTGCTAGTCCCGTGATCTCTGCAACATCTGTTACCGGAATGCCAGCAGCAGAAATAACAGCGGCTGTTCCGCCACTAGAGAGCAACGACCAACCGAGTTCATGAAGCGTCGTCGCGAATTCGACGATGCCCGTTTTGTCGTATACAGAAAGTAGTGCGCGTGGCACTCAGCTCAGCCCAGCAACGATGGTGGCCATGAGTTGACCTGCTTCGGTGGGGTTGTTTCCCACTTTCACGCCTGCATCACGCAGTGCATCCATCTTGCCCTGCGCAGTTCCCTTGCCGCCAGAAACAATTGCGCCAGCGTGGCCCATCTTTTTTCCGGCAGGTGCAGTAACGCCTGCGATGTACGCAGACATTGGCTTTGTCACATTTGCCTTAATGAACTCTGCTGCTTCTTCTTCAGCTGAACCACCAATTTCACCAATCATGATGATGGCGTGAGTTTCTGGGTCTGCCTGGAATTCACGCAAGCAGTCAATAAACGAAGTTCCGGGAACTGGGTCGCCGCCGATACCAACGCATGTTGATACGCCGATTCCGAGTTGCTTCAATTCATACAGTGCCTGATAGGTAAGAGTTCCAGAGCGTGACACGATGCCAACGTTCGGACCTTTTGTAGTCGGTAGTTGTGCAATTTCACCTGCAGTAATTCCGATGTTGCATTTTCCTGGGCTAATGATGCCTGGGCAGTTTGGCCCGAGCAGACGAACTTTTGGAAAGTCACGAATCAAAGTGTTGTACGTGCGCGCTTCGTCTTGTGCAGGAATTCCTTCGGTGATGCACACGATGAAAGTGATGCCAGCGGCAGCTGCTTCGAGAATTGCAGCAGAAGCAGCCTTCGGCGGAACAGTTACAAATGATGCAGTTGCACCAGTTGCCTTCACTGCTTCAACAACATTGTTGTAGACAGGAATGCCTTCAACGTCTGTGCCGCCCTTGCCTGGCGTAACACCAGCAACGATTTGTGTGCCGTATGCCTTGTTACGAAGTCCGTGATATTTGCCTTGGCCACCTGTGAGGCCCTGCACAATAACTTTGGTGTTTTGATCGACGAAAATTGCCATGACTGAGGTCCTTACTTTGCGAGCGCAACAGCTGCTTCAGCAGCTTCGAGCATCGTTGACTTACTGGTGAGTTTTGATTCAGGGATTCCGGCATTCTTCAGAATGTCGCGTCCCTCTGTTGCGTTCGTGCCGTCAAGGCGAATAACAATCGGGGCACGCAGGTCAACACGACCAAGTGCTTCCACAATGCCCTTTGCAACTTCGTCACCGCGGGTGATTCCACCAAAGATGTTGATGAAGATGCTCTTGACGTTCTTGTCAGAGTTAATAACTTCAAGTGCGCCAGCCATTACGTCGGCATTTGCTCCGCCACCAATGTCAAGGAAGTTTGCAGCACTGCCGCCCACTTGGTTCACAACGTCGAGCGTGCTCATTGCAAGACCAGCACCGTTAGCGATGATGCCAACTGTGCCGTCAAGGCCGATGTACTGAAGTCCTTTTTCACGAGCAAGAAGTTCGCGAGCATCAAGTTCAACAGTTGCTTGAAATTCAGCCCATTCAGGGTGACGGAATTCAGCGTTCTCATCAAGGCTGACTTTTGCATCAAGTGCATGCACTTCACCAGTTGGCTTCAAGATCAGCGGGTTGATTTCAGCAAGATCGCAATCGCCTTCAACGAAGCAGCGGTATAGCTTCACCAAAATGTCGGCAACGCCTTGTTGCGCCGCATCAGGAATCTTTGCGTCAACTGCAGCTTTCTTTGCAGCGGCTGCCGACAAACCATCAACAGGATCAATGTGCAACATAAGGATTGCTGCTGGATTCTTCTCAGCTACTTCTTCAATCTCTACTCCGCCTTCGCGGCTCAACATAAGAAGGTGCTTCTTTGCGCCACGATCAAGAGTGAATGATGCGTAGTACTCCTCTGCAATGTCTGAAGCATTTTCAACCCAGACACGCTTCACAACGTGGCCCTTGATGTCCATGCCCAAGATGTTTCCGGCGTGTGTGCGAACTTCATCGGCGTTATTGGCCAACTTGATGCCACCTGCTTTACCGCGACCGCCAACTTGTACCTGAGCCTTTACAACTACTGGGTATCCGGCTGCGTCTGCAGCGGCGATTGCTTGATCAACAGTGACTGCAACGTCACCCTTTGATACGGGAATGTCGTAGCGCGCAAAATACTGCTTGCCCTGATATTCGAAAAGGTCCATGAGTTACTCCCTATTGTCGAGTTCTTCTTCAAGCCATTGGCAAATCACTTTGAGTGATGAAC
>JBILOM010000005.1:0-25004 GCA_044374495.1 Ilumatobacteraceae bacterium | reverse complement strand
ATCGGGGATAACGCCACCACCGAAGATAAGAATGTCGGCCATGTCGCGATTCTTTAGTTCTTCAACGGTGCGCGGAAAGAGCGTGAGGTGGGCGCCCGACAGAAGCGACAGCCCTACGGCGTCAGCGTCTTCCTGCATTGCAGTCTCTGCAATTTGCTCGGGGGTCTGATGCAGACCGGTGTAAATGACCTCGAAACCATGGTCACGAAGAGCACGGGTAATGACCTTTGCTCCTCGGTCATGGCCGTCTAGGCCTGGCTTGGCAACTACTACTCGATACGGGCGCTTCACAGAAGGTAAACCCTACGCCGTACGAGGGTTTCTGTACCAACCCGCCAGAATAGGGACATGGCTTTCCCCCGTCCTCGCAGTCCCCTTGCTCGTGCAGTTGTGCCCGTTCTCGGAGGCATCGCATTTTTTGCCCTGTTCTTTGCGGGTTTGTGGCTAGTAGCTACCGTCATCAACGATGGGGCTGAACCGGGGTCTGAAATTGGGAACCGAGTCTTTGAGGTGGGCCAAGTCGGCTCAATGGCAAAAGCCATAGCGGCCGATGGGCCGTTGCTGTTGCCAGATTTGAAGAGCCCAGACGGTGTTCGGTCAATCGTCCTTGACCACACGGGTTCAGACCCAGCTACTGGCTGGCAGGTGTATTACGGCTTTCCCGCTGACCGAGACGCAACCTGTCTCGTGACTCATGTTCAAGGAAGCAGCACGTTCACCGATTGCGAAAATCGAACCATACAGGTGAATCAACTAAAGGCGCCGGCCGAAGTGCGCCCGATTGTTGAGAACAAAAAGACTTTGTATATCGATTTGCGCGGTCTGACGACAAGCGCCACCACTGTTCCGTAGTTATCTGGCGGGAACTGAATCGACGAGGCGAATAGCAAATTCCTCAGCGTGCTCTGCCAAATGCCCGCGCTGTAGTGCTAGGCCACCAACAACTTCTGCACCGCGCATCTCTAATTCACGCGTCATCACATCAAGTGATTTTCCTGGGTTCAATGCATACGTGCAAAACGCAACTGCTTTCTTGCCGGCCATTGCTGGAAGGTGACGCAGACGATCGATTGCCCATGGGGCTTGACCAACAACAAACAACCCGTGAACCCACGTGCCAACGATGACGGTGTCAGCATCTTGAATTGAAGCATGGTTTGGATCTTTCATCGAAGAGATTCCAGTGATTGACCAGTTCTCTTGTTGAAGATTGGCGGCGATAAGTTCGCCCGCCTTCCACGTGTTGCCAGTGAGACTTTCGATAAGGATTGCTGCCTTCATAACACTATTTCTACTACTCGTGGAGCTCTGAAAAGAACTTCACTACAGTTTTGTCAGCGGGGCCCACGCAAGAGCCAAGTGTTTGGTGCCCTTATCGCGGAAGCGGACGGTGACTTCAGTCTTGTCACCAGTGCCTTTGATCTCTATAACAACGCCTTCGCCAAATACGGAGTGCATCACATCGTCGCCTGGCTTCAGCCCTACGAGATGATCTGTGTTGCGAGGTTCTGCTGCAGGGCGCACTGCTCGTTCGGCGCGGCGACCATATGAGCGACCAAACGAATCGTCGTCATCTTCGTTGCGACGCTTGTAGGCCGGAAGTTCTGCATCGTTCCAGTCAGTTGATGTTCGACCAAAGACACGCCCGTGATCAGATCCTGAATCGACGTTGCCCTGTCGATCAAACAATTCGGCAGGAACTTCAGCCAAGAACCGCGATGGTGGGTTGTACTGCGATTGGCCGAACAACATGCGCTGCCATGCGTGTGACACCAACAACCGCTCGCGCGCACGAGTGAGACCTACATATGCAAGGCGGCGCTCTTCTTCAAGCTCTGCGGGGTCAAGCAATGCGCGGTTATGCGGGAAGATTCCTTCTTCACAACCAACCAAGAAAACAACCGGATATTCAAGGCCTTTTGCCGAGTGCAATGTCATGAGCACAATGTGGTTTTCGGCATCAAGATCATCGGTGTCTGCAACAAGCGCAACTTGTTCAAGGAACTCTTCTACCTGAGTGAATTCTGCAGCAGAACCAATGAGTTCGGAGATATTTTCAAGACGCCCTGCGGCTTCCACTGTTGCTTCTTGCTCTAGTTCGGTGATGTAGCCGCTGTTATTCATTGCCACTTCCAACAATGCTGATGGCCCGTCTGCTAACGCTGCGTTCATCTGATCAACCAAGGTGACAAACAATGCGATTCCCTTGATTGCTCCACCAGATACGCCTGCTTCACTGGCACGACGCATTGCATCAATGAATGAAATGTCATTTGCAGTAGCAAACAGATCGATTTTTCCGATGCTGGTATCGCCAATGCCGCGCTTTGGAACATTCAGCACTCGCTTAATGCTGATTTCATCAAGTGGGTTTGCGCCGGCCTTCAAATATGCAATGGCGTCTTTTACTTCGCGACGTTCGTAGAACTTCGTACCACCGACAACTTTGTACGGAATGCCGGAACGCATCATTGACTCTTCAATGGCACGACTTTGTGCGTTGGTGCGATACATGATGGCGATATCGCCCCATGCACGCTTTTCTTTTGTGTGAATCTCTTGCGCTGTTGAGGAAACCCACGCAGCTTCGTCATATTCGTTTTCTGCAAAGTAGCGGACTATTCGTTCACCATCGCCAGCAGATGTCCACAGATCTTTCGGACGCCTTCCGACATTCTGTGAGATGACCGCATTGGCAGCAGTAAGAATTGTTTGCGTACTGCGATAGTTCTGTGCGAGCACCACAACTGTTGCTTCGCCGAATGCGCTTTCAAACTGATCAATGTTGCGCAAGTCGGCACCACGGAACTTGTAAATGCTCTGGTCGCTGTCACCCACCACACACACGTTGTGATGCAAAGCGCCCAACATCAGAACAATGCGGTTCTGTGCTTGGTTCGTATCCTGATATTCGTCGATCAGAATGTGCTGGAAACGTTCCTGATACTGACGTAACACTTCGGGGTGTGCTTCAAAAAGACGAACAACATTGACTAACAAGTCATCGAAGTCCATTGCTCCGGCACGAATGAGACGCGCTTGGTACTCACGATAAATCTCGGCATTACGCCGCGCAGAGATATGTTCAGCAGTATCAAACGCAACAGCCGGTGTAATCAATTCGTTTTTCCACAAACTGATTTTTGATTGGGCCGCGTTGGCCGGAAACTTTTTGGCATCAAGTCCCATGTCACGAATGACATACCCAACAAGTCGCTTTGAATCTTGCGAATCATAAATAGTGAACTGCTTCGGGTAACCAATCAGTTCAGCGTGTTGGCGCAACATGCGAACACATGCTTTATGGAATGTGGTGACCCACATTGATCGCGCAGTTGGACCTACCAAGTCAGCGACGCGGTGTCGCATTTCTTCAGCAGCCTTATTGGTAAATGTGATGGCCAAAATTGCGTAGGGCGATGTGCCTTGCGAAATAAGCCATGCGATGCGCTGAGTGAGAACACGAGTTTTGCCAGAGCCAGCACCAGCAACAACAAGCAGTGGGCCACCTGGGTGGTACACAGCCTCTTGTTGGTCAGGGTTCAGCGGCGTGCTGTTACCTGAAGAGCTAAATAGTTGATCTGACATGGTCCCGCCATCTTACGAGCGGACTGTGTCGGCGCGAAGAATGTGGGTTATGCGCGAGCGTTGACCACGAATGGCAAGGTACGAGGTCCTCGTACTTGACCCGTGCTCCACGTGACCATTTCATTTGCATCGACTGAGAAGTCTGGAAAGCGCTGAAGGAACACTTCAACTGCAACATTCATTTCCAAACGAGCAAGGTTTGAACCAAGGCAACGATGAATACCAAGACCAAAGGCGGCATGGCGGTTCTCTTCGCGGTCGATTACAACTTCGTGTGCGTTTGCAAATTGCTTGTCGTCACGGTTAGCAGCAGGGAAAGGAAGAAGAACCCAGTCTTCTTTCTTCATCTGTACACCGTGGAATTCCATGTCCTCTTTTACAACGCGTGCCATGGTGACAGGCGCATATGCACGAAGGAATTCTTCAACAGCTGTAGGTATCATGTCTGGGTTTTCTACCAAACGACGACGGTCTACTGAGTTGGTTGCAAGGTGCCACAACGATGAACCGATACCGCTCCATGTTGTGTCAATGCCAGCAATAAGCAACAAAATGACTGTTCCGACTGCATGCTCAAGCGACAACTTCTCACCGAAAATTTCAGCGTTCAACAAGAACGAGATGAGATCTTCGCGAGGGTTCTCCTTGTGGTCATTCACGTGATACGCAAGGTATTCATTGAATTCCATGAACTTTTGCATGCGCTCTTCTGTGCGCTCTTCACCAATACCGCTGAGTACAAGGTTGACCCAACCGCGGAACTTGTCACCATCTTCAACTGGCAAACCAAGCATGCGCGCAATAACCATTACTGGAATGTGCTGTGAGTACTGCAATGCAGCATCGATGTGATCTGCGTCGCCCATGTCATCGATGAGCTTGTTGCAAATTTCAATGACTTCGTCACGCCAAGGATCAATCATCTTTGGAGAGAATGCAGGAAGCAACAAGCGTCGAGCTTCGTTGTGGAATGGAGGGTCAGAAGAGATAGGTGGTACAGGCCCGATAGGAGCACCAATGCGATCAGGTACTTCACTTGGCTTTAACTGACCAACAACTGGTCCTTCACTTGAGAAATGATCTGTGTCGTATGCAATTGAATGCACCATCTCATGGGTGAGTGGCAACCATGTGCCGCCATAACGCTCTGTGTGCGCAATTGGGCAACCAGAGTTTTTGAGGTCATCCCAAATCTTGTGTTGGTTCGCTGCATATGCAGGTGAACCGTGGTCGAAGTCTGTCGCCCAATCTGTGACGGGGCCGTAAACGGTTTCACTCATGGCTATTCCTCGATTGAGATTGCAAATTCGGGACAGTTAGCAAGCGCAAGGCGTGCTTTGTCTTCGAGGCCGGCAGGAACGACGCCGTCATTACGTTCGAAAGCGTTGCCGTAATCGTCAACATCAAATAATTCGGGAGCTAAGGCATAACAACGGTTATGTCCTTGGCATTTGGAGGGGTCTACGTGTACGCGCATCCCTTAATACTAGGCAGTAAGGCAACCCAAATATCGTGCCGAGCCCTAGTTCTTATGATCGGGCAAGAATCCGAAGCGGCAATTTACGCGGCCCTCTGACCTGGCCAAGACTCCACTTCACTTCTTCTTTGGTGTCCTGTTCGAAATCCGGGAAGCGCTCGAGGAAAACTTCAACAGCCACATTCAACTCAAGTCGCGCCAGGTTCGAACCGATGCAACGGTGAATTCCAAGGCCAAATGCCGTGTGCCGATTGATTTCACGATCAATATCCACTGTGTCAGCGTTCGGAAACTCTTTTTCATCGCGGTTTGCAGCGGGGAATGGAAGAAGGACCCAATCCTCTTTCTTCATGTGCACACCATGGAACTCCATGTCTTCAGTGACAAGACGCGCCATAGTGACGGGAGCATACGCACGCAGGAACTCTTCAATTGCCTGGGGAATCATCGACGGATTCTCAACAAGACGGCGACGGTCAACTGAATTACTTGCCAAATGCAACAAAGAAGAGCCGAGTGCACTCCACGTCGTATCGATACCGGCAATTAAAGCAAGTGCGACAGTTCCAAATACGTGTTCGCGCGACAACTTCTCGCCTTCCATCTCAGCATTCAGCAGATACGAAATGAGATCATCACCTGGTTTTTCAATTCGCTGATCAATGTGCTTGTTGATGTAGTCAGCGAGAGCCAACTGATCTATTTCACGTTGTTCACGAGATTCACCAACGTCTTCAAGTGCAGAACGAATCCACACGCGGAATTGATCTGCATCTTCAAGTGGGAACCCCAACAAATGCGCAACAACCATGACGGGGATATTCTGCGCGTATTCAACAGCACCATCGACAAATTCTTTGTCGCCCATGTCATCAATAAGTTTGTGGCAGAACTCTCTGATCACACTGTTCAGAGGATCAATTTTCTTTGGTGCAAAGATAGGCAGCAACAAGTGACGTGCCCCGGCATGAAATGGAGGATCACTTGAGATTGGTGGGACTCCGCCGACAGGCGCAGGAATCGCATCAGGAATTTCACTCGGCTTCAACTGACCAACAACGGGGCTACGGCTGGAGAAATGTGTGGTGTCGTATGAAATCTCGTGAACCATTTCATATGTCAGTGGTAACCACGCGCCGCCATACCGATCTGTGTGAGCAATGGGGCAACCAGATGTTTTCAAGTCATCCCATATTTTGTGAATATTCTTGTTGTACTCCGGGTCAGCATGATCAAAGTCAGTTGCCCAGTTTGTTGCAGGTCCGTATACAGATGTCATGTTTCTATTCCTTTATTGTTATTGCGAATTCAGGACAGTTGGCAATAGCCAAGCGAGCCTTTTCTTCCAGTGCGACCGGCACATCGCCATTGTTCAGTTCGAAAGCTTGCCCGTAGTCATCAACATCAAATATCTCGGGTGCTAATGCATAACAACGGTTATGTCCTTGGCATTTTTTTGAATCAACATGTACTTTCATAACTTCATCGTATGCACAGCGTGCAAGACTTAGATAGATGAGTGCGAATGATTTTTTATTACTGCTTCCTCCGACAGAAGGAAAAGCATTGGATGGTAAACCAAACATTAGGTGGGCCTATGACGCAGGAATTTTCGGCGAGGCACTTGCAACTCAACGTGCGCTTGTAGTTGCACAATTACGAAAAGAAAAAGGTGGCGCACAAAAACTTCTCGGTGTAAGTGGGGCGCACCTAACTCGTGCGCAATCTTCCAACATGCAATTAGTTGGTGCACCGTGTCTTCCTGCATGGCAGCGATACACCGGAGTCGTATGGGATCACTTAGATCTTGCATCTCTCACCGCAACGCAGCGCAACGCATTCATAAAACGCATCATTGTTCCGTCTGGGTTGCTTGGTCTTGTGCGTGCAGATGATCAGGTCCCCGATTACCGATTGAAGATGGGTGCACGCCTCGCACCATTTGGCACGATGTCGAAATTCTGGAATGAAGCAATCACCGACGCACTAGTAGCAGTTGCAAAAAGGAAGGCTGTCATTGACTTGTTGCCGAACGAGCACCGTGCTGCCATCAATTGGAATCTGCTTGACAACGTTGTTCGCATTGACCTTGTGTCACATTCTGGAGCCGTGGTCGGTGGCCATAATGCCAAGGCAGCAAAGGGATTACTGGCCCGCCATCTTCTGGTGTCGACCAACGCAGATGTACGACGTACCGTGGCGTCATTCAAACATCCTGAATATTCAGCAAAGGAATCGACATGACAGATCTTTTCTCATTAGAGGGCAAGAACGCCATCATCACTGGTGGCAGCCGCGGCCTTGGTCGCGAGATGGCTTTGGCATTCGCAGAGCGCGGGGCAAACATTGTTATTGCAAGTCGCAAAGTTGAGAACTGTGAGACAGTTGCAAACGAAGTTCGTGCATTGGGTCGACGTGCACTAGCCATCGGCTATCACGCGGCATCATGGTCTGATGCAGAGATATTGGCAACAGCTGCCATTGCCGAGTTCGGACACATTGACATTCTTGTTAACAATGCAGGTATGTCACCGTTGTATTCATCGCTTGTGGAAGTCACAGAAGATTTATACGACAAAGTTCTCGGCGTGAACCTAAAGGGGCCATTCCGTTTATCCGCACTCATTGGTACCCACATGACTACGAAGAATGCAGATGGCACCGTACGTGGTGGTTCAATAATCAATGTCTCTTCTATTGCAAGCCAACGACCATCGCCTAATGAAGTGATCTACGGGGCTGCAAAGGCTGCTGTTAACAACTTGACCATGGGGCTTGCACGCACCTACGCACCGCACGTGCGTGTGAACTGCATTGTTCCAGGGCCATTTTTAACGGATATCTCAAAGGCATGGGATATGGAACGTTTCAACAAGGCCGCAAAAACTGGTTATATGTTGCAGCGTGGTGGAGAACCACGTGAGATTGTTGGCGCTGCCCTGTACTTGGCTAGTGACGCAAGTAGCTACACAACAGGAACCTTGCTTCCTGTTGACGGTGGCCCGCAATAACTACTTCAGTTTTTCGCTGAAGAATGCAAGCACTCGTTGCACGCTGTCCTCATCGCGCTGTTCTGTAAGAACACTGTGATCTTTCGGCGACTGTGACGGAATCTCAACTGCGATGAAGGCATCGCCAATGAGTTTGCGCAATGAAGCGAACCTGTCGCCCACCAATTTGTCTTGCGTGAATCGCAACCCAAGCACTTGGCAACCCTCTGCCGCGCGCTGAGTGATAACTGCTGCGTCATCAGGTGACAAATTCAAATCTGCACCACGCGCTTTGCCAACAGCAAACGGTAATGACGGTTGCGACAGGACAGGGGCAACCATGATGTCGTCCACCATCATGCCGAGAGCGAAACCACCCGAGAAACACATGCCAACTGCGCCAACACCTTTGCCACCAATTTCATTGTGAAGCGCCCGCGCTAATGCACGCAACCACGAGATGATTGGTGAAGTCTTCTGAAGAGCCAACGTCGTGAACTCTTTTGAAATGCACACCTTCAGCATTGACGATGCCAAGTATCTTCCATCGACTTTGCGGCCAGGAGTTCCTACTAAGTCCGGCATGACAACTGTGAACCCAGCATTCACAACATCGTTAGCGAAACGCTCGACTGCTGGGGTGATGCCTGGAATTTCGTGAACAACAATGACAACTGGGCCAGTCCCCTTGCGATACGTATCACGTGTCAACAATGCAGAGGTGAAAGAACCCTTTACCCAACCTTCTAAAACAGCCATGTCTACTTCCCTGTTAATGCTGCGAGCGCAGCTTCTGCCAATGTTTCTGTCCCGAGTTTCATCGGTTCAAGATCAATATCTTGGTCGCCCATGGCGCCGTGCAAATATCGCGCGTATACGCCTTCAGAAATAACTGCCAAACGGAAACTAGAGAAAGCTTTGTAGTACCCGACGTTTGAAACATCACGGCCAGTTCGTGTTGCATAGCGTTGAACCAAATGGTCAAACGTGCACGAACCAGGATGTCCCGACGGATCGTTATGACGCAACATTGGTTGGCCAGGATCAGTCCAGTAGATGCCGACATACCCGAGATCAGCCAATGGGTCACCAAGCGTGCACAATTCCCAGTCGAGTACTGCAGCAATCTTTCCTGTTGATATATCAGTTAGGCAGTTTCCAAATCGGTAGTCACCATGAGCGATTGAAACACCATGTTGTACCGGAATGTTTTCAGCCAACAAACGTGCCACTTCTTCCACTGCAGGAAGCTCACGTGTTTTTGAATTAGCCCACTGTGTGCTCCAGCGCTTCACCTGACGCTCAACGTAGCCTTCACGTTTCGCTAGGTCACCAAGTCCAACGGCATCAATATCAACTGCGTGCAAATCAGCCAATACATCAATGAGATTTTCGGCTGCCGTAGTACGCAATGCTTCTGGCAATAACAGACCTTTATCTGGGCTATCAAGTACGACACCACCAACAAAAGCCATCACATAGAACGGCGCACCATTGACTTCTTCATCAGTACACACACCGAGCGTGCGAGGCACTGGCACGTTGGTCTTTCCGACTGCGGAAATGATGCGATGCTCGCGTGCCATGTCATGAGCCGTTGCCAACACATGACCCATTGGCGGACGACGCAGAACTAATTGCATTCCATTTGCGTCGGTAACTCGGAAAGTGATGTTGCTTCGTCCACCAGCAATCAGTTCATATGTATACGGCCCCTGTGCACCTTCGATATTGGCGTTCAGCCACGCTTCTACTTTGACTTCATCGATCCCCTGCATGGAGATAGACCGTATCGCTTATCAACCAGGGCGAGCGACGCCAACAACCTTCCACCAGCGAATTGGCCCAATCTTTACAACGTCTCCGGTTCGTGGTGCATGCACCATTGTTCCGTTACCGAGGTAAATGCCAACGTGGTGAATGGGAGTGCCTGTGAAAATAAGGTCGCCAGGCATTGCTAGTTCCTTCGGAATTCGAGGCAATGAATTGAACTGAGCACGCGAATTTCGTTTCAGACCAACGCCGGCCTTGCCCCACGCGTATGTGGTGAGACCTGAACAATCGAATGCCTTACCCGGAGAATTCATGCCATACCGATACGGAACTCCGAGTTGTGACAATGCAGCCTTGATAGCTGATTGGCTACGTGCCGAAACCTTCGGGATATTGCCGTACTTCTTTTGAATTGATGCGTACTTGCTACTGAACCCTGCAGCTTCTCGCTGGGCATCAGTGAGAGCCTGCGCCTCACGACGATTACGTTCCTCACGTAGCAAATCAACAAGGTCACCCTGAACTGTTGATTGCAACTCTTCATAACGCGCAGCTAGAGCCTCTGCTGCGCCTAAACGCTTGTTTGCAACTTCACCAATACTCACTGCTTGTTTACGCTTCTTTTCTAAAGCCGCTTTTTTCTTCAAGAGTGATGTCGCTGTTGCATCAAGCGAGTCTGTTGTCAGTGAACCTTGGTTCATCGCAATTGATAACAGCTGGCTGCGCTGCAGTGAATCTTGTACCCCACCGGACGACGCGAAAAGATTTGTCAAAGTTGAATTGCGGCCACCATGCATGAACTGGGTAACTGCCGACATGTACAACGTGCCGCGCATTTGCGATAACTGCGCTTCTGCTGCTGCCACGTCTGCCTGAGCTCTATCAATCTCTACGGCAAGGTCTGCTTGGTCAGTCAATGACTGCGCGTAGTCTTCGCCCAGCGCATCCATCTGCTCTGCCAGGTTGTCCAACTGATCTGCAATATTGGCCGCCTGGCGGCGTTTTTCGTCGAGGGAGTCGGCAGAGGCAACCGGCGGAGAAATAACCGTGCCTCCCAAGATGCCAACGGCAAGAAGTGAGACCAGTACGGACCGAAAGGGTCCCCGGTGGTGACGGGTCGAAAACATGACCCTGTCAGGCTACTTGGGTGGCGTTATGGCCCGACGGCGCCCTCTCAGAGCCTTACAGGGGTGGATTTGAGCCACTTAGGGCTATTCCCACTCAATCGTGCCAGGTGGTTTCGAGGTGACGTCATAGACCACCCTGTTGATGCCGGGGACCTCATTGATGATGCGGCTCGACATCTTTTCCAAGAGGTCATACGGCAGCCGTGCCCAGTCTGCGGTCATGGCGTCGTCGCTGGTAACGGCCCGAATAATGATGGGGCGGCCATAGGTGCGCTCGTCGCCCATGACTCCGACACTGCGAATATCGGCCAGCACCGCGAAGGCCTGCCAGATTTCCCGCTCAAGACCAGCGGCCTTAATTTCATGACGCACAATTTCGTCTGCATGTTGCAAGGTTGCCACTTTGTCTGGCGTTACTTCACCAATGATTCGTACGCCGAGGCCAGGACCAGGAAATGGCTGACGCCACACAATGTCGTCACTGAGTCCGACTTCAACACCAACTTTGCGCACTTCATCTTTAAACAACGCACGTAGCGGCTCGCACAACTCAAGTGTCATATCGTCAGGGAGACCACCGACATTGTGGTGACTCTTGATTACTGCCGCAGTTCCGTCGTGCCCACCACTTTCAACAATGTCTGGATACAACGTTCCTTGTACCAAGAACTTCGCATCGGTGAGTCCACCAGTATTCTCTTCAAAAATGCGTACAAATAACTCACCGATTGCTTTGCGCTTCGCTTCTGGTTCTGTAATTCCAGCAAGTGCTGCAAAGAACCTGTCGCCTGCATCAATGTGGATTAATTCAATTCCCATGCTCTTGCGAAATGTCTCAACAACTTGTTCGCTTTCACCGCGACGCATTAGCCCAGTGTCTACATAGACACACGTAAGTTGTGCACCAATTGCTTGATGCACGATTGCTGCAGCCACCGAGGAATCAACTCCACCTGACAAGCCACAAATTGCCCGTTCGGTTCCGACTTGCGCACGAATTGCTTCAATCTGATCCTGCACAATGCTCGCCATTGTCCAATCTTGTTTACATTGCGCAATGTCCACCAAGAATCGAACCAACAGATCTTGACCACTAGTCGTATGCACAACTTCAGGGTGATATTGCACTCCATAGATACGGCGCGCATCATCTTCAATCACAGCATTCGGAGCATCGGGTGTAGCCGCTGTTCCCACAAAACCGACTGGAGCTTCGCTAACGAAATCGAAATGGCTCATCCATACGTCATGCACTTGTGGTGTTGAATCACCAAGAAGTTTCGAAGTTGCAGAGTTACGCGTCAGAGTGGCACGGCCATATTCACCACGACCACCACGAGCAACAACACCACCTAGTTGTTGAGCCACCAACTGGCAGCCGTAACAGATACCAAGAATCGGAATTCCCAATTCATAAATTGCAGGGTCGAGCAACGGCGCACCATCGACATGCACGCTCTTTGGGCCACCAGACAGAATGATTGCTTTCGGCGCTTTGGCCGTTACTTCTGCTGCCGAAATACGGTGCGGAACGATTTCTGAGTACACCCGAGCCTCACGCACCCGACGCGCAATGAGTTGGGCATATTGGGCACCAAAGTCAACAACGAGCACTACATCATGCTGGGCGGGATGTGACTTTGTACTCATAGCGTTGTAAACACTAGTTGGCGTGAGACGATAGTCCCATGCCCCGTATTGCTCCCATCGCCTGTGCTGTTCTTCTCACGCTTGCACCATTCGGACTCTCTGTAGTCAACGCAGCAGATACTCCGACTGACACAACTGTTGCTGCTGGTGAAGTGACAGACACAACGTATGTCTGGGACTTAGTCAATGAGCCGTCAGAATGCATTAACTCAAACCCACGCCCAGATTGTGGCAAAAAGCCACAAAGTTCAGGCGATCGTGGAGGTTGGATGCAATACACCGTATTCCTTGTGATGCTTGCTGGCGTCGGTGTCGTTGGTTCGGTCTTGATTCGTAACGTCATTCGTCGAGACCGAGCTATTGCCGAAAGAATGTCACAGGACGAATAATTCAGTTTTTGCGACAGAACTCAACTGTACGAAAAGTAAATTCTTCCGCAGCCTCCCACGGCACAAAATGACCGCAGTTCTCAATTCGAATCGGCCCGTCATGAACGTCAAAAACCGTTGCAGCCATCAGGTCAAAATCTGGATAAATCACGTGATCACTTGTTCCAAACAAAATCAGTGTTGGCGTCACTAGATTTCTGCCATACAAAGGTTTCTCGCTTCGTTTCGTTGCATCAAATGCAGATTCATAATTTGCAAAAGAAGCCCGTAGTTTTTGTGCATCACAAAATGGTTCAACATGCCATGCAATGTCATCGGCACTGAATGCACCGGGGTGCGCCCACAGTCTCGTTGAGTAAAACTCTGATATATATGCAGCACGTTTCTCAGCCGTCTTCAATTCAGCAGCAAGCGCATCTGCATCAGTACCCTGCCGAATGAAATAGTCCATCACCTCAACGGGCGGACGAGTTCGCATGCCAGCCATCCGTTCCTTATCCATTGGAAGTGGTGAGTTGAACAGCACCATGCGTTCCACTCGATGCGGATTCCGCAATGCCATCTCTTGAATTACCGGACCACCTAAGTCACCACCGACAAGCACAACTGCGTCGTATCCGAGATGGTCAAACACCAGCGATTCAATATCGCGTGCGTGTGACACCACGTCGTAAAAACCATCTGCAGCTAGACCCGATTCACCAAACCCACGCAAGTCTGGCACCACAACGTCGAAGCCGGCATCACGCAATGGCCCGACTACACGAGAAAAAATGCGTTTTGACTCTGGCCAGCCGTGTACACACACCAAAACTTTATGTGCGCCTTCAGAACGCTCGTGCCAATATGCAATGTCAACGTTGTTCACCAATGCATGGTGAGTTGTAAAAGTCATATGGCGAACAATACGCCACGAACCTGCTTAGTTATCGCGCGAAGAAACGAAATAGAACTCAAGGGCCGACAACATTTCTGTGTATCGAGCCTCTGACTGTTCTGCTCGCGATGTTTCCCACCACGTAATGCGCATTGCGAGAACTGTGAGGAACGCCAAAATTGCTGCGTCGGTAAGAGCCACATGGCTTAACTTCCACACACCAGCAAATGACTTCCCTGGGTTCTGGTTCCAGAACCACAAAAAGTTGGCACTTGCTTGCTGGTTCTGCAGATACAGCGCAAATGGGCCAATGACCTGCGAAAGCGCGAGCCATGTCAACAGAATTGGCAAGAACATTGCTCCGGCACGCACTACCAACAACAAGCGAGGGGTCTCACTCTTGAATGGCAAAATCTGTTCAACATTGACCTTTGACCACTCACGTGTCTTTTCGTTGTTGCGTAGGTCTTCAACGAACTGTCGGGCGCTAGCTCCGAGTGATGTCACTTGTTTTGAAATTGTGAGCCAATTGTCAACTGCTGCGACTGCATCGGCATGGGCGTGAGGTGAATGAGGCATATAGCTCCTTAACGGGTGCAGTCTTCAGTGAGGTCTGGACCATTGAACAATAAATAGACAACAAGCAAGAACGAACCAGCACCACCGACATCAGACGAGGTTCCATTGACAGTGACATTCTGCGCACCACCTGTACGCATTTCTACTTGTTGAAACGGCGGTACTGCGGCACGAAGTGTGGCGCGCAGGTTTTGTGCTCGCCTGTCACCTGCTCCCGCAGTTTCGCTACCAGAAAAACCACCAAAGACAATGACTAGTCCCGGCTTAGCGCTCTCGCCACTCCATCCGCGCTTACTAATTTCACTAGTAATGGCTGCCTCAATTTGTGCACCACCATTTGTACGCGACAAATTGTTTGGCACTCTCACAGGGAACTCCGCACAACTCAATTGAAACGTGGCTGGCGCAGTAGTCGAAGCAGCACCAGATGGAGATGACGACGTAATAACTGCAGAGCCAAGACCAACAATCATGAGTGCCAAGAACAAGTCGGCATAGATCCAGCCAGCACCATCTTCACCCGAACTTGATTGGCGACGCCGTCTCCTAAACATGTGCAGTCTTTTTACTCAATAGATTTGCACCAATCATGAAGTGCACATCGTACACGAACCCATCAGAAATCTTGAACTCCTTCACCAATCTCCCGATTGGTCATCAACAAGCTATGTCGAGAATTAGGGTGGAACAGTGCCAACGAAGAAACCAGTAGTGAGGAAGGAAGCCCCAGCACGCCGGTCTCCAATCACTCGATCTGAAGGCGAACGTCGGCTTATCGAAGCTGCAGCAAACTTGATTCAACACAAGCCGTTCTCAGAAGTGAGTCTTCGAGAAATCTCACTTCTTGCCGACGTCAACCACCGTTTTGTGCACACCTGGTTTGGCGGCAAGAACGAACTTCTATTGGCCGTTGTGCGACAAAAAGTACTCGACCTTGTCGACGCGGTGCCCCTCGCTGAATCCGGAGCGCCCGCTATCAACTTCTTCGACCCAGAAGTTGTCTCTATGGTGCGACTCGTAATTTGGCTTGACCTTGAAGGTGTCAACACTGGTGAGTTATTTGCCAATACGCCGCTCGTGGATGCTTTGACAGCCCGTTATGTGGAAGTAGAAAAAATCGATCCTGCTATCGCCAGACAAGCAGCTACTCAAGCTATTTCTCTAGGTCTTGCTGGCGGCACTTTCGGATCACTACTCGGGCTCTCCGAAATGAGTTCAGTCGTGCCCGTTATGCAGCTGTGGCGCCATATTGTCGGACTGTTAGCCGAACACCCACCCAAATAGTTCGAAAACAGAATTCGATCTAGTTATTGCGCAGTTGCTTCTTTCTTGCGTCGGCGTGAGATAGCTGGCAAGAACAATCCAAAAAGCATTGCAAAGAAGATTGGCACTGCGATCAGCAATCGAGTTATGGCTGAACCAGAGTCTGATGTTGCATACGAAAAGCCAAGCGCGACAACAGAAGTTTGTCCATCAGACTTTTTGCTTTCAAGCACAAGGCGATGATTACCAACTTCAAGTCCTGAAGGCAGATCAAATGCCCCAGAGATTGTTCCCTCTGCTGATGTTTTGATTACACCCAATTTGGTTGGTGATGAATATACCCACACCGCTACATCTCGATCTGCTTCAAATCCGGCGGCGCTTAACACCAACCGTTCAGTCCTTCTCACAACAAGATTTCCATTTGCATCAAGTGCAACACGCTTTCCATTTGATGTGAGACCTGAGAGAGTGGTCGACATTGTTCCAGCCGTAGCTGTTATCTGGTTATCTGCTCGCGAAATCGTTGTTTTGACAGCACGACCATCATTCACTACAGATGCTTCTCCTGGCCCAACTACCGGGGCATCAGGTTCTACACCTACTGGAGCACCTGCAATGGTGGTTACCACCGGCGGAACAGTTGTTGTTGTTACTAATGCTCTCGGTTTTTGAGTTTTTACAACTTGCAATGGGGCGAGAAGTGTTGTTGTTGGTCCACTAGTTGGAGCAATTGTTTCAACAGATACTTGCCCTTGCGCCACTGTTCCCGCAGGAGCCGTCGCAATCGTTGTAGTCGTCGCTGCTGCACTTACCGCAGCTGTTGTTGTAGTTACTGATTTAGGAGCAGCAGTTGTCGTTGTTGTCGTGCTACCCACAACAGTTGTTGTCGTCGTATTCGCCGGAACGGTCGTAGTCGTTGATGTGGTTGTGGTTGTGGTTGAGGTAGTTGATGTCGTTGACGTTGACGTAGTTGACGTTGACGTCAACGACCCGAATGCACTGACGGTATGTGGGGTCTTGTACATAAAACCATTTGGACCTCCCGAAGTTCCGTCTCCCAGTTGTCCATGCGAGTTTCTTCCCCAACACTTCGCAACACCAGCATTGATTCCACACGTACTATTTCTTCCAGCAGATAACACCGTCACGCCAGATGTCATACCCAACACTTGTAAAGGAACTAACGAATCATTCATAGTTCCGTCACCCAACTGACCGTAGTAGTACCGACCCGTACCTCTCTCGCCGTTAGCTCCCCAACACTTCGCAGCACCAGACACCACAGCACACGAATGACCATTTCCGACAGAAATAGCAGTCACACCAACTGACAACCCAAAAACATCAACGGGGCTCGACGAGTTGACAGTTGAGTTGTTACCCAACTGACCGTAATAGTTATATCCCCAACACATCGCAGCGCCAGACACCACAGCACACGAATGGTTAGCTCCGACAGAAATAGCAGTCACACCAGACGACAACCCAAAAACATCAACAGGACTATTCGATTGAAAAGTTGACTTGTCACCCAACTGGCCCTGGGCGTTATATCCCCAACACTTAACAGCACCAGACACCACAGCACACGAATGACCATCTCCGACAGAAATAGCAGTCACACCAACAGACAACCCAAAAACATCAACAGGGCTCGTCGAGGCGATACTTGACTTGTTTCCCAACTGACCGTTTCCGTTATATCCCCAACACTTCGCAGCACCAGACACCACAGCACACGAATGGTTAGCTCCGGCAGAAATAGCAGTCACACCAGACGACAACCCAAAAACATCAACAGGGCTCGACGATTTGACAGTTGATTTATTACCCAACTGACCGTAGTAGTTATATCCCCAACACTTCGCAGCACCAGACACCACAGCACACGAATGGTTAGCTCCCACAAAGATTGAGGTTATGCCCGATGTCAATCCCGTCACTTGCACGGGCGTTGCAGATGACGTGTTTGCGCCGTTACCAAGTTCACCATTTGTATTTTCTCCCCAGCACTTCGCAGCACCAGACACCACAGCACATGAGTTATAACTTCCGGCAGAAATAGTTGTCACACCCGAAGAGATATCTTTCACCTGAGTTACCTCGAATACAGATGGCCCTACTTGTTGAAACGAGTTATAACCCCAACACTTCACTAATGAGACTGTTGCCGCGCACGAATGGTTAGCCCCGGCAGAAATAGCAGTCACACCAACTGACAACCCAAAAACATCAACAGGACTCGACGAGTCGACAGTTGAGTTGTTTCCCAACTGACCGTAGGTGTTATATCCCCAACACTTTGCAGCACCAGACACCACAGCACACGACTGATTACTTTCAGAAGAAATTGCAGTCACACCAACTGACAATCCAAAAACATCAACAGGACTCGACGAGTTGACAGTTGACTTGTTTCCCAACTGACCGTAGGTGTTATATCCCCAACACTTCGCAGCACCAGACACCACAGCACACGAGTGAAAAGACCCGGCAGAAATAGCAGTCACACCAACAGACAACCCAAAAACATCAACAGGACTCGTCGAGGTGACAGTTGAGTTGTTACCCAACTGACCAAACCAGTTATATCCCCAACACATCGCAGCACCAGACACCACAGCACACGAATGGTTAGCTCCGGCAGAAATAGCAGTCACACCAACAGACAACCCAAAAACATCAACAGGGCTCGTCGATGCGATAGCTGACTTGTTTCCTAACTGACCGTTTCCGTTATATCCCCAACACATCGCAGCACCAAAAACCACAGCACACGAATGATTACCGCCAACAGAGATTGAAGTAACACCTGATGTCAATCCAAAAACAGGCACAGGACTCGAAGAATCCACTGTTGACTTATTGCCCAACTGACCAGCCCAGTTATATCCCCAACACATCGCAGCACCAGACACCACAGCACACGAATGCTGCGCCCCAACAGAGATTGAGGTGGCACCTGAGGTCAATCCCGTCACTTGCACTGGCGATGAAGACGACGTAGTTGTGCCATCACCCAACTGGCCGTACGTGTTGTCACCCCAGCACTTTGCAGCGCCTACTTCAATCACGCACGTAGTATTTCCACCAACAGAGATAGAACTTTGCGTCAGTCCGATCTCGCCACCAGCTCCGGTTTCGTTTGAATCTGCAATGGCTGCATTTGTAGTTAGTCCAAAGATTGCAAACAAAGTTGTGACAATAACGATCCCGATGAGATTCGATTTCTTGGAAACTTTTTTGCTTTGTGAAAATTCAGACATTGAGCGGCCCTTCGAAGAAATGAAATTCGATGGGCTCAACGCGGTGGCTGTATCGAATAGTGAAAGACTACTCGGAGTAGTTACTAACTACTGAACCCTCTCAAAACTCTTGGCTAATGTCCGGAGTCTGGGTCACGAACAGTCAAGGTTGGGATTAAGGTTGAAGAGTGCCATCAAAGAAGCCAGCCGAGAAAGCAGCAGCCCCGAAGCGGCGCTCGCCTATTTCCCGGGCTGAGGGCGAACGTCGGCTGATTGCGGCGGCCAAACAACTGATCCAGGAGAAGCCTTTCTCAGAAGTAGGCGTGAGGGAAATTGGCCTATTGGCTGATGTCAACCATGGGTTTGTTCACACCTGGTTTGGTGGGAAAAACGAGCTTCTTCGTGCTGTGGCTATGCAACAGGTACTTGAGATTGCGGCAAACGTGCCAGAAGTACAGGCTGGAACACCTGCATTGGTGCTCACTCCCGAGATCACGGCGGTAATTCGTCTCATAATGTGGCTTGACCTCGAAGGTTTTGACGTTGGCGTGAAGTCCATAGTCACGCCGATTATTGAGGTCATGACCGCGCGCTTTATCGAGATTGAAAAGCTTCAACCATCAGTTGCGCGAGAAATGGCAGTCCAAGCCGTTTACCTTGGTGCCGGTGCTGCGACTATTGGGCAGATGGCCGGTATTGCAGATGAACAGGCAGGGCGCGACATGTACCTATTCATGCGCCATATTTACAGGTTGTTGGCCGAACACCCACCGACGTAGCCTTTGGCACGAGGGAAATTCGTCCCTCACGTACACAAAACACCCCTTGCAGGGTTTGGGTGAAAGTCCCGACCGGCGGTATAGCCCGCGAACCCTCGTACTTCGGTATGAGGGCGACGGTAAGAGTCCGGATGGGAGCAAGGACACAACATGACCAATCACGAGACGCTCATGCGTCGTGCCATGCATATGGCTGCCACCGCGCGTACACGCGCGCGACCTAACCCATGGGTTGGTGCAGTCGTTGTGTGCGTTGATGGTTCTGTGTACGAAGGTGCAACTCAGCCACCTGGCGGACCGCACGCTGAAATTGTTGCAATGAACGCTGCCCGCGATGGCGGCAGTGATGTTCATGGTGCAACGTTGTACTCCACCTTGGAACCGTGCTCTCACACTGGTCGAACAGGCCCGTGTACCGAAGCAATTATTTCTGCTGGCGTAGCGTGCGTTGTTGCTGCGATTGCAGATCCTGATTCGCATGTTGCCGGAACTGGCTTTAAAGCATTGCGTGCCGCAGGTGTTGAAGTTATTACTGATGTGTTGGCCGACGAAGTGTCTGCACAACTTGCACCATATTTGCATCATCGCCGCACAGGCCGTCCGTTCGTGATGTTGAAGATGGCAACTACTCTTGATGCTCGTACTGCAATACCGAATGGTCCGCGATGGATAACTGGTGAAGAAGCTCGAGTGCGTGTGCATCAGTTGCGCGCAGAGAGTGACGCCATTGTTGTTGGCTCTGGCACTGTTATTGCCGATGATCCGGAACTTACAGTGCGCCATGTTGAAGGTGCATCTCCGCGACGCATCGTGTTGTCACGTAGTGGTTCAGTATCTGGAACAGCAAAAGTACAGCCGTGCGATGTGTGGAGCGCAAACCTTGAAGACTTGCTTGATTCATTAGGAAGTGACGGCGTTCTGCAATTGATGGTGGAAGGTGGCGCAACAGTTGCCACTGCGTTCCACGAACAAGGCCTGATTAATAGGTACGTATTCCACGTAGCGCCCATTGTGAGCGGGAGCGACAGCGCGCCTGGCGTGTTTGTTGGCGCCGACACTCTCCCCTTGTCAGATTGCACATTGGTATCAGTTACTGCACTTGGTGCAGATATAGAAATCGTTTTAGACCCCATACGAAAGAAAGTAGGAACATCATGAGTGATTCCACCCTTGCCCCCATTGAAGATGTAATTGCAGCGATTGCTCGCGGTGAAATTGTTGTCATAGTTGACGATGAAGACCGCGAAAATGAAGGCGACTTCATTATGGCTGCCGAGTTCGCTTCAGCAGAAAAGCTTGCGTTTATCGTGCGATACTCAACCGGCGTGGTGTGTGCGCCACTTACTGATGAGCGTTGTGATGATTTGCGTCTGCCTCTGATGGTGGAACAGAACACAGAAAGCCAGCGCACTGCATTTACTGACACCGTTGACCTTATTGAAGGCACAACCACAGGAATTAGTGCTGCAGATCGTGCAGCAACACTGCGCGGACTATCAGACCCGAAACTGACGTTCAAGTCATTTGCTCGTCCGGGCCATATCTTTCCATTACGTGCACGTAATGGTGGGGTGCTGAAGCGGGCTGGCCATACAGAAGCCGGCGTCGACTTGGCACGGTTGGCTGGTTGCGAACCTGCAGCTGTGATCTGTGAAATTCAAAACGATGACGGCACCATGATGCGTTTGCCAGACCTTCGTACGTTCTGTGCTGAGCACAACTTGCTGTTGTCGTCCATTGCCCAACTTATTGAATACCGCCGCCATAACGAACGCCTTGTAGAGCGCATGGGCGAAGCATCAGTACCTACTGAGTTCGGCACATTCACTTGCGTTGCATATAAGAGCACCATTGACAACATTGAGCATCTTGCATTTGTGAAGGGAACAATCACTGGAAAGGAACCCATCTTGGTTCGCGTTCATAGCGAATGCCTCACTGGTGATGTATTCGGTTCACGTCGTTGCGATTGCGGACCTCAACTAGCAACTGCGATGCAGATGGTTGACGAAGCAGGAGCTGGAGTCATTGTGTACTTGCGTGGTCACGAAGGTCGTGGCATTGGTATTGGTCACAAGATTCGTGCGTACTCATTGCAAGATGAAGGCTTTGACACAGTTGATGCAAATACAGAATTGGGATTGCCTGTTGATAGCCGTGAATACGGAATTGGCGCACAGATACTCGCTGATCTTGGTGTGCGCGAACTCAAACTGATGACGAATAACCCAGCAAAGTACGGCGGTCTTGGTGGCTATGGTCTCACTGTTGTGGAACGCGTGTCACTGAACACAATTCCGACACCAGAAAACGAGGCGTACTTGCGTACAAAGCGCGAGCGCATGGGTCACCATATTGATATGCACGACGGGCAAGGAGAAGCCAAATGACACGAGCAGGTTCAAGTGGCGCAATGCCTGAACTCAACGGCAAGGGACTACGCATTGGCATCGTCTCAGCGCGATTCAACGATCACATTGTGACTGCACTGCGCGATGGTGCACTGCGTGGTCTTGAGCGTTGCGGAGTTGCCGATAACGACATCGTGGAACATTGGGTTCCTGGTGCATTTGAAGTCCCCCTTGCTGCGAAGGTTCTGGCTGAAACCGGAACTGTTGATGCAATCATTTGTTTGGGCACAGTGATCCGTGGCGACACACCACATTTTGAATACGTATGTGAAGCAGCAACTCGCGGAATTCAGGACGCACAAATGTCTACTGGCATTCCAGTGATGTTCGGCGTGCTCACCTTGAACACCGAACAGCAAGCAATTGACCGCAGCGGCCCAGGCATTGACAACAAGGGCGACGAAGCTGCCATGGGCGCCGTAGAAATGGCCCTGCTGCTCAAAACAATCCGCAAATAGTCGAGCCTCAATTCCATTCCCACCTTCGGTGCGCACACATAGTGAGCAAAGGAGGTGCGCATGTCGATCTTGTGCTCTCTCGTTGTTGCCGCGGGACTCTCGGTAACCCCACTTCCTCTTCCCTCGGCCCAAACTGCTGCTGAGGCTTTGCTATTTCGTACTGCGTTACCAACTTTTGTAGCAACAGCGGATTCGCCTGAGCACGATGCGCGACTTGACTGGACTACTGATGGTTGTTCGGCACCGATAGTGCAGAGCACCGGCCGAAGTTTTGATTTCTACAACGCGTGTCGGCGGCATGATTTCGGATACCGCAACATGAGTCGGTTCAAAAATGGTCGTCTGTGGAGCCAGGCGCTACGCCTTCGTATTGACGAGCAATTCAGAAAAGACGCACGTGCCAGCTGCACATCGAAACTTCGACTGACGAAGGTGCAGTGTTTGGCGTGGGCTGAAACATACTTTCGAGCCGTGCGCAGTTTTGGAACACCATAACTTAGGGCGTAGTGATTGCCTCAATCAGTTGGTGTAACAGGCGCCCTGTCGCACCCCAGACGGTTTCGTCATCAAGTTCAAAGAAATGAATATTGATGTCGCCGCGGTCTGTTGACCACCATTCATTTCGGTACGTGTCTTGGCGAGCAAGATTGTGCAACGGCACAGTCATGATGCGCGCTACTTCACCAGGGTCTGCACGCAATTCAGGTTCACCTTTTACTAGAGCAACGACAGGCGTGATGTGGCTGTTGCTAACGAAGGTGGCAATTGGTTCAAGCGTTCCGATGATGGTCACAACGTCATGAGGGAGTGCCACTTCTTCATGAGCTTCACGTAATGCAGTTTGATGTGGAGTCTCATTTGGTTCCATACGACCACCAGGAAAAGAGATTTCTCCTTTGTGGCTGCGTAAGTGATCAGCACGGCGAGTGAGCAACACCGACGGTCCGTCATTCGTGACGAGTAGCGGCATAAGAACCGCTGAGGGTCTGGATGATGCGACCCATTCTTGTTTCAAGTCAAGATTTGCAGGTTGGTCTGAAGCAACATGAAGGTGCAGACGGCGACTGATTTCATTTATGTCGTTAAGAACAGAGAAATCTCGGTTCATCCATTCAGGAATGTCGCCGAGACGCCAATTATCGGGGCGCGGGATGTTTTGATTACCTCCGCGTCGTTGACTCACGATGCTGTAGGAGTCCAACCAGATGATTTGAGTTCAGCAAGAATTTCAGCAAGTCCGGCTGTCTTAAGATTGGCGAGAACGCGTCCTGGCATCTCTTCACCTTTTTCAAAAAGGTCCCATGCGGTGATCAATTTATTGAGGTCTGGTGCTGGTCGTTCGAAAGCCATGCCCGAAGCGTACCGACACAAAGCCCTGTGTCAGCGCCGCTAGGACAAGTGTTAGTCGAGACGTGAGTTCTAAGGGAGCAATGGCTGCGATAACGAGCGCGCTCACAGCAATGCCTATACCGACAGCACGGTGAGCATGTGGCTTGAGAACATGGAAGGCCGCAAGAGACCCAGTAGAGATTGCGGCATTCACGATGATGGCAATAGCAACAACGGCAAGAGCGGCTGGGCTAACAGAGTTCGCCGCCGACATGGCGAGTGCGAAACCAATGACATATTCAAATAGCTGTACCAGCCACATGCCTTTGGTGCGTTGTTTCATGGGTACAGAGTACGCCGTATAAATATTGATGGCCCGGACCAAAAGGTCCGGGCCATCAACGGGAGGCTCTGAGTGAAACACACCCTGAAATGTTTTTATTCCGAAAGGGGAATTACATCATTCCCATTCCACCAGGCATTCCGCCGCCACCCATTGATGGGGCGTTCTTGTCAGGCTTATCAGCCACAAGACACTCGGTGGTCATTACTAATGAAGCAATGGAAGCTGCGTTCTGCAATGCAGCGCGCGTGACTTTCGCAGGGTCAATGATGCCAGCAGCAACAAGGTCGACGTACTCGCCTGTTGCAGCATTGAGACCAATGTTGCCCTTTTCAGATTCAACGCGCTGTACAACAACGGAACCTTCCATGCCAGCGTTGTCTGCAATGTGCTTAGCCGGAGCAACAAGTGCTTCGTACACAGTGCGAGCACCAGTAGCTTCGTCGCCTTCAAGGCTCTGAACAACTTTAAGAACAGATGCACGCGTGCGAAGAAGAGCTGTACCGCCACCGGCGACGACTCCTTCTTCGATTGCTGCACGAGTTGCTGACACTGCATCTTCGATGCGGTGCTTCTTCTCTTTGAGTTCTACTTCAGTAGCAGCGCCAACCTTGATAACTGCAACACCGCCGGCCAACTTGGCAAGGCGCTCTTGAAGCTTTTCACGGTCCCAATCGGAATCGGTGTTGTCGATTTCGGCTTTGATCTGGCTAATGCGGCCAG
>JBILOM010000178.1:0-8276 GCA_044374495.1 Ilumatobacteraceae bacterium | reverse complement strand
GTCCCAGGTTCCGATGGTCAACATCCACTTTTCATTGTTGCCACGTTGGCGTGGAGCAGCTCCGGTAGAACGTGCGATATTGGCGGGGGATATGCGTACTGGGGTGTGCATCATGAATGTCGAGGAGACTCTCGATACCGGCGATGTCTTTGCTCGCCGCGAAATAGACATTATGGAAACGCACACAACTGAGAATCTCACAGCGGATCTTGCTGTCGTGGGCGGACAACTGCTTGTTGACACGTTGAACGACGGACTTGGAATAGGTATCCCACAGCAAGGCGAGACAACGTATGCCACAAAAGTCAGCACTGACGAACTTCGTCTCAATTGGAATGTCTCGAGTATTGAAGTGCTGCGTAGAGTCCGAGCAGTGCGTTCGTACACAATGATTGGTTCTCAGCGACTCAAAATTATCCATGCAGAACCATTACAAGACCCAGTGAAATTAGATCCGGGTCTGTGTGATGCTGCCGGAATAGTGGGTACGCGTGATGGGGCGGTTCGGCTGGTGTCTGTTCAACCCGAGGGTAAAGCCGTGATGGATGCTGCTTCGTGGTTACGTGGCCGTAGCGGTCAAGAAATCATTCAATTCTCCTAACTCTTCGTAAAACCATCCTTGTGCCGAAGGGTTGTCTCGCTAGCCTCATCTCGTGCTGAAAATTGTCTTACCCAAGGGGTCATTAGAGACCGCAACGCTCGCTCTGTTTGACGCAGCTGATCTCACAGTGGTGCGTTCGTCTTCTGTTGAATACAAAGCATCTATCGATGATCCTCGTGTTGAGTCAGTCAGAATCCTTCGTCCCCAAGAAATTGCCTCGTATGTTCAAGAAGGTCTGTTTGATCTTGGCATCACCGGACGCGACTGGGTTGAAGAAACATCAAGTGATGTTGTCAGCCTCGGAGAGCTTCGCTACTCAAAAGCTACGTCTCAGCCAGTACGTGTTGTTGTTGCAGTTGCAGACTCTTCACCTGCTCAGTCCGCGAAAGATTTGAAAGACGGAGTACGTGTCACCACTGAATATCCGGAAATGACTCGCCGTTATTTCGCAGAGCGCGGCATCAAGGCGGATATTCGTCTTAGTTATGGCGCCAGCGAGGCAAAGATTCCAGATATCGCTGATTGTGTTGTCGACATCACTGAGACAGGTAGAGCATTGCGCGCCTCTGGCCTTCGCATCATTGACACTGTTCTCACTAGCTATACGGAACTGATAGCAAATAAGGATTCATACGCCGACCCAGTGAAGCGTCACGCTATGGAGCAGCTAATGACATTGCTGACTGGAACGCTCGAAGCCCGCGACAAAGTGCTGTTGAAATTGAATGTGGCAGAGACATCGCTCGACGCAGTGCTTGCACTGTTGCCAGCGGCAAAGTCTCCCACGGTGTCGCGACTTGCCTCTGGTGACGTAGCTGTTGAGTCGGTCGTTCCTAAGCGAGGTATCAACACTTTGATTCCTGATCTCATCGATGCTGGCGCCTCAGACCTGCTTGAAATTCCCATTTCAAAAATCATCCACTAGCTCATGCAGTCGGAAGAGTTGAGCGAAGAACTCAGAGGTACGGTGACATCGTTCAATGATGCGCACGGCCTAGGAGAAATTACAGATTCTGCTTCTGTCGTGTGGCCATTCCATTGCGTGTCGATTGCCGATGGGTCTCGCACCATTGAAGTTGGACAAGCCGTTATGTTTCGCAACGGCTTTCGCGTAGCGCGCCCAGAGGCCGTCTCTATTCGTTCGGTGTAGTCGGAGACGATTTCTGAACAAACACCAGGCGTATGTTCCCAAGAGCTGCCACCAAAGTGTCGTGATGTTCACCCAGGCGTTCTCCTAGGCCATCAACAAGGAGCCCAAGGGCATCAATTGCCACCTGAGCGTCGGATAGGCGAACCGGTTCCGCAGACAGGTGAATGGCTGCCAACTCAAAGAGGCCCATGGCATGGTTGGCTACAACGATGGCTGCTGGCACTTCTGCGAGGCGCCGACGGGCTTCGGCAACAGCCTCGAGGGCTTCGGCGGTGCCTTCGTCCATTTCTGGCTTTGGGGATTCTGTGGGGGGCATGGTGTGGTCAGAGCTCATGTGCCGATACCCTAACTGGCGTCAACTGAGCGAAGTGGGGCATTTGCCCCCACCGGTCCAGCCATTAGGTTGCGACAGGTCGAGAAGGCGAGCGATTCTGTCGCTCTGTGTCTGCTTTGCGCACTGGCGCAACATATCGCATCTTGCGGTATTGATACAGAGGAGGGCTTGCCCATTGCTTAGAAGTGAACAGTCATAGTTACGCCACCGAGTGAACCGCGCTACAACGAACGCATCCGTGCGCGCGAGGTTCGCCTGATTGGTCCAGATGGCAGCCAAGTTGGTGTTCGCACCACGGCTGACGCACTAGTCCTTGCTCGCGAGTTAGATCTCGACCTAGTCGAAGTCGCTCCACTTGCAAATCCGCCAGTGTGCCGCATCATGGACTACGGCAAGTTCCGTTACGAAGAAGCTCAAAAGCTGAAGGAATCTCGTAAGAAGACAACCCACGTCACCGTGAAAGAGGTGAAGTTCCGACCAAAGATCGGAAAGGGAGACTTCGATACAAAGGTTCGACACATGCGTGATTTCCTAGAAGACGGACACAAAGTGAAAGTAACTCTGCAGTTTCGTGGCCGCGAGGTAGCGCACCCTGAATTGGGCGCCAAGATCCTTGATGCAGCTCTCGA
Organism: Ilumatobacteraceae bacterium; assembly: GCA_044374495.1. Lineage (GTDB taxonomy): Bacteria > Actinomycetota > Acidimicrobiia > Acidimicrobiales > Ilumatobacteraceae > UBA2093. The sequence goes on along the minus strand of JBILOM010000178.1, from coordinate 5,562 downwards.
ACAACTCGGATCGCTTGCCAAGGTGGAAACCCAGGCGCGACTTGAGGGCAGAAATATGACCATGGTTCTTTCACCAGACAAGAAGCCAGCCAAGAAATCGTCAGATAAGGACGAGCCACAAGAATCAGCACCAGTTGTTGAAAATGTGGTTCAACCAGAAGAAACATCAGAAGTACAGGAATAGAGGAAACACGACATGCCAAAGATGAAGACAAACAAGACCGCTGCAAAGCGTTTCAAAGTATCGGGAACAGGAAAGTTGCGCCGTCAAAAAGCCAACCGTCAACACTTGTTCGAAAAGAAGTCGAGTGTTCGTACCCGTCGTCTCGCAGGAACCACTGATGTGCATCCTGGCGATACCAAGAACATCAAGCGCCTGCTGGGCATGCGTTAATCGATACAAGAAAGATTTTAGGAAGGTAACACCATGGCAAGAGTCAAAAGGGCCGTACATGCCCGCAAGAAGCACAAGGCAATCCTCGAGAAGGCAAGCGGTTATTACGGAAACAAAAGCCGTTCATTCCGCGCAGCTAACGAACAGGTATTGCACTCCGGTCAATACGCATTTCGTGACCGTCGCGCAAAGAAGGGCGAGTTTCGTCGTTTGTGGATCCAGCGCATCAACGCTGCATGCCGTCAGAATGACATCTCATACAGCCGCTTTATCGCTGGTCTAAACGCAGCAGGTATCGAAGTCGACCGTAAGGTCATGGCTGATCTCGCAGTGTTCGATGCAGCAGCATTCTCGGCGTTGGTCGTGGCTGCAAAGGCTGCGCTCGCCTGAGCCGGCTTCCACTCTCTTCAGCAAACCCTCGGGTTCAACGACTGCGACGCCTCATCGGGCGTCGCAGTGTTCGTTATGAAGAAAGTTCCTTTGTCATTGAAGGTCCAACGCTTGTCGCTGAAGCTGTAGCGGCTGGATTCGTTCTCGTTGATCAATTCGTTCGCGATGATTACGACGGTTACGAAGCTGCTGGTGTCTACACGCATGTTCTCGATGAACGCACCTTCAATTCGGTGAGTGATACAGAGTCTCCACGAGGAATCATGGCGGTGTGCGAAATGCCTGCCGGCCGCGCGTTGTCGTTCTCATCGTCTGATTGGTTATTGGTCCTTGTTGAAGTTGCAGACCCTGGCAATCTCGGAACATTGGTACGTAGTGCTGAAGCAGCCGGTGCTAGTGGCGTCGTTCTTGTTGGCTCCACTGTTGACCCGTGGTCACCAAAGGTTCTACGCGCATCTGCGGGTGCAATGTTGCATGTTCCAATTTGGCAGATTGATTCACTTGACCAATTGCAGATGGCCGGAGTCAAACTCTTCGGTACTACCTCGCACAATAATGATGACGGCCTGAATCCGGAGTCGATCTATTCAGCAGACCTCAGTGGTCTTGTTGGTGTCGTTCTTGGTAACGAGGCTCGCGGTCTTGACCCCGAATCCCATGTTGATTCGTGGGTAACTGTCCCGCAGGTTGGCCGTTCCGAAAGTCTGAACGTTGCTATGGCTGGCACGGTCATCGCCATGCATATCGCCCACGCTCGCGGTTAATGCTCCCCGTGAGATCTGTGGTCGGGGAGTAGCGTTTCTTTCGTTATGACATCTGCATCAACCCCCGAACACGGGCAACTTGCCCAGGCTCTTGCTGATGGCATAGTCCAGATCCGCGAAGCCACTACTTCTGATCAATTGCGAACAGTTGTCTCCGCTTTAACTGGCAAGAAGGGCCCCATTGCCTCAATCAAGTCATCGCTCGGAAAAGTGACCGACATTGAGGCGCGAAAAGAATTGGGTCAATTGGTGAATGATGCGCTCGCAGCTCTCGGCGTCGCCACTGATGGTCGTTCGCGTGAATTACGCGCAGTTGAATTCTCAAGTCAGATTGAGTCCGAACGTGTCGACATGACAGAGATTGCTATGTCAGCAAATGTAGAGCGTCGTCTTGGTCGTATGCATTTAGTGACGCAGGCAATGGAGCGTCTTGAAGATGTGTTCATCGGGCTGGGATTCCAGATTGCCGAAGGACCAGAAGTGGAAACCGACTTCTATAACTTTGAAGCTCTCAATATGCCTCCGTCACATCCTGCTCGCAGTATGTGGGACACATTGTTCGTTGAGTCAGATGTAGAGGGAAGCGTTGTATTGCGAACTCATACTTCTCCAGTACAAATCCGCGTCATGCAAGATTGGCCACCACCGATTTATGCAGTGATGCCTGGTCGTGTCTTTCGCAAAGAGACGCCAGACGCAACACACATGCCTGTCTTTCATCAGATCGAGGGCCTCGTCATTGACAGAGGCATCACCTTTGCTGACCTTGCCGGCACTATTGAATCGTTTACAAAGGCCTTCTTTGGTCCTGGCTTCACATCTCGTCTGCGTCCGTCGTATTTTCCATTCACTGAACCAAGTGCCGAATTTGATATTCGTCGCCACGACGGAACATGGATTGAATTAGGCGGATGTGGAATGGTGCACCCTCATGTCTTGCGTGCAGGTGGCTTAGACCCGAATGAGTGGAGCGGTTTCGCATTCGGATTCGGTATCGACCGCATGGCAAAGGAACGCCACGGAATTAACGACATTCGCGATATGTATTCCGATGATGTTCGTTTCACGGAGCAGTTCTCGTGAAAATTCTTTTCTCTATTCTTCGTGAGATGGCAGATCTGCCAAATGATCCTGATGCAGTTGCGTTGGCGCTTAACTCACTAGGTCTTGCAGTCGAGGAGATGGACGTTGTTGGCGTACCTGTTCCTGGGGTCGTCACTGCGCGCATCATACGTATGGAAAAGCATCCTGATGCTGCCAAGGTGACCCGTTGTTTCGTTGATGCTGGAGACGGCGAAGAACGTCATGTGTGGTGTGGCGCTACAAACATGCAACAAGGCGACATTGTTCCGTTGGCCACGTTAGGCACCACCATGCCAAACGGTATGGAGATTGCTCGTCGCGGAATTCTCGGAATCGATTCTGAAGGCATGTTGTGTTCAGAAGTTGAACTCGGACTCAGTGATGAGTCATCTGGTCTCCTGATTCTTCCTTCTGATTCGCCTCTTGGGGTTAGTCCGTTCGATGTTCTCGGTATTGAACACGATGTCATTTTTGATCTTGACCTCACACGTAACCGTGCTGATTGTTGGGGGCATCTCGGTGTCGCGCGCGATCTTGCAGCCCATTTCGGTGTGCCGCTACACGGACCGCGAATCGCCGCAGCATCTTCGGGTAGCAACAAATCATTAGATGTCGTTATTGACGCGCCTGAGCAGTGTGGTTCGTTCACAATCAGTTACATCAGCGGTGTCGCGGTCGGCGCATCCCCTCGATGGGTTGCTAGTCGACTCGCACATCTCGGAATGCGGTCTATCAATAATGTTGTGGACGCTTCGAACTTGGTGATGCTTGAGACGAATCAGCCAAATCACGCATATGACGCTGACGTTGTTTCATCTTTCCGTGTGCGTCTAGCTAATGCAGGGGAGACTCTCACAACGCTTGATGGCCAAACCCGTACTCTGCATACTGATGATTTGTTGATTTGTAATGGGTCGTCTAACGCAGGTGTTGGTCTTGCTGGTGTCATGGGAGATCTACATTCAGAGATCACCGATAAGACCACGGCGCTTGCGATTGAAAGTGCATGGTTCTCACCAGATCCGATTCGCTATTCAGCAATTCGACATGGCCTTCGGTCTGAAGCATCAATTCGTTTCGAACGCGGAACAGACCCGAACGCATGGCAACAAGCTGCTGAACGGTTTGTCACTATCCTTCGCGAGACTTGTCCAGATGCGACTCTTCACGCCGGAGCAACTGTGGTGCAAACAGCGTCGTGTCCTGTTCCTGTGTCCGTTGATGTTTCTGTCAAGCGAATCGAAAGCCTTCTTGGTGTTCATATCGAATCTGAGCGCATTGTTTCGATCCTGAACTCCATTGGTTTTGTAACCACTATCAAAGGCGACGTTGTGACATCAATTGTCCCTACGTGGCGGCCTGACTGCTCACAAGATGTTGACTTGATTGAAGAAGTTGCTCGCCATTTCGGTTATGACAACATTGGCAAGACCGTTCCCAACTCCACCGTTCATGGCCGTTTGTCAAATATGCAAGCGCGACGTCGTATCTTGCGTCGAGTACTTGTCGGACTGGGGCTCGATGAAGCAATGCCGTCTCCGTTCCTTGCTGCAGGAGACCTCGCGACTGTTGGTCTTCCCGAAGACAATGTGTTGCGAATTGCTAACCCTTTAGTGGCAGAAGAATCAATTCTTCGTACGTCGTTACGTCCAGGCGTTCTTCGCTCTTTGAAGTACAACCAATCTCACCGCGCACCTCAAATAGGGCTGTGGGAAATCGGACATGTGTATCCGAAGTCGGATCAGCAACTCCCTGATGAAACAGAGCAATTGATCATTGTTGTTGCCGGAGGCAATGTAGAAACATCACTTGCACAGTGGAATGCAATCTGTGACGCACTCTCTGTCGGTACTCAACTTGACCAATCACGCATTCCTGCTGGTCTGCACGCCGGACGTTCTGCAACTCTTGCCCGAGGCAAAAAGGTTGTAGGTGTCGTCGGTGAAGTAGATCCACTAGTTCTAGACATTCTCGGTATCGAAGGGCGTGTCAGCATCCTTGAAGTTGATCTGTCGGTCATCCTTAATGAAGAACCGAAGCCAGTGCAGGCAAAAGACATCAACAGGTACCCTTCAAGCGACCTGGATCTTGCTTTTGTCATGGAGGATTCAATTCCAGCTTCAACTCTGCAGCGTGTTTTGCGCCAGGCAGCAGGAAAGCAACTAGTCAGTATCGACTTGTTCGATGTGTATCGCGGTAAGGGAGTGGCTGACGGCTTTCGCAGTCTCGCGTTCCGCTTACGTGTGCAAGGTGTTGAAGCAACACTTACAGAATCTCAATTAGCTGAACTTCAGAAGTCATGTGTTGCTGCTGCAAGTAAAGCCGGCGCCACTCTTCGCGCTTAATTGACTTCAGGGTTTAACGGGTATAGCCCAAGCTTTTTCAGTGGGCCGTCTTGTCGTTGAAGCACGTCGTTCCACAATGTGTCAGGCGAGGTTGTCAATACATCAGTTGACTGTGATGGAACGATGTACCAGCTATTGAAGGTCACTTCGTCTTCGAGTTGTCCTGTGCCCCAACCCGAGTATCCACGAAACACACGATGCGGGCCGTCGATATGAACGGGGCTAATTGACTCAATATCGACAGAACGAAGTCCAGAAAGTGCAGAACTGTCGGGAGTCATGCAGATGTAACCATTTGGCTCAACAGGTCCACCGAGAAAAATGGTTGATGGCGATTGTGACGATTCCATCCATGAAGCGATGGGGGATTGGGCGTCCATTTGGTCAACGGTCAGAGGTCTGTTCAAAATCAGCCCCATTGCTCCGTCGTCTGATGAATAGGCAATGAGAAGGATGACTGCCCGATCGAAATGAGGGTCCTTCATGTCCGGAGTGGCTACGAGGAGACTCCCTGGCGCCAGATTGGTGCTTGCATAATCATTCACTTACCCGTATCATAATACACTTATGGTCAGAGTAGGCATCA
>JBILOM010000056.1:0-8304 GCA_044374495.1 Ilumatobacteraceae bacterium | reverse complement strand
TACGTGTACGTGTGGCAAGGTCATTTATCTCGCGTGACAAAGCACGTAGACGCTTACCTTCTGCATCACGAACTACTGGCACCAATAGGCCCTGGTAATCAAGGTCAACTGCAATACCCAGATCAACGTACCGATGAACAATGAGTTCGTTATCACCAAGTGATGAGTTCATGTGTGGGAAGTCTGCCAATGCATCAACTACTGCGCGTGCAATGAACGGCAAGTACGTAAGACTGAAGCCTTCTTGTGCTTTGAACTCTTCTTTGACGCGAAGCCGAGTGACATCAACATTCGCGTAGTCAACTTCGACAACGCTCAGAACGTGAGGACTAATTGCCTTGCTTGCAACCATGTGTGCGCCTGTTGCCTGACGAATCTTTGACAATGCAACAACTTCGTCGCGAGCACCAGCAACTGCTCTCGGTGCAGCAGCACGTTGTGGAGCACTTGCTGTTGGAACAGCAGGTGCAGGAGCACTTGTTGCACCACCGCGCGAGATTGCTGCAACAACATCATCACGCGTAATGCGACCACCAGGACCAGTACCTGTAATTGCCGCAGCGTTGAGATTGTTTTCCGCAATGAGCTTGCGCACCACCGGCGACAACACCGCCGAACCTTCACTTGAAGTTGCTGGGGGTACAGGTGTTGGTGTGGGGGCGGGCGCAGGTGCAGGAGCTGGTGCAGAAGCCGCGGACGCCGGAGGTGCTTCGGAGACGTTCGAGCTTGCGAGAGTCGACGGAGCGACTGCCGGGGTCGAAGCGGCTGCGACAGGTGCAGGAGCAGACGATGCGTCGCCGACGACGGCGATGACGGTGCCGACAGGAACGGTGTCCCCTTCGGCTACACGAATCTCAGTGAGCACGCCAGAAATTGGCGATGGAACTTCGGTATCAACTTTGTCTGTGGACACTTCGAAAAGTGGTTCGTCAAGAGCAACAGTGTCGCCGACTTTCTTAAACCATTTCGTAATGGTTCCTTCGGTAACTGTTTCGCCAAGTTGAGGAAGTGTGATCTCTGCCATGTTGTGTGTGTCCTGATTGTTACGCGTTGATGCTTCGGCCGGTGAGCGACATTACGGTCTCGCCGAATAGTTCGGAAAGGCTCGGATGCGGCTGAATGAAATGAGCAATTTCTTCTACTGTTGCTTCCCAGTTGACAGCCAAGTAACCGCCAGAGAGTTGTTCTGTAACCCATGGTCCAACCATGTGAACTCCGAGAACCTGACCTGCAGTGCCATCTGGGTTCTTCTTAGCGATGATTTTTACAAGCCCATCAGTTTCACCAATGATCATTGCGCGACTGTTGGCACGGAACTGATGCTTTGCAACAACTACATCGTAGCCGGCTGCTTTTGCAGCTTCTTCACCAGGGCCAGCCCATGCAACTTCAGGGCTGCAATAAATTGCCCAAGGAACACGGTCGTAATCAACAGGAATTGCTGTTTCGCCGAGTACTTGTTTCACAACAAGAATCGCTTCTGCATATGCAACGTGCGCTAGTTGTGGCGTGTTGATGAGGTCGCCAACCGCGTACACGTTTGCGACGTTCGTGCGGCAGTATGCATCAACTTCTACGAATCCACGATCACTAACTGCAACCTTGGTATTCGCAAGTCCTAATTGATCAGTGAACGGACGACGTCCGACAGACACGATGACTGCGTCGACTTCAAGTTTTTCGCCATCACCGAACGAAACAACAGTTGATCCATTGCCTGTTGGTGTGTGACCAGTAACTGCAACGCCAGTTTTAATCGCAATCTTCTTCTTTCCGAACGAACGCACCACGACATTTGCGAGGTCTGCGTCAAGGCCAGGAAGAATCTTTGGCAAGCCCTCCAAAATGGTGACTTCTGCACCAAGGTCAACAAACGTTGAAGCAAATTCACATCCGATTGCGCCCCCACCGATAACTGCGATGCGTGCAGGAATGCGATCAAGCATCAACACTTCGTCTGAAGTCATCACGGGACCACCAGGTTCAAAACCTGGGATGACACGAGGAACACTTCCGGCAGCAAGAACTACGTTCTTTCCTGCGAGTTCAGTTTTTGTGCCATCTGCAGCAGTGACGGTGACTGAGTTGTCTGCATTCAATGCACCAACACCAAGGACGTACGTAACTTTCTTCGCCTTCACCAATCCGGTGAGGCCTTTCACTAAGCCGTCAACTATTTTTTGCTTGCGTGCTTGTGCAACTGCGAAATCGGTTGCGCCAAGAGTTGCTGCAATTCCGAATTCGGCTGCATGCTCAACATGGCGACGAGCAGCTGCAGTTTCAAGAAATGCCTTCGCAGGGATACACCCGCGGTTCAGACATGTTCCGCCGATGGTGTCTTTCTCGACAAGAGCCACTGATAAGCCGGCAGAGGCGCCATAGAACGCAGACGCGTACCCGCCAGGTCCGCCGCCAACGACCACAAGATCAAATGGTTCAGCCATGGGGGTTATCTCCAATCAGTTGAATACGCCGTTGTATTCCCCTACAACGGTAGCCGTTCTTACTGGCGAGACCACTGAGATTGCAGCCCTGCTCGAAGGTACGCAATGGTCACGGACCCTTCAGATGCAGGAAATGCCATGTCGCACGAGGCCACTACGTCGGCTGATGTAGTGGCACAGGGCACACCAAGCGTGCCGACTGGCAGAGCGATCGGTGACAACACTGTGCCGCCCGCCAACAACCGCCAGCCCTCAGTTGCGTCAGCGCCGTCGACACCGACCATCGTGACGTGGGCAACGGTCGCATTGGCGTTCTGGGAGACCGACTGAACGGTCACGGTCATATCAGCCAATGTGCGTTCAGTACCGAGAGCAAACACTTCCACCGTGATGGTGTCGCGAGACATCTGGAAGATTTTTGCGCCCCCAGCAAGGATGATGACCAATGCACAGGCAATGGCAGAGAGGATGAGTTTGCGGGTGCTCATAGGAACCTTCAGGCTACGCAAGATTCGGGAACAATCAGCGGTGGTTCACGGTTGACTGAGACCATATGAAGATTCTCATCACTGGCGCCTCTGGCCTCATCGGACAAGCCCTGACAAAACAACTCAACGCTTCTGGCCACACCACTGTTGCGGCCGTTCGTCGCGAACCACGTCGCAATGACGAAGTGCAGTGGAACCCAGCCACCGGAGAAATGTCTCCTTCTGCTTTTGACGGCGTAGATGCAGTTGTGCATTTGGCCGGCGCAGGTATCGGCGACAAGCGCTGGACCGATTCCTACAAAATGGAAATTCTGCAGAGCCGAACACTTGGTACTGCTTTGTTGGCAGACACCATGGCATCGCTTGACAAAAAACCATCAATGTTTCTTTCCGGATCTGCTATCGGAATATACGGCGTACGTGACGACACAGAACTTGGTGAAGACGCCGCAATCGGAACCGGATTTCTTGCAGACGTATGTCGTGATTGGGAAGCAGCATCAGCTTCTGCATCTGCTGCCGGCATTCGCACTGTTTTGTTGCGCACAGGCATTGTGCTGTCACCAAAGGGTGGCGCACTAAAGAAGCAACTTCCATTGTTCAAATTGGGTCTTGGTGGCAAGTTTGGAAACGGCAAACAATGGCAGAGCTGGATCTCAATCTCCGACGAGGTCAACGCAATCATTCACCTGCTCACATCAAACCTCTCCGGTGCTGTGAACCTCACCGCACCAAACGCAGTAACGAATGCCGAATTCACACGTGTTCTTGCCAGCGTGGTGTCGCGACCAGCAATTCTTCCAATTCCTTCATTCGGACCAAAACTGTTACTTGGTGGCGAACTTGCAGATGCATTGTTGTTCACTGGTCAACGCGTTGTGCCGAACGCACTCGTTGCAGATGGATTCCACTTTGCGCATCCAACACTTGATGTCGCATTGCGGGCACTGCTGAACAAATGACCGAAGCAACCCTTCCGTCTTCTGCCGACGTTGTCATCGTTGGTGCCGGCCTTGCCGGTCTCACTGCTGCGCGCGTTCTTGAACAACACGGAATTTCTGCTGTATTACTTGAAGCATCCGATGGTGTCGGTGGTCGAGTGCGTAGCGATGAAGTAGATGGCTTCATTCTTGATCGAGGTTTTCAAGTCATGCTTACGGCGTACCCAGAAATTCACCGACATCTCGATATTCCGGCACTCGACTTTCGTGCATTCGAACCTGGCGCACTGGTGTGGCGTGAAGGGAAAGGAACTGTTGTTGGTGATCCGTTTCGTCGACCAAAAACCTTGGCGTCAACCACGTTTGCACCAATAGGTACGTGGTCAGACAAAGCACGCATTGCTCTTTTACGTGCCAAGGTGAAATCAGCTGACCCACAAGAGTTACTTCGTGGAGACGATGTCGACACCATTACTGCACTGCGTGCTGCCGGGTTTTCTTCCACCATGATCGACAGATTCTTTCGACCACTTGTCGGCGGTATTCAACTTGACCCGCAGTTGCGTTCATCACGTCGCATGTTCGACATCATTTTTCGCACTCTTGCTACAGGTGATTCTGTGGTGCCAGCACATGGCATGGGGAAAATTACAGAACAACTTGCGGCATCGCTGCACACAACTCCCCTCTTTCTCAATACTCCGGTTGCCTCAGCAACACCTGGGTCAGTAACACTCGCAAATGGGCACACCATCGCAACTAAAGCTGTTGTTGTTGCAACGGAAGGACCAATTGCATCTCAATTGCTCGGAATTCCTGCAGTCGGTTCACGTAGTGCAGGGTGTGTTTATTTCGCAGCACCCACCGCACCTATTGACGGTGCATATGTTGTTCTCGACGGCGAGGGGAAAGGCCCTGTGTACAACGTGGCAGTGATGTCGCATGTCAGCCCGTATTACGCACCGCACGGCCAGCATCTTGTTGCCGCCGCCTTGCCCGGACTTGCAGAAGGCGATCTTGAAGCTGCCGCGCGACGCCAATTGCGCAGTTGGTGGGGTCCAACCGTCGATTCATGGCGCCACTTACGCACGTATCGCATTCCACACGGACAACCGAACCAGGATCCGCCATTCAACCCACGCCAACGAGTGTCGTTGGGCGATGGTTTATTTGTTTGTGGCGACCACCGAGATACGGGTTCTATTCAAGGCGCAATGTTTTCTGGCAGACGATGCGCCGAAGCAGTGTCTGAATGGGTCAGACTGCAGTCATGACATCTGACCCAGCAAAAGTAGTTTCCCGCTCCACCATCGTTCCTGCCCCAGCGCAAATGATTTTTGATTTACTCGCAGATCCGCGTCGTCATGGCGAAATTGATGGTTCTGGTTCTATCCAGTCAGCACAAATCGATGCACCCGAACGTTTGTCACTTGATGCGACGTTCGGAATGCAGATGAAAATCGGTGTTCGCTACAAAATCACCAACACTGTTGTTGAGTTTGAAGAGGGCAAGACAATTGCATGGCGCCATTTTGGCGGACACATCTGGCGCTACACCCTGGAACCAGTTGACGGCGGCACAAAAGTCACCGAACAGTTCGACTGGAATAAGTCAAAGTCTCCACTCATCCTGAAACTGCGTAAGTCTCCACAAGACAACGCCAAATCGATTGAGAAGACTCTCGAGAACTTGGTCAGGCGATTCGCTTAGCGAATATGACGTGATATTTCGCGTCGTAAATACTTTCCGCGACCAACACGGCCAAGGAAATTGCCCTTGTCAACAATTACTTCGCCGCGCGACAGCACTGTGCGAACACCACCCTGCACGCTGAGCCCTTCATACGCTGAATAATCAAGATTCATATGGTGAGTTTTTGCGCTAAGAACTGACGTTGCATTCGGGTCATAGATAACAACGTCGGCGTCGTAGCCCTCTGCAAGAACACCTTTCGCAGCCAGGCCAAATAATCGCGCAGGTGCAGTTGCACACACTTCTACCCAACGCTCTTCGCTGATGTGCTCTGCGACAACACCTTGATACACCAAGTCCATTCGATGTTCAACGCCACCAATTCCATTTGGCACCAAATTGAACGATTCACCGTTTGCCAATTTTTGTTCGCGTAAACAGAACGGACAATGGTCGGTGCTCACAACCGCAAGTTGGTCAACACGCAAGCCCTCCCACAAGTCTGCCTGATGATGGTCATGTCTAGACCGCAACGGAGTTGAACAAATGAAGCCAGCCCCATTTGGCCAGCCTTGTCCCAAATGCTCTTCCAAAGTCAGGTGCAAATACTGCGGGCATGTCTCAGCAAAAATGTTTGTACCGCGCGAACGAGCTTCTACAACTTCACGTAGTGCGTGCGAGCTAGATAAGTGCACGATGTACAGAGGCGCATTACCTGCAACTCGCGCCAACACCGCTGCCCGATGCACTGCTTCTGCTTCAAGTTCTGGCGGACGAGTCAGCGAGTGAAATTCAGGACCTGTATTACCAGCAGCAACTGCTTGTTCAATCAGCACATCAATGGCTAACCCATTTTCTGCATGCACCATCGCCATCATTCCGGTGTCCGCGCACATTTGTAACGCGCGCAATATTTGTCCGTCATCGGAATACAAACGCCCTGGGTACGCCATGAATAACTTGATTGAGGCAACACCTTCACGTTCAACAAGAGACCGCGTATCAATCAGAGCTTGGGCATCAACCCCACCGAGAACTTGATGAAGACCCCAGTCGATCACACATTGTGATTCTGCCTCTGCGAAACGTTTCTCAAACGCCGTGAGCACTTGGCCACCAAGGCGTTGTTCAGAGAAGTCAATAATGGTGGTGGTACCGCCATGAGCAGCAGCGATTGTGCCTGACTCAAAAGAGTCAGACGAGACCATGGTGCCCGTATCAAGCTGCATGTGAACATGAGCATCAACTCCGCCCGGAATTACGAAACACCCGGCAGCATCAATCACCGTGTCATCGGGGCCTGGCACTACGGTGCTTGCAGAGCGTGGCACTACAGAAACAATGCGTTCTCCCTCGATGATCAAATCGGCAGCTACCCGTCCTTCAGCATTGATAACGGTTCCGTTGACCACGATTGTGCGCACGAATCAAATCTAAACCCCCAAAGGGCCCTTCGGGGTGCTAAACACAATTGTCGTGACTACTGCTCTCCCCCTCGGCTTTTCCTCCTTCGTCACCAATGTCGGAGTGAAGGACACAACAAAAGACTTCACGGTCGTCATGGCTGATGGCCCATGTTCTGCCGCAGGAGTATTCACGCAGAGCAGATTTGCCGGCCCCAGCGTGGTTATTTCTCGTCGCAACGTGGCCAATCTGTCTGCACAAGCAGTTGTAGTGATTTCAAAGAACGCAAACGTGGCAACCGGCGAAGAAGGAATGCGCCACGCAGAAGAAGTCACGTCTTCAGTCGCGTCTGCACTCGGACTTACCAGCGACCAAGTGCTCATCGCTTCTACCGGAGTCATCGGGCGCCTCTACCCCATTGAAAACATTCGCGCTGGAATCGCGTCGCTTCCTTTCCCATTACCCAACAACGACGCTGACGATGTAGCTCGCGGCATCATGACCACAGACACCGTTCATAAAATCTCGTCAGCAACCATCGCCGGTTCTACCGCACGCGTGGTTGGCGTCGCCAAGGGCGTTGGCATGATCGAACCAAACATGGCAACGCTGATTGCAATGGTGTTCACCGATGCACAGGTTGAACCACAGAAATTGAATGACATCTTTCGCGGCGTAATCAGCAAAACGCTTAACTGCGTATCAGTTGATACAGATACCAGTACTAGCGATACGGCAATCATCTTGGCTAGTGGTGCCGCAGGCGCCGTTGCCGACGATGCACTCACAACTGCGCTTCAATCAGTTCTTCTTGATCTCACCAAAGCAATTGCACGCGATGGTGAAGGTGCAGAGACCCTCATTGAGGTCACTGTTGACAGTGCTCGTGACGCCGAACAAGCAAAAACTGTGGCAAAGTCCATCGTCAACTCACCGCTTGTCAAAACTGCCGTGCACGGAGCAGACCCAAACTGGGGTCGCGTTGCAATGGCTGTTGGCAAATGCAGCGAGTACACAGACATTGACCAGGAAAAAGTAGTTATCCGGTTTGGCACACAAGAGGTGTACCCAACTCGTGTTGATGAATCAGGTCTCGCTCAACTCAGTCAGTACATGCGTGGCGACGACGTCACTATCCATGTGTCCCTGAATACGGGCAAAGCAACTGCAACTGTGTGGGGCTGCGACCTCACCGACGGATACGTTCGAATCAACGCCGACTACACCACGTAGCAATGAATACCGTTCGGTCTGTACATCGTTCTCCAATTCACGGATTCTCTAAAGAGTCCACCAGTTCCATCACATTGCTCACTGGCCTCGGAGTTGAGGGC
>JBILOM010000182.1:0-8398 GCA_044374495.1 Ilumatobacteraceae bacterium | reverse complement strand
TTGGCCTTCTTTTGGTCTTTGCGGTTCTGTTTAGCGCTGTCGGAACCGTTGCCTTTGGTCCTCTGGTCGACGAATAGGTCCCGATTTCCCCCATCGCCCTTTGGCGGTCAGACTTGATGAAGTGGATGTGAACATGGCCGGACAGTCAGGCACCGGAACTTCTGCAACGCGGCGGCTCGGTGTCCTTGTCATCCTCATGCTTGCAACGCTTGCACTGTGTGGGTTGTGGTTCTCTGCTGAAGACGTAGTTCAGGGCAGCACCGTTCGCATCATGTACATCCATGTCCCTTCAATATGGACTGCATACATAGCGTTCGGGTTAACTGCTTTATGTTCTGGCGTGTATTTGTCGGGGAAGAACAGATCGCTTGCATGGGACCGCGTCGCCGGTGCATCAGGCGAAATTGGTGTTCTGTTTGTTGCGGTGTCATTAGTGACAGGCAGCATGTGGGGCAGGCTCACGTGGGGGACATACTGGGTATGGGACGCACGTCTTACTAGTACCGCGTTTTTATTCATTACTTATGTCGGTTATCTGGCCGTGCGCCAATTAGGCGGCACGCATCGTCAACGCGCACGCCGCTCGTCAGTTCTTGCGCTCTTGGCAATTTTGGAAATACCACTTGTGCATTTCAGTGTCACCTTGTGGCGGTCTCTGCATCAGGAAGCGTCAGTTGCTAATCCGAATGCAAAGGTTGAGTTAGACGGTTTGATGCTGTTCTCGTTATTCCTTGGATTAGTTGCATTCACATTGTTGTTTGTGTGGCTGGTACTGCATCGTCAACGCGGAATGATGTTGGAAGATGCATTCTCTGATCGTGGTCTTGATGTTGCCATCACCGATCGACGAAATGAAGCAGGAGCGTAGTAATCATGGAACATGCCTCGTTCATCTTTGGAAGCTGGGGAATTACTGCTGTATCGATCGGCGCATATGCACTCTGGGTGATACGTCGCGGGCGTGAGTTAGCAAAGCATGCAACTCGTGAGGAAATGCCGTGGACCTAACGCCACGCACTGCAACAGAGCCAGGTGCTCAGCCGCCAATACGCAAACGTCGTTGGTTGCCAATTTTGGTTGTTGTCGGCGCTTTATTGGGCGGGGGCGTCATTGTTACTCAATTTCTTACAAGTGCAATTGACTATTACTGCAATGTTGATGAAATTGGTGTGCGTAGTGGTTGCGATGGTGAACGGCGTATGCGGGTTCAAGGTGTCGTTGAGCAAGATTCTGTCAAGCAAGCAGATGGTGGCACCACATTTATTCTCGACTTCAACAAGAAGACCTTGCAGGTTGCATATTCCGGAGATCCAGGTGGTGTTTTTCAGGAGTGCATCCCAATAATTGCGCATGGTCGAATGGTGGATGGTGTTTTTGAGAGTGACCGCATCGAAGTAAAGCATTCAAATCAATATGTTGAAAAGAATGCCACGAGAATTGATGAGTCAAATAAAGAGGCAGCTGCATGCTCGGTGTTGAAGGGCTAGCAGGCCCACTTGGACGCGCGGCTCTTCTTGTTGGGCTGATTGGTGCATTCTTCGGATTGATTGCGGCCGTTATGGGCACGCGTAACGAAGATGAAAAAGTACTTCGCTTGGTTCCGCGGTTTGCGACTTTGTCGTGTGTTTCTGCCATCGCGGCTTTTGCTGCAATGGAATGGGCAATGATTACTCGCGATTTCTCGCTTGCGTACATTCAAAAAGTTGGTTCGAAAAGTACTCCCGCGTTGTACAACTTCACGGCTGTGTGGAGCGCGCTCGAAGGCTCCATTTTGTTGTGGTTACTAGTCCTCACGTGTTTAACAAGCGGAATTGTCTTTAAGTACCGTGACCGCATTACAGACCCAATGGTGGGCTGGGCTGTTGCCACAATGTTTTTTGTTGGCATCTTTTTCTTTATCTTGACATTGGGTCCAGCGAATCCGTTTGCTGCTGGCGCACCAGGAGTGCTTGACGGGCCAGGACCAAACCCACTGCTGCAGAACCACATTCTCGTGGTGTTTCATCCGCCGATCTTGTATCTCGGATATGTCGGCATGACGGTGCCATTTGCTTTTGCAATTGGTGCATTGATTACTGGTCGTGTTGGCGAAGGTTGGTTAGTTGAGACACGACGTTGGGCGTTGTTCTCGTGGGGTTTCTTGACGCTCGGCATCATTCTTGGTTCGTGGTGGAGTTATGAAGTGCTCGGATGGAGCGGTGTATGGGCATGGGACCCTGTTGAGAACGCTTCATTTATTCCGTGGCTCACCGGAACTGCATACATTCACTCTGTGTTAGTGCAAGAGCGGCGAGGCATGTTGCGCGTATGGAACTTGTCGTTGCTCGTTTCTACATTCAGTCTCACGATTCTCGGTACGTTCCTCACTCGTTCAGGCGTGTTGAACAGTGTGCATGCATTTAGTGAGTCTCATATCGGACCGTATCTTTTGAGTTTCTTTGCACTCATTGTGGTTGTGTCTGTTGGGTTGATTGGATGGCGTGGAGAAAAACTTCATTCCCCTGGCACCATTGATTCGCCTCTGTCACGCGAAGGCGCATTTCTTGCAAACAATGTGATCTTCAGCGTGTTCGCTTTCGTTGTTCTGCTCGGAACAGTGTTTCCGTTGATCATTGAGGCGTTGCAGAATCGCCAGTTAGTGGTGGGCGAACCATTCTTTGACAAGTTGGCTGTACCTGTTGGATTGACATTGTTGTTTCTTATGTGCATTGCGCCGGTATTGCCATGGCGTAAGGCATCAGGAGAACTGTTATCGACTCGCTTGTTCTGGCCAGCGTGGGGCGGCATTGCTGCGCTCGCATTCAGTGTTGGCGTAGGGGCTACTGGCCTGGCCCCACTATTGACTTTCACACTTGGCGGATTTGCTGGTGGTGCGGCATTGCGGCAATTGGTTCTTGCAACACGCCGTCAGGGCTTACGCGGTTTAGTTGGTCGTGCGAACGGCGGCATGGTGGTGCACATCGGGGTCATCCTGATTGCAGTCGCATTGGCTGCGTCAAATAGTTACACACACAGCCAAGAGTTGTTATTGAAAAAAGGCGTCGTTGCAACTTTTGATGGCCATACGTTTGAGCTCACCGGATTCAAAACTGAATCTGACGACCGCAGCACGGTGGTTGCAGCTCTTGTCCGAATAGATGGCGGAAAGAGTTATTCACCGGCCATTACGAAATTTAAGTCAATGGGTACAAACATCGGTACGCCATCGGTGAAGTCATCATTCGTTAAAGACATCTACCTCACAGTTGAACCGCCCATCAAGGTGTCGAGCAATAGCGTAAAAATCAAGGTGTTTATCAAGCCCATGGTGATGTGGCTATGGATTGGTGGAGGCCTGATGGGTATCGGCACTTTGTTGTCCGCGTTTCCAGGTCGTCGTCGCAAACCAACTGATGCAACATCTGCTCCTGTTCCTAGTGAGGCGTCTGCGTGAATCGTGGAAAGAATGTTCCGTACATCGCGGGTGCTGCTGGCGTATTACTGATTGCGTTTCTTGTTGTCCTTGCAATGGCAAAGCCGGGGAATTCAGAGTCAGCCTCCTCACCGCTATTGGGGCAGCCAGCCCCTGTTGTGAAATCAACCACTATTGGTGGTGGAACATTTGATTTAGCTCGTCGCAAAGGAAGTTGGGTGGTGTTGAACTTCTTTAACTCGACATGTGTTCCGTGTCGGCAAGAACATCCGTTCTTGGTTGACTTTGCAAACGAACAAAAATCATCAGACAATCCTGTTGAGTTGTACACCATTGTCAACGACGATTCCGATGGGCCTGTTCAAGCGTTCTTCGATACCAATGGGGGCGATTGGCCTGTTGTTCGTGATGACGACGGTGCTGTTTCCGTTGCATTTGGTGTGGCAAAGGTTCCTGAGTCATGGGTGATTGATCCGAACGGTTTTGTTCGCCTGCGCATCGTGGGTGCATTGACAGAAGGTTTTCTCACTACTCGTCTTAACGACTTGAAATCTGAGTTTGCGGGTGGACAATGAAACGCCTGAAGTCCTGGCCAGTGTGGATGCTGATGGGTCTGATCGTGGTTGCATTGCTCACTGTGGGAACTACTCGTGACAACGGCCCTCTCACTCAGTCGGACCGAATCGATGCAATTACGAAACATATTGCGTGCCCAACCTGCGACGGAGAAAGTGTGTACGTTTCGCGCGCATCAGCCGCTGAAGCGATTCGTAATCAAGTTGCACGCGAGGTCCGTGCTGGCACGAAGACAGATGATGAGATCATCGGGTCAATCGCCAATACGTTTAAGGCACAAGTTCTTCTTGTGCCCCGTGCCACAGGAATTGATTCGCTTGTCTGGATCATGCCGATTGCAGTTCTGGTTTGTGCGGTTGCTGGTTTATGGGCCGCCTTTCGTCGTTGGCGGCGCGATAACAGCGGCGAAGCAACATCAGATGATGTGGCCCTTGTAGAAGAGTTACTCGCTGAAGACCCATCCGATGAGGACAATGTCTGATGTCTGACGACCTTCGTCACGAACAACAATTCTTGTTGCGCTCATTGCGCGACCTCGACAACGAACGTGCTGCTGGCGATATTGATGATGCAGATTATGCGGCCTTACGCGATGGCTACATTGCGCGCACGGCTGCAATTACGCGCGAACTGAAGGGCATTGAATCTGTAACGCCGGTAGTCCAACGTGGTTGGGTACGTCGAGTTCTTGTCATCGTTTGCGTGATTGCAGTAGCTGCGGGGGCGGGCATTTGGGTTGCGCGTCAATCAGGTCAACGCCTGCCAGGCCAAAGTTCTTCGGGTGCAATTGAGCAGAGTTCATCACAGATTCTGGCCACCGCGCGGCAATTGAATTTCTCTGACCCTGGAAAAGCAATCGAGTTGTACACACAGGTTTTGAAACTGGAACCAGATAACCCAGAAGCACTGACATATCGGTCGTGGATTCTTGCATTGACTGCGCGAGCAGCTACTGGAAGCGTGAAACAGCTTGCGCTAGTTACGGCAGTAAACGACTTACTCCGTGCACAAAAATTGGATAACCAGTATCCCGATGCTCATTGTTTTCTTGGAATTGTGTATTTCCGATTTCTCAACAGTGCATCTCTTGCAAAGCCGCAATTGGATACGTGCAAGGCAATGAACCCTCCGAAAGAAGTGCAATCGTTTGTCGACTCAATAGTTGCGGACGTTGAGAAAGCGCTCGCGAAGTAGAGCTACTTCGTTTTGGGTGCTTCCCAATATTCAGCGCGAATGTACAGTCCGTTTTCGCGGTGCAATACAAATACCGAGCCCTTCTTAAGGGCTCGGGGAATGTCTCCGACTTCCATGCCGCGACGAATGAGACCATTCACTGCATCAGGTATGACATCGCCATGACTGCAGAGAACTGCGTTATCTGGCGCATCATCCAAAATCGCAAGTGATTTCTCCAGTGGTGATTCCTCTTCAAGCCTGGAGTCGACAACAACGTCAAGTCCACAAAGTTCACCGAGAGGCTGCAGAGTCTGTTGGCACCGCAGATACGGACTTGACCAAAGAACGCTGGGGTGTAGGGCTGAGAGGCGAGTGGCCAATTCACGGGCTTGCTCCCAACCGTTGTCGACAAGTGGACGGTCTCGGTCATCACCAATCCAGGCCGACCGGCTGCCGGCTTTTGCGTGTCGAACGAAATAGATGGGCACATGGACACGCTATTGGGGGCAGAATGAACACATGGGTTTTTTTGATAGAAATCGAAATGAAGTTATTGCACAGGGGTACGACCCCGCGCGGCTTCCACCAGGGCAATACCTGACGGATCGTTTTCCCGTGTTGCACGTGGGTGATGTACCTACATATGCGCCAGATGAATGGAACCTCACGATTGGTGGACTTGTCGACACGCCATACGTGTTGACGTTCGAACAACTCACAGCGCTTCCTTCGGTGACCCTAACAACTGATATCCATTGCGTGACCAAGTGGTCAAAGTTTGACACTGTGTGGCGCGGAGTGCGCGTGCGTGATCTGTTAGATGCAGCCGGTGTGCAAGCAGGTGCAACCCACATCATGGGTCATGCTGAGCATGGTTACACAGCAAATCTTCCGTTTGAAGATGCAACACGTGACGAATCACTTGTGGTGTGGGAGTTCGACAACGAACCGATTGAACCAATTCACGGTGGCCCTGTGCGTTTGCTCGTTCCGAATTTGTATTTCTGGAAATCACCAAAATGGTTGCGCGGCATTGAAGTAATGAACGCTGATAAGCCAGGATTTTGGGAACGAAATGGGTACCACATGTATGGTGATCCGTTCTTGGAACAGCGCCACTGGGGCGACTAACTCGTTACTAAACGGTAGTGATGCAGAGCGTGTCGCCTGCAGGAATTGAGTCGATGGTCTCTGGGTCGGTGTCACCATAAATGGCTCCGAGCATTCCCTTCACCATTCCGCGCTCAACGGCACAAATAACTGGGTGCTCAATAGCTACGTCGCCGAATGGGCAATGACTTGTAACAATGCGCAACTTGTCGTGCTTGTCATCTGTGTGTGCTGCGAATCCGTGCGCAGTGAGCGCATCAGCAACAGCTTGAATTGCCGAACGTAATGAACGATGGCCGACTGCTGCGTCGTGACCTGTAAGACCAGTTGCCATGGCCTTGCCGTAATCGCGACCCACTTGTTCGGCAATGGTGTGTGCCATGTCGGGTGGCAACGCTGCAAGTGCTTTACCGAGAAGAGTGAGAACTAGATCATCGGTGCGAACTGAGAATTCAAACTCACTGTCTTTAGAGGCAACGCGATAATGCTTTGACGGACGACCAACGCCTTGACCCTTTGCTCGTTCGATTGTGACTTCTAAATACCCGCCAGCTGCAAGCTTGTCGAGGTGATGGCGAGCAACGTTTGCATGTAGTTCAAACTTGTCAGAGACCTGTGTAGCTGTGACTCCGTCGCCCTCTTCACGAGCAAACAAGTAGATGGCGCGCCGCGTGGGGTCGCCAAAGGCTGAGGTCATGGCAGACACCGTGGCAGTAAAAGCCTTCGGAGTCATGACGTGGGTGGTGGTCATGTCGGACACGCAGGTATTGTACCTATGGCCGTAGTGCAAAATCCCCCATCCATCGGAGTCCCCATGCCCACAGCAACAATTGACCAAGTTATCGAGGCCCTTCGCCCCGTCGAAGACCCCGAATTGCACCGCTCAATCGTTGATCTCGACATGGTGCACGACATTGCGGTGTCTAGCCAAGGCGTGTCTCTCACGATCACTTTGACCGTTGCCGGGTGCCCGATGCGTAACGAAATCACGAAACTGGTGACCGATGCGCTGACACCTCTTGTCAATGGAGCGGGCGTCAGCATCAACTTTGGCGTCATGACCGATGAACAACGACAGAACGTACGGACCATGCTGAATGGCACGCCTGGCGCCACTGCTGGCAGTAGCCAAGCGCACGGACACGCAGAAGGTCGCGCGGTGCCGTTTGCAGCAAAAGATTCCACTACTCGGGTGCTGTTGATTTCATCGGGCAAGGGCGGCGTAGGAAAAAGCAGCGTTACTACAAACCTTGCAGTTGCACTTGCCGCTAGCGGTCACACAGTCGGAATCGTTGATGCTGACATTTATGGTTATTCCATTCCGCGCATGCTTGGTGCAGAGCGCGACCCAGTTGTCATTGATGGAATGTTGTTGCCACCAGAGAACTACGGAGTTCGTTGTATTTCTATTGGTTATTTTGTGCCTGAAGGCGAAGCAGTTATTTGGCGCGGGCCAATGTTGCACAAAGCGCTTGAACAGTTCCTTACTGACGTGTTCTGGGATGAACCTGATTACTTGTTGATTGATATGCCGCCAGGCACCGGTGACATTGCGTTGAGCCTTAGCCAGTACTTGCCGCGTGGAGAAGTATTTGTTGTAACAACTCCTCAGGAAGCTGCACAGAAAGTTGCACGCTTGTCTGCAGCAATGGCAAAGAAAGTCAACCTCACTGTTCGTGGAGTGATTGAGAACATGTCATGGTTCACCGGTGATGATGGCAAGCGCTACGAACTGTTTGGTTCTGGTGGCGGTGCTGAACTTGCTGCTGAACTTGAAGTGCCACTTTTGGCCCAAATTCCTCTTGTCACGCAATTGCGTGAAGGCGGAGACGACGGGCATCCAATCGCCGCCATCGCTCCTGAGTCAGAGGCGGGGGCTGCTTTTCACGCATTAGCGGCCCAAATTGTGGCCATGAAGCCAAAGAAAATTTTCAGCGCAGGCTTGAAGATGGTCTGACCTGTACCGTGAAGGCGCCGGTCGCCAGCGATACGACAATTAGTAATCACCAAAAGTAGAACCAGGACATCACAGTGGACATTCGCATCGGAATCACACAAGCCCCCCGTGAAATCGCCGTAGAGGTAGAAGACAATGCAAAGGCTCGTGAGGCATTAAAGAAATCT
>JBILOM010000055.1:0-8569 GCA_044374495.1 Ilumatobacteraceae bacterium | reverse complement strand
TTCTGCAAAATTTTCACGGAAGAAGTTTCCAAGTGACTGCCCCGTCACGCGCTTCACCACTTCACCGATGAGATAACCCTGAGTGATTGCGTGGTAACCAGATTGTGAACCTGGCGTCCACCACGGAGCCTGAGCACCAAGAACTGCCGCACACTTGTCATGGTTGAACAAATCGTCAGATGTCATGGGCTCTGCCCAACCTGAAAGACCAGCGGTATGTGCCATGAGATGACGAATCTCGATGCCTTCTTTACCGTTGACTTTGAACTCTGGCCAGTACTTGTGCACCGGATCAGTAAGTGAGATTTCTCCGCGATCAGCAAGTGTTAACAACGTGAGAAACATCATGGTCTTTGTTGTGGACCACACATTGACGATGGTGTCGCTCTGCCAATCTGAAGTGCGTTCCATCTCGCGATGACCACCCCAAATGTCCACAACCATCTCGCCCTTATAGATGATGGCTACAGATGCGCCTACCTCAAAACCATCATTGAAATTGCTAGCGAATGCCTCGCTTACCCCTTCAAAACCAGGCTTTACTTTTCCATGCACAGTGACCACGACTGCCCCCTTTTATATGACCAGATACTACTGTGAAGGAAACACGCCGTTGGCAGTGAACACATGGGGGAACAAAATGGCTGACAGATTTGAAAATGGATTCGGTGGCTTAGTTGCCGTAGTGACTGGCGGCGGAACCGGCATGGGCCGTGAACTTGTTCGCCAACTCACAGCACAAGGATGCGATGTCGCAACATGCGATGTCATCGCTGAGAACCTGGCTGAAACAATTGCCATCTGCACAGCGGACGGTAACTCCGGAAAAATTCTCAGCCACATCGCAGATGTTTCAAACGAAACCCAAGTTCTCGGGTTCCGCGATGCGGTTGCCGCATGGCGACCACACGTAAATGTTTTGTTCAACAATGCCGGTATCGGTGGCGGTGGCAGCATCGTTGAGAACAGCCGTGAACAATGGGACAAAACATTCGGTGTGTGCTGGTTCGGCGTGTACTACAACACACGCGCATTTATGGACTTGCTTCTTGCTGCGCCATTCGGCCATATCGTGAACACAAGTTCAGTCAATGGGTTCTGGGCATCGCTTGGGCCAACTACACCGCACAGCGCATACAGCGCCGCAAAGTTTGCGGTCAAGGGTTTCACTGAAGCCCTCATCACTGATTTCCGCATGAATGCCCCAACTATGCGTGCCTCTGTCGTCATGCCAGGTCACATCGGAACTGATATCGCAATTAACTCAAGCAAGTTGCTCGGAAACGATCCAGCCACAATGACTGCAACCCAACTTGAGGCTTCTCGCGAGCGCATGGCTCGCGCAGGAATGGATACCGCAGCCATTCCAGACGCGGACCTTCGCAAATTGATGTCAGCTGGTGCTGAAGCATTCCGCGATATGGCACCTATGTCTGCTGCCGAAGCATCAGCGTTCATCTTGGCAAGTGTTCAATGTGGTGAGTGGCGCATTCTTGTGGGCGATGACGCCGTGATCCTCGATGAGATGGTGCGCGAAAACCCGAAAGATGCCTACCAGCCTGACTTCCACCAGAAGGTCCAAGCCCGCGGAGCCCTCGGAGGCATTGCTCGCTAACCCGTGCAACTGATGTTGCACTAAAAGTTCCATTACGTTGACCGTGTGTTCACTTGGGCGTCACCTTCGCAGGCGAGTATTTGGAAATGAAAAGCAAGTCTCTCAACACTCGGTTTCTTCAAACAATTGGCGCATACAGCTGTGCAGTGTTTTTGGGTGTCTATCTCTCCTCGGCTTATTCACACTTTGCGGCTAAGGCTGTCTTTTTTCTCATTCCAGTTCTCACGCTTACAATCGCACGCTCTCGCGCACGCCGTACCAGTGAGGTATTTCAATTTCCAGCCGAGGCCGCAAGCGCGTCAACCCATGAGCTCGCCGAACGTCACCTTGACACGTACTCTCGTCATTTCGACTTGGTCAGCCAAGCCTCCTGATACCTCCCTTGCCATCACCGCCTAATGTGTGGAGATGGCAAAGAACATCTCACTCGGGTACACCAGCGGATACTGGGGCAGTGGACCACCAGCAAACGCACTAGAAGCAATTCAGGAAGCGGACCGCCTCGGTTTTGACAGCGTGTGGACAGCAGAGGCCTATGGCAGTGACGCACTGACTCCGCTTGCATGGTGGGGCTCGCAAACCAAAAACATTCGCTTAGGAACTTCCATTATGCAGATGGGTGCGCGCACGCCAGCAGCAACTGCAATGGCAGCAATGACAATTGATCATCTCAGCGGAGGTCGTTTCATTTTGGGTCTTGGTGCATCGGGGCCACAAGTTGTTGAAGGCTGGTATGGACAGCCGTACGAAAAGCCCCTTGCTCGTACACGTGAATACGTTGACATCATTCGCAGCATTGTTCGCCGCGACAAGCCGGTGAACTACAACGGCAAGTTTTACAACATGCCAATTGAAGGCGGGACTGGCCTTGGCAAACCACTCAAGAGCACTGTGCATCCATTCCGTTCCGACATTCCGATTTTCCTAGGTGCTGAAGGCCCGAAGAATGTTGCGCTGTCAGCCGAAATTTGTGACGGCTGGTTGCCATTGTTCTTTTCACCAAAAGAAGACGCGTATTACCGTCAATGCCTTAACGAAGGGTTTGCAAAGAGCGGCGAAGCAAACAAAGCTGATCGCTTCGAAATTGCCGCAACCGTTTCAATCATCGTGGGTGACGACGTAGAAAAATGTGCCAACATGATGCGGCCGATGCTCGCACTGTATGCAGGTGGAATGGGTGCACGCGGCACCAACTTCCACTTTGAAGTATTCGCTCGCATGGGATACGAAGATGTCGCCTTGAAAGTGCAAGACCTATACCTCGCGGGCAAGAAGGATGAAGCTGCTGCGTGTATTCCGCTTTCAATGGTGGAAGACGTTGCTTTGGTTGGTCCCATCGAAAAGATTCGTGACGACATGGCCAAATGGCGTGAATCGTGCATCACCACATTCCTTGTCAGTGGACCAGCGCAAGTTCTATCGAAATACGCAGACATCATTCACGGATAGTTCAGAAAATCACTTCTGCCACACCGACATGAGAGAATAAGGGCATGTTTACGCCTCCGGAATACCTGTCGCCTTCCTCCATTGGTCTCTTTCGCGATTGTCCGCAGAAGTTCAAACTCTCCTACATCGACAAAATCAAAGAACCACCGGCATGGCACCTGTATTTGGGTTCTTTTGTTCATGAGGTACTCGAATATCTCTATAAAGAAGACGCCGAGAAGCGCACGCTCGAAACGTTGAAATCAATCGCAGCTGATCGTTGGACAAATCATGAATGGGCAACCAAGGTTGAGGCACTAGAAGAGAAACCGGGATCACTGACAGATTTCAAGCGAGCAGCTTTTGAATCAATGACAAACCTGTGGGCACTAGAAGACCCAGCCGAGACTGAACTCGACGGCATGGAACATGAAGTGTTCGCAAATATTGATGGTGTCGCCATGAAGGGCTACATCGATCGCTTTATCTTTGCTGACGATGGAAGTGTTGTGATCTCTGATTACAAAACAGGCAAGATTCCGAACCCCAGGTTCAAATCAGAAGACGACAAGTTCTTTCAATTGCTCGCTTATGCACTCATGCTTGAGGAATCAGATCAGGAAGCAACGTCTCGAGTGGAACTTCTGTACCTCACGCAAAAAGCGAAGCATGATCTCACGGTAACCCCAGTGAAACTCAACATCGCTCGCGGTGTCATTGTGGAAACTCGCGAGAACATTGAAGCATCATGTGCCACTGGTGAATTCCACTGCAATGTCACAAATCTATGTGATTGGTGCCATTACAAAAAGATAGGCATCTGCCCTGCACATGCAGGAAAGTAATTACTCCACTGCTTCTTTTGGAAGCGAGAACGGTGAACCCGGAAAGTGAAGCGCAATCGCTTCCCCATTAAGACCGATTGAGTTCATCTGTTCTACTGTGCGCCTCCCAGTTAACGAACGCAAGATGTCCCATTGACTAACTGAGGTGCTTGTCAATTCATTGAACAATGGCGGATCACTCACTTCAATCAGGTTCAGGAAAAAGCCAACTCCTACTTCAACAGCTTTACTGTCACGACCGCCGGGCACACCAAGGGCGCTGCGCATGTCTTGTTCATGCGTCACTGCATCCATTACGAATTGCGAAATGATGGGCTGAGGAAAATTGTGAATAATGGCATCAATCTTCAGCGCGCTGGCTTCGAACAGATCAGCCAACTCTGACAATGTGAGGTTGCCGTACAGTTCTACTTGTGCCTGAGTCCATGCATCACTGGCAACTCCTTGCATTCGGCCAGCCAATACATCTTCAGGCACTCCCACAATATGAGCAGCCAATTGCCGAATGGTCCATTCAGGTGTGCATGGGACCACCATGTTGCCGGACGATTCGGGTGTCGACCGCAAGAGGTCAATTACTCGAGCACGCAGAGCTATGTAAGAAACTACGACTTGATCAGTTGGTACGAGTTGTTCAGGCATTACAACAGATTAGAACGCTACAAGGCACCCAGTTGGGGAATCACTCGTAAACGAGACAACCATCATCAAGGTTGACGGTTGGCAGAATGTTCTTCTCTAACGAGTAATTCTGGTCATGCTTCCACTCTTGCTTGTCACCAGACTTTGGCATGAGGTGCTGACTACGCATCAGATAGTTCGGATTGAAGTTATCCGGATCCATCCACGCACCAATAGGCATGTCTGCATCTTCAGGGCGCAATTGTGGAGTAACACTACGAACACCCTTTGCGTCCATGTGCTTCAACAAACGAGTAATGAAGTCACCCATAATGTCAACTCGCAATGTCCAACTGGCACGGAAGTAACCAAATACCCACGCAAGATTCGGTACGCCTGTAAACATCATGCCGCGATATGTAACGGTGTCTGCCCAGTTAAGGGGCTTACCATCAAGATCAAACGGGATATCGCCAAGAACACTGAGATGGAATCCGGTTGCAGTCACAATGATGTCAGCATCAATGACGGTGCCATCCTTTGTGCGAACGCCGGTTGCTGTAAACGTTTCGATTTCGTCTGTCACCATTGATGCTTTGCCTGATTTGATTCCAGCAAACAAGTCACCCTCTGGCACAAATGCAATGCGCTGTTGCCACGGGCGATACTTCGGCGTGAAATGCTTCATGTCATAACCCTCAGGCAATAATGTCCTGATTCCTTCGAGAAGCACATCCTTCACCATGTCCGGATGTTCGAACGCCATGTCGGTTACGGCTTGACCATCAAACAAAACCTTGCGGCGAACAATTTCGTGAATCCACTCTTCATCCACTTCAAGTTGACGAAGCGTGTCAGCTAATTCATTTACGTTACGACCCGGGACAAAATATGTCGGGGAACGCTGCAATATGGTGACGTGCTCGCAATCAGCTGCCATGGCAGGAACAATGGTTGCTGCAGTTGCACCAGAGCCAATGACCAATACTTTTTTGCCCGTGTAATCAAGATCTTTTGGCCATGTTTGAGGGTGCACGATGCGGCCCTTGTATTGGTCCATACCTGGCCACTCTGGCGTATAGCCCTGTGAGTGCTTGTAGTAGCCCTGGCACATCCACAAAAAGTTGGCAGTCATCTGGAACGTTTCACCCTTTGCAAGGTTTGTAACCGTGACGGTCCAACGTTGGTCACGGCTACTCCACGAAGCTGCCGTGATTTCGTGACGATAACGAATGTGCTTATCGATGTTGTTCTCAGAAATTACTTCTGCCATGTACTTCTTGATCTCTTCAGCACTTGCAATAGGAGCTGATGTCCATGGCTTAAAGCGGTAACCGAATGTGTACAGGTCGCTGTCGGAGCGCACACCCGGGTACGTATGCATGTGCCAGGTGCCGCCAAAGGTCTCGTACTTTTCCAAAATGGCATACGACTTACCCGGCGCCTGATCTTGCAAGTGATACGCGGAACCAATGCCAGAAATTCCGGCGCCAACAATAAGAACGTCTACGTGTTCTGTTTTCCCTGCGGTTGGGGCGTTGATTGTGTCTGCCTGAGTCATGGGGGCCTCCTCGATTGGCTTATCCATATTGTATGTTCCCGTGCCTCTCAGGTAACCAGTCCAACTTGGCATCGGGCTGCCTAACAATCGCGCAAGCTCACCCCACTATGCTGAGCAACGAACGGGGGTTCTGATGTTCGATCTACTTATTCGCGGGGGCACAGTTGTTGACGGAACTGGTGCGCCGGCACGAGTCGCAGATGTTGCTGTTACTAATGGCCGCATTGTGCAAGTTGCTACCACCATCGTGGGTGAAGCTGCAGAAGAAATTGATGCCACCGGAAAACTTGTCACACCTGGCTTTATCGATATTCATACTCACTACGACGGCCAAATCAGTTGGGATACTTTGCTCGAACCATCAAGTGGTCATGGCGTCACCACTGTTGTGGTTGGCAACTGCGGCGTCGGTTTTGCACCCGTACGCCCGGGTCGCGAAGAGTGGCTAGTGCAACTTATGGAAGGTGTGGAAGATATTCCTGGCACCGCACTTCATGAGGGCATCAATTGGGAATGGGAAACATTCCCCGAATACTTAGACGCCATTGATTCACGGAACTACTCCATGGATATTGCTGCATACGTTCCACATGGTGCTGTACGCGGCTACGTAATGGGTGACCGTGGAGCGCGCAATGAAGACGCAACTCCACAAGACATTGCAGAAATGGCAGCCATCGTGCGTGAAGCACGTGAAGCCGGAGCCGTTGGTTTTTCAACCAGTCGCACTATGGGGCACAAAGCGAAAGATGGTCAACCAGTTCCCGGAACTTTTGCAAGTAGTGAAGAACTCAACGCACTAGCCGATGCACTAATTGCTGGTGGCGGCGGCATTTTTGAAATTGCTCCCGAAGTTCTACCTGACGGTGCCGGCCAGCCGACCATGGGAATGACTGAAGAATTGCAATGGATGGGCGACCTTGCATTGCGCACAGATTTGAAAGTCACATATCTATTGCTGCAATACGCCACTATGCCGAATACCTGGAAGCAAGCTCTTGACTATTCATCCATGATTATGGAAAAGGGTGGGTACCTGCGTCCGCAAGTTGCAGCTCGTCCTTTCGGAATGATGGTGTGTTGGGCTGGGTATCACCCATTTGCAAAACGTCCAACATTTATTTCACTTGCAGCATCATTGTCGCTTGCTGAATTGCGTACCGAGTTGGCAAAACCATCCGTTCGTGCGCAAATTTTGTCTGAGCCAGATGAGCCAGTGAATACGGCAGTGCAGTTTGATGGTCTTGCAACTGCACTCGGCATGATCCCCCACCTTGTATACGCCATGGGTGACAACGTGGACTACGAGCCAACACCTGCCATGTCAGTCAAAGCACTTGCGGATGCCGCTGGCGTTTCTACGTTTGAGATGGCCTATGACTTGCTGAATGAAAAATGTGGCACTGCATCTCTGATGTTTCCCACGTTGAACTATGTCGGCGAGAACCACGATGTCATTTACGAAATGCTCACCCACCCTGCAGCCATCAATGGTCTCAGCGACGGTGGTGCACATGTCCGCATGATCTGCGATGCCTCTATACCTACATACTTGTTGACTCACTGGGCACGTGACCGTGAACGCGGACCAAAACTCAGCATTGAAGAAGCAGTCCGTATTCAAACAACCGCTACTGCTGAAGTAATTGGTCTTTCTGATCGCGGCCAAGTTGCAGAAGGTATGCGCGCAGACATCAATGTCATCGACTTCAAAAACTTGCGCCTGAACGCGCCTCATGCCGAGAACGACCTACCAGCTGGTGGTCGCAGACTTTTGCAATCAGCAGATGGCTACGTCGCAACAATTGTGAACGGTGCCGTTACTCGTCGTAATGGTGTCGACACGGGCGCTCGCCCTGGTCGACTCGTTCGCGCCTAAGTATCTATACGTTCAATCTGTCGCACTTGTTTAGACAGAAGCGGCAACGATGTTGCCAGAGCGATGATTACACCCACTGTCACTAGCGCTGTTTGTGCGCCCACTAGATGTGTCAATGGCCCTGCAAGAAACAAGCCCAAAGGCGCAAACACCATTGAGCCAAAAGCATCATACGAACTCACACGAGACAGCGCTTCGTCTGGAACATGCGTTTGAAGAGTGGTCATCCAATTCGCATACATCAGATCCATCCCAATTCCTGTTGCAAGTGCTGTGATGAAAAGAACCCACAAGGGCAAAGGCACTGCAAGTGCAAACGCCCAGAGAGCCGCCACAGGCAATACGCCTAGCCCCAATAGAAGTGGCCGGCGTGGTCGTATCTTCAGTGCGAACACCGTGCCCAGAATCGCTCCAATACCAAAGCCGAACATCATGATGCCCATATCTCTCGCGCCACCCATTGCCTCTTTGATTTGAACTGGTGCCAACACTCCGAGGAATCCTTCGAAGCCCAAATAGAAAAAGGAATAGCCAACAACGACGTACACAATCCATTTGCGAGACGAGAATTCAAACCAACCCTCTCGCAATTGCGAGAAAATAGTTTGACGTTTTTCCCC
>JBILOM010000054.1:0-8588 GCA_044374495.1 Ilumatobacteraceae bacterium | reverse complement strand
GCGACATCACAGGCACTGCGATTTTTTATGGCGGCGGCGGTGGAGGATCTACTTACGTATCATCGGTCGGCGCTGGCGGCAACGGCGGTGGCGGCGGTGGCGGCGTTACCTGCCGAGGCTGCAGCGTTAATGGCGCTTCAGGCACAAACGGTTTAGGTGGCGGCGGTGGCGGCGGCGGAACTGGTGGCGGTGGTGGAACTGGTGGTTCTGGCGTTGTCATTGTGAGGTATTCACTGCCGGTAATTCCATCTAATACTGGCGCACCTGTTATTTCTGGCACTGCGGCAACTGGTTCAACATTGACAACATCAAATGGCACATGGAGTGGTCCGCCAACGTCGTACACGTACCAGTGGCAGCGCGCGACAGCTACTGGTGGGTACGAAAACATTACAACAGCAACAAGTAGTTCATATGTTGTGTCTGAGTTTGATGTTGGGTATTTCATCAAAGTTTCTGTAACTGGGACAAACGGCCTCGGCTCAGCAACTGCAACCTCTGCAGCAACAACAGCTGTGGTTGATATTGCCCCAACAAATACTGCACTTCCGGTGATTTCCGGCACTGCACGTAATGGTGCAACATTGTCAACAACGGACGGATCGTGGACGAGTTCACCGTCGACGTTTGCGTATCAATGGAAGCGTGCGACACCTACTGGTGCATACGAAGACATCACATCTGCGACAAGCAATTCATATGTTGTGAATGAATCAGATGTTGGCTACTTCATCAAGGTTTCTGTAACTGCCACGAACAACATTGGTTCGTCTACGGCTGCTTTGTCGGCAGCAACAACCACTGTGGTTGATATTGCCCCAACAAATACGGCCATTCCAGTGATCACTGGCATTGCACGTAATGGTGCAACATTGTCAACAACGGACGGATCGTGGACTAGTTCACCGTCGTCTTTTGCGTATCAATGGCAGCGTGCGAGCTCTGTTGGTGGCACATATAACGACATCACATCTGCAACAAGCCCTACATATGAAGCAGATGAATCAGATGTTGGGTACTTCATCAAGGTTTCTGTAACTGCCACAAACGGCCTCGGCTCAGCATCTGCAATCTCAGCAGCGACAACCGCTGTGGTTGATATTGCCCCAACAAATACGGCCATTCCAGTGATCACTGGCACTGCACGTACTGGTGCAACATTGACAGCATCGAACGGTTCGTGGACAAGTGCTCCGAGCTCATCGACGACATATACCTATCAGTGGCAGCGTGCGAGCTCTGTTGGCGGCACATATAACACCATCACATCTGCAACAGATAAAACGTATGAATTGACTGATACTGATATCGACAAATTCATCAAGGTTTCAGTCATTGCCAGGAACAGTATTGGTCCATCCTCTGCGGTTTTGTCGGCAGCTACTTCAGTTGTTATTGATCTCACTGATTCTGTCGTACCAACGGCGACCACCCCAGTTGCAACGGCAACCGGATTCACATTCACGATCTCTAACCATTCACCTAGCTATACCTATGCGTTGACTACATCTAAGGGGACAGTTTCGCGGTCAAATGATGATGTCACGGTGACTGGACTGACGGCTGGTGAGTCAGCAACTGTCACTATTGCGGTGACACGAACGAACTACAAGCCCGCCTCAAAAACCGTTACTGGGTCTGCATCTCCGGCTACGACAACCACAACAGTGAAGCCTGATGTTGTCATTGATATCCAAGCTCCTACCACCACGGTTGCGCAAGGTCAAACTTCAGTTGCCACAATTGCGCCAAGTTCATCCCCGGTTACCACGGTTGCGCAAGGTCAAGCCTCGGTTGCCACTATTGCGCCCAGTGTTTCTCGTGAAGTGACCTCAGTAACTACCACTCCTACGACCACTACTACAACTCTGGCACCAGCAGTCGAGCCCCGGGTTAGGAACGTAGTTGTCCCGACCGCGTCGCCGGAAACGACACCAGCAATCACGCCTCGACTTAAGAATGCAGACTTCTCGACGGTGCAACCGTTAGCACCAATGATTGCTGAAGTGTCAACTGGTGAGAGCGCCCTCGATGTGGGTGGCGTGAGAACAAAGGTTGATGTTTCTAGAGCAAACAATCAGATTGTTCTGCAATCAGGCACGTACCAAGCGGTGTTGTCCGGTCTTGATGCCGACGGCACGACACGTTCGCTTGACGCAGATGGCAATTTGCGACTTGCAGGCGGAGATGTTTTGAGAATCAATATGGGTGGTTTCAAAGTTGAAACACAAATTGATGTGTGGATGTTTTCCACCCCAGTTTTTTTGGGAACAGCAAAGGTGGGAGCTGATGGTCGTGTCTCGGGAACATTTACGATTCCTAAAAGTATCGAAGACGGATCACACCGTATTGCTGTGACTGCAAAGTTGCCGAACGGCAAACCAACCACATTTACGCTCGGAATTCTGATTGGGGACGTCTCCAAAACCTCAACTCTCACTCGAATTCTGATTGCCATTCCAATCACGCTTGCTATTGGGCTTGGTTTCCTTCTTCCGAACCAGCTTCGCCGTCGCCGCAAGGGTCGCTTGGCGTAAATTCGTCCACTGAGGTGTCACTACACTTTTGCCATGGCGAAGAACACCTCGGTAATGATGCAGGCAAGCGTGGCGCCTCAGCCGCTGCCACCTATTGAATCGGTTCGAATCAAAACCCAGAAGCCATTACCGGAAGCGGAACGCACGTCGAACATCCACAACCTCACGTTTGAAGGCGGGGGAGCAAAGGGTTACTGCTACATCGGTGCATTGCAAGTGTTGGAAGAAGAGGGCATTTATCCGCACAACATTCAGCGCGTCGCAGGAACCAGTGTCGGAAGCATGTTTGCATTGCTGGCAGCAACGGGTTGCTCAACTGAGTACATGTTGGAAAAGGTTCCTTCGGATTTTGAAGCCGTAGCCAAAGATGGTTCAGGTGGGCAGTTTCGATCGTTTGCACGTGCGGCTCGTCGGCGTGGAATGCACCCAGGGCAAAAGCTGTACGACTTCTTAGGTTCAATTTTGGAAGACACAACTGGAAGTGCTGACATTACGTTTGCGCAGTTGTTCGAGCGGTGTGGTCGAGAACTTTGTATACCCGTGACAAACGTGTCGCGCATGATGACTGAGTATTGTCATGTCAAGACAACACCAAATATGTCTGTTCGAGTCGCGACGCGCATGTCGATGTCGCTTCCCGTGATGTTGCAACCCATCAACTTGATTCCCGGGCTTGATCGGGTGCTCAATACAGAGCCAGAGGTGTATGTCGACGGCGGACTGTTATGCAACAACCCGATTCACGTATTCGATGGTTGGTGGTTGTCGATGGATCCGAAGGATTCATTCTTGCGTCGTATGCGTCCACTGGAACATGCCAGTGAGCATTACCCACGTTCGTCACGGTTTAGTCCGAACAATCCACACACGCTCGGCTTCACGTTGGTGTCAGCAGAAGAAGCAGACATTACGCGCGGTTGGATGGAACAATCAGCGACTCCAACGCGCCCGAGTACAAAGACTGCACTTGCCTTTACCGAAAAGGAAATTGAAAAAGCAAAAGGTCATCAGATGCAAAAGCCGGTGCAGAAACTTCTTGATCATTTCGATGCGTTTGACACCAACTCAGATGGACGCATCACGCGTGCGGAACTGAATGCCGCAATCTCTAGTGGGGGACTCACCTCAGAAGAGCTCACCACCATTTTTGGAACAACATCATCTGACGACATCTTTAATCGCATGAATGTGGCCGGCGATGATGCAATTGATTTTGGCGAAGTACTGTCGTTCCTTGAGTCCATCGGGCTTGATGTCACCACGCAGTTGGTCGGGTTCCCTGCACGTCCACCAAAGAACATGTTGGAATTTGCCCTGAACATGTTGGAAGCGGTAACTCGCGACCTCACGAGGGCTAATCAGGGCCTTGGTGACCGCGACCGCATCGTGCCAATTGATACTGACTATGTGGGAACCACCACGTTTGACTTGGTGCAGGATGATCTTGATTTCATGGTGAATTCAGGACGAAACCACACCAAGGCCTTTCTTAGCTCTCACCGCTAATCTTGCGTGATGAGCAAGCACGTAGAGCAACTTCTTGACCAAATGACACTTGCCGAGCAGGTGTCTCTGCTGGCTGGTCGCAACATGTGGAACACGGTGCCCAATGATCGCATCGGCCTAGAAAAGATGCGGGTTAGCGACGGCCCGGGCGGCGTACGCGGCAGCAAGTTTGATGGCCCAGCGTCTATGAACGTTCCGTGCGGGACCGCAATTGCTGCATCGTGGGATACGGCGCTTGTGCGCGACATTGGGGAATTGCTTGGCCGTGAAGTGGTGGCAAAAGGCGCACGCGTGCATCTTGCTCCCACCATTAACTTGCATCGCACACCAGTCGGCGGTCGCAACTTTGAATGTATGAGCGAAGATCCGTATCTCACTGCAATTACTGCGCGTGAATATGTGTTGGGTGTGCAGTCACAAGGCGTTGCCAGCTGCATCAAGCATTTCGTTGGTAACGACACAGAATTTGAACGCATGACCATTGATTCTCAAATTGATGAGCGCACATTGCGTGAAATGTATTTGTTGCCATTCGAACATGCAGTGCGTGATGCACAGGTGATGTCAATCATGACCAGCTACAACCGCATCAATGGCCCATACGCAGCAGATTCCACATGGTTGCTGCGTGATGTGTTGCGTGGCGAATGGAATTTTGACGGCATGGTCGTTAGCGACTGGTTCGGATTGCACTCAACTGTTGAAGGCGTGGTGGCTGGCCTAGACCTTGAGATGCCTGGCCCTACCTTGCATCGTGGCGATGCTCTTGTTGCTGCCGTAGAGCGCGGGGAAGTGTCTGCAGATCTTGTGCGGGACTGTGCCCGCAACATTCTGAACCTGATGGAACGTACTGGCGGTACTGGCGTGCCACCAGGCCCAGAAATTTCACGCACAGACGCTGACGACATGGCAACGTTGCGTCGCGCCTCATCGTCAGCAATGGTGCTGTTGCGTAATGAAAGCAGTGGTGGCACACCAGTGTTGCCACTTGATCTGCGCGGCCTGACTTCAATTGCAGTTCTCGGACCAAATGCTTCACGTGGCATGGTGCAAGGCGGCGGTAGCGCACATGTAACCCCCACGCGAGTATCACACCCACTTGATGCAATCACAGAACGTTTCGGCTCAGCTGTTCGCATTGCACATTCAGCTGGTTGCAATATCAATAAGAAATTGCCAGAACTTGATGCACGACTTGTACAGAATGTTTCACTTGACTATTACCGTGACCCAGCAGAACTTGATGACGCATCGGCTGTTCCTGCAGAGGCCGGAACCACTGGTGTATTCAGACTTCTCTGGGCGGGTGACCCACTGAATCGTCGTGAACCTAACTTCGCATTTGGTGCACGCCTCGCTGCACAGTTGACACCTGATCAGACTGGCGAATGGGTATTCAGTATTGAATCTGTTGCTCCAGTACGCATCATTCTCGATGGTGTCACTGTTCTCGATAACGCAGATGTTCCAAGCGGTGGCTCATTCTTCGGAATGGGTAAGCCCGAAACTCTGGTGAATATTGATTTGGTAGCAGGGCGCACATATTCATTCGTCGTAGAACTGCGTCACACACCTACTGGTGCCGGGCTGAGTGGTTTGACCATTGGAGCAATGGGGCCGCAACAAGAAAACATGATGGAAGAAGCTGTCACTCTTGCTGCACAGTGTGATGTCAGTGTTGTTGTGGTTGGTACTAACGATGATTGGGAGAGCGAAGGCTGGGACCGCGAAACCATTGCGTTGCCAGGCGAACAAGACCAGTTGATAGCTGAAATAGCAAAGGTCAGCAAGCGCACCATTGTCATTGTGAACGCAGGTTCACCAGTTTCAATGCCGTGGCTAGATGATGTTGAAGCCGTTATCTATGCGTGGTTCCCCGGCCAAGAGTTCGGTGATGCGTTAGTTGATTTGTTGGTGGGCGATGTTGAGCCATCAGGACGCCTTCCGGTCACACTTCCTCGTCGACTTGAAGACACGCCAGCGTTTGAACATCACCCAGGTCGTAATGGTGTGGCGAAATATCTTGAAGGTCGCCTCATTGGGTACCGCTGGTACGACACCATTGGTCGTGAACCACTATTCCCATTTGGTTTTGGCCTCGGTTATGCAGATGTGCAGATCATCGACGCATCAAAGTCAGGCACACATGGCGTTGACGTTGCGGTGAGAAACGAATCAGATCGCGCCGGCGTTCAGGTAGTGCAGGTGTATGCGCATCGCAAAGATCGTGATGGCCTGCCAAGTGACGAACCAGATCAGAAATTGGTGGGTTACTCACGAGTGAAGGTTGCTGCAAACGGAACCACCATGTTGCATGTTGATCTTGACCCGGATGCGTACCGCATGTGGGACCCCGAAACATCTGCGTGGGCTCAATGGACCGGCAATGTTGAACTACGTGTTGGTACCAGCTCGCGTCATATTGCGCATCGCATCGCAATCACGCTGTAACTAGTTGTGCTTCAAGTGAAATGACTTGGGTCGGGTGTATGGCCCGAAGCCAAGTCGTGACAGCGCAATACCTGACCCCGTGTCTTTCACGCCGCTCCAGACCAATGTGGGGTCGACGTAGTCACAACGGTTCATAAACACTGTGCCTGTTTCAATGCGTCGACCAATTGTCTGTGCCGCTGCAATGTCTTGTGTCCATAGGCATGCTGTGAGTCCGTAAGGGGAGTCGTTCATAAGTGCGATTGCGTCATCATCGTTTCGTACACGCATGATGCCAATAACTGGGCCAAACGATTCTTCGCGCATGATGTTCATGGAATGGTCAACATCGACCAAAACAGTTGGCCCCATGTAGGCGGTGCCCGTTGCAGATGCCGCAAAGTCTGATTCATTAACAAGGGCGCGCGCTCCACTAGCAAGTGCTGCTGATACTTGGCCACGAACAAATGTGGCGGCAGCTGCATTGACCATTGGACCGATGGTTGTTTCTGCATCCATGGGGTTACCAAGAACGTATTGCTTCGTCAGGTCAACAAAACCTTCAACAAAAGCGTCGTACACAGAGTCATGGACGTAGATGCGCTCGATACCACAGCAGCTTTGGCCAGAGTTAAAGAACGTGCCATCAACGTTTTCACTAATCGCAAGTGCCAGGTCTGCATCGTGGCGAACATACGAAGGGTCTTTGCCGCCTAGTTCGGTGCCAACACCAATGAATCGTCCTGCAGCGGCGCGTTCCATCGCAGCTCCACCTTGGACAGAACCTGTGAACACCACAAAATTGATGCGTGGGTCTTGAATCATTCGTTCAACCGCACTATGGCTGGCGTGAACATGTTGAAAAACGCCAGCAGGAAAACCTGCAGCGGCACATGCTTCACTGAATCGCTCTGCGCACAACAACGTTTGCGATGCGTGCTTCATAATGACTGTGTTGCCAGCTAGTAGAGCAGGAATCAGTGAGTTGATGGCCGTGAGGTACGGGTAATTCCACGGCGCCACAATAAGTACTGTGCCAACCGGGGTGCGTTCAATGTATTTCGTAAACCCGTCTACTGGCGGCACCGAAACATCAGCAAGTTCTTCAGTCGCTATCGACATCATGTATCGGGCACGTTCTTGTGCGCCACGCAAAATCTCATTCGGGGTGTACCGAACAGGACGCCCCATCTGCCATGAAATTTCTGTGGCAATGTCGGCCACTGAAGCTTCCAAGTGAGCAATCATTGCTTCACATAAACGAATACGTTCAGCAATTGCCATAGCGCGCCACACCGTTTGGGCAGCTTGAGCTGCAGCCAAGACCGCATCAACAACAGAGTCTGAAGCCAATTCGCGTTCTGCGACAACAGAGCCGTCAATAGGGGAGATTATTTGTTGAACGGCCATTGGCCAATCTTATTGGTTTAGTTACGCAGGCAAAATTGCGCGGCGCACAGGTCTATCCCAACCAGGTTGTCCTGTTGGTTTCGGACTTGGCCACATGCCGGGACCCATTTCCAAAATGCCGTGGTGTGTTGAGTAATCACCAAGCAAGTTCAAGAACGGAACTGCATCGAAGTGTTCTGGTCCGTGAACACCAGTTGCCTTCCAGTCACCCTTGGCTAACAACTCAAGTGCCACTACTGGGCACACTGCTGTTTGCCACAACACTGCTTGTGAACCCCACTCACGCATTGTGGTTTCATTATCCGCAACGTGATACAGGTATACCTCGCGTGGGGCTCCGTCGTATATGCCACGCACCCATGTTCCGGCACATGTCTTTCCGTGCATGAGGTGACCAAGTTTTGCTGGGTTTGGTAATACCGCCGCCAAAACATCACGTGGTGACACAGACGCGTTGCCAACTTGAATCTTTTCTTTCGAGTCGAGACCTAAATACGCAAACGTTTTCAGCCAGTCAATGAATTCGGCGCCAAGCCCGTATTTGAATGTGACGCGACTGCAGTCCACTTCACGTGGAATCAGCAGAACTTCTTCGTGTTCGACGTTGACGCATTCAACAGGGCCGATGCCGGCGGGGAAGTGGAACACTTCTGGCTCGCTGAAACAATCTGTGGTGTATAAACCACGATCTTTCTCCCACACAAT
>JBILOM010000192.1:0-8720 GCA_044374495.1 Ilumatobacteraceae bacterium | reverse complement strand
ACTACGCCCTGCGTGTGCTCTGTGCATACATAAATACTATTTGAAGCCAAGTAACCCAAAGCCAGCATTTCTTGAGAGATCAATGTTTTATAGGCGAGTGCGTTTGAGGAATCAAAATTAAAGTTGGTCAGTGACGGTAAACCGCCAGTTGTGATCTTCAGTTCATGCTTTTTGGCGAGTTCGTGCCAGCGTTGTGTGATTGCCTCGCCAGTTTTGGTGATCTGCGACCAGGACTCAGTTCTGCTCATGACATCGAGAGTTGCAAGAGCGGCTGTCGGTCCAATTCTTTCAGTCCAGAATGTGCTGCTAATAAATGTTGTTTGAGCGGCCTCCATGATCTCACGGCGACCGATGATTGCAGTTATGGCGTATCCGTTGCCTAAAGCCTTACCGAACATTGCCATGTCTGGCTCAACGCCATACATTTTGTGTAGTCCACCAAAAGTCTGACGAAACCCCGAGGTACATTCG
Organism: Ilumatobacteraceae bacterium; assembly: GCA_044374495.1. GTDB lineage: Bacteria > Actinomycetota > Acidimicrobiia > Acidimicrobiales > Ilumatobacteraceae > UBA2093. The sequence goes on along the minus strand of JBILOM010000192.1, from coordinate 8,249 downwards.
TCAAACATCAGCACAATGCCATTCTTTGTTGCGAGGTCACGGACCTTTTGGAGAAACCCATCCTGTGGTCCAACGCTTCTTGAAACTTCCATCATGATCACACCAATGTTGTTTTGTGCAATTAGATTGGTGAGTCCGTCAATGTCGTTGTAGTTGAAAGGAAGAACAGTTCCTTTCAAGTTTTGAGGCACTCCATTTGGTTCAAGACCTGGCAATAAGTGTCCTGCGAGTTCTTCATCATTTCCTAGGTTGGCAGCAAGATACCAGTCGTGCCAACCGTGGTACCCACAAATTGCAACTTGTGCCTTTCCAGCTGCTGCGCGTGCAATTCGAATTGCAATAGCATTTGCTTCACCGCCTGATCTCGCCAGGCGAACCATGTCGGCCCATGGATGCATTTCAATCAGTTTTTCTGCGAGGTACACCTCTTCTGGACAGTTCAGAGTCGACATATTTCCTGCGTCAACCGTTTTACGCACCGCGTCGTCGACTTCTTGATTGCCATAACCCAAAATGTTGGTACCTATGCCCATGATTGACATATCGGTGTACTCATTGCCGTCCAAGTCCCAAACTTTGCAGCCTTTTGATTTACTGAAGTAAGCCGGCCATTGATCGGGGAGAAACATTTCGGCCCGCTTTGAGAGAAGCATGTTGCCGCCAGGGATGACGGCTTTCGCACGTTTCCAAAGTTTCTGGCCGGTCCCCATCTGCGCACCTTCATTTCTTGCAATTGTCGAATTTCTATTGAGTTCTACTGGGAAAGTCTCGTACATCCCAAGAACATCCTTCCATGAAAAGAGTCTGTTCGGTGCAAAGTGCTGAACTATGAAATCAACTACTTCAAGATCAAGTACTTCATCAACAGTCCAACGAAGATTTGAATAGTCGTGGTCAGAAGAAATCGTCAATGCCGAAAAATGACCGGACTCCCTTATATATGGAGTCACGTGTTCGCGGTCGCTCGCCACTTTGGTTTCTTGGTGGGCTCGCTCTAGCGCCGAAAAAGAAAACACTTCTATGTCGAGACCATCGGGATAAGTCGGCGGACTGATATTTGACAGGTAGTCAACGCCACCAAGCTTAAATTTCTGAATTGCCTCTTCAACAAGACGAGGATCAGTAAGTGGACAGTCTCCAGTTATGCGAATAATGATGTCACCAGTAAATTGTTTCGCGGCAAAATAAAATCTCTCAAGCACGTCTAGTTCGCTGCCTTGGAAAGTTTTATATCCCAAGTTGTTCACGTGTTGCACCAATGGATCATTTCTTGAGTCACTTGAAGTAGCCACAACAATCTGGTCTATTGCATTGGACTCAGAGAGTCGAGCGAGGAGTAACTCAATAAGAGTGACCCCATCAACTTTGCACATGACTTTGTCAGGCAATCTGGTAGAGCCCATTCGCGCCTGGACTATTGCAAGTACTTTCATCGCTTGTTCCAATTTATCGGCTGAATCAACTCCAAGTCTGCTGACTGCAAGTTGTCAGGAGCACGCTGCGAGTTGCCAGTTGTCGCCGCGATGATCTCGGCCAATTCGTTCGTTGATGTCACTCCGACGAGCACTTTCGAAATTTGGGGATAGGACAAAACGTGGTCTAGACAAGCAGCCAGCGGGCTTACTTGTCGGGATTCAGTCCATGAGTCAAATTTGGCAAATTCTTGATTCCATTTTGCAAAATTAGCTGGACGTTCGTTTGCTTTTTGAATGAGTAGGCCTTGCAGAAAAACGGAACGTATATGAACTTCTACATTCATTTCGGAAAGTCGTGCGAGCCAACCTGAGGTATCCAGCAATCTGTCAAAAACATTGAACGGAGCCTGCACAATGTCAGGAATGTATCTCGGTATAAGAGGATCAAGTTCGGTCGGGGTGTAAATAGAAATTCCAATTTTCTTGACAAGGCCTACTTCTTTGAGAAGTGCGAGTGACTCATAAAGCTCATCGCCATAAATGCCGAGCAGATCGGCAGGATTGTGCAGCAACAGACCGTAGACCGAATTACGTTTGAGTTTTACCAATGAATTTTCAATTTGATTTCGTACCCACTTCGCTACCGAAGTTTCAGCGCCGGTGAGTGGTGGAAGCTTTGTGACAATGTCGAATCCGACAGAATCTGTTGCGCCAATGTTTTCTTCAGAATTTCCGTAGGCAATAGCTGTATCCAACATTGAGATGCCTGCACTTCGCGCAAAATTCAATATCTTGTTGATCTCTGTGCGTTCAACCTGACCATTGACATTGGAAATGCCATATGGAAGACCAAATTGCGCCGTTCCCAGAGCGATTTTGCTCATGGCGCAATTATTGGGTGACCGTTGCCGCGGTTGAGATAAGTACCGATGCAACGTGCTGCTGTTGTTCGAAAGTCAAGTCTGCATACATCGGGATACTGACAGCTTCCGAGTAGTACTTTTCGGCAACTGGAAAATCTGCAGAATCAAATCCCATCTGCAAATAATAAGGTTGACGGTAGATCGGAATGTAGTGGACATTGAGCCCAATGCCATTTTTGTGGGCTAATTCAAAAAACCGTTGCTTTTGATAACCCGTAAACGCCATTCGTATGACGTACAAATGAAATGCGGAAACTACATCACCCTGAATTGTTGGTGTTGTGAATATTGAACCCGAAAAGAGTGAATCGTATTCTTGAGCAATTTCATTTCTTCGCGCAACAAAACTATCTAGCCGCTGAAACTGACTGAGCCCAAGTGCCGCGGCTATATCGGTAAGTCGGTAGTTCAATCCGAGTTCAATCTGCTCGTAGTACCACGGACCATCTGACGCATGTTGAAATAAATTTTTATCCCGCGTAATCCCATGTGAGCGAAGACGCTGCATTGCTGCAGACAGGGAATCGCTATTGGTGAGGGCCATACCACCTTCTCCAGAAGTGATGATCTTCACTGGATGAAAACTGAGAACTGTGATATCGCTATACGTGCAACTACCGACTGCTTCTCCTTGGTATGTGCCACCAACGGCGTGTGATGCATCTTCGATAATTTTGAATCCATAGTTTCGAGCAAGCGTATGGATAGCCGCCATGTCGGATGACTGGCCTGCCAAATGAACAGGGATAACGACGCGAGGGAGTGAACCAGATTTTTTTGCCTGCTCAAGTTTGGCGGTCAGTGCCGCAACACTGATATTAAACGTGTCGGGGTCGATGTCGACAAAATCAACTTTTGCACCGCAATACAGAGCACAGTTTGCACTAGCGACAAATGAGATCGGATTTGTCCAAACAATGTCACCCGGACCGACCCCCAGTGCAAGACACGCAATGTGCAAAGCAGACGTCGCACTGTTGACTGCTACCGCGTGCTTGGCTCCACAATATGTAGCGAGCGCCGTCTCAAAATTCGGAATGGCAGGACCTTGTGTTAGGAAATCCGATCGGAGTACTTCAGTAACAGCAGCGATGTCTTGATCACTAATTGATTGCCGAGCGTAGGGAATAAACATGGTCGATCAGATCGCTCCGATTGACGACCGATTTTTCTCAATCCATACTTGAAGCTGCTTCACTGACATCCACTCAGTGTTGGTATTGGACGAGTATTCAAAATCATCACCTACCGGCACGCCAGCCCCGATGTGTCCAGGGTCTTTGCTCCAATTATGGATGGCTGGAAGTATTTTGAAATGAGATCCGTAGGCGTATGTATGGGGGGCATCGTCTGGGCTGATCATCTGTTCGTGAAGTTTCTCGCCGGGACGGATACCAATAATTTCGTGCTTCGCATTCGGAAGACACGCAGTTGCGACATCTGAAATTTTCATTGATGGAATTTTCTTAACGTAAATTTCTCCACCAACCATGTCATCAAATGCTGTCCACACAAGTTCGACACCTTGTTCGAGTGTGATCATGAATCGTGTCATGCGTTCATCGGTAACTGGAACTGTTGACGAATCTGGCATTGAAAGAAAATACGGGATGATTGATCCGCGAGATCCCATAACATTTCCGTAGCGAACGACGGAGAAACGGGTGTCGTTGGGCCCTGCGTAGGAATTTCCAGACACAAAAAGCTTGTCCGACGTCAGTTTTGTCGCACCGTACAGATTGATCGGGCTGCTTGCTTTGTCGGTAGACAGGGCGACAACTCGCTTGACGCCTTTATCAATACACGCATCAATAAGATTCATTGCGCCAATTATGTTGGTCTTTACACACTCAAACGGGTTGTATTCGGCCATGGGAACAATTTTTGTGGCAGCGGCATGCACAACGTAATCAATACCGCTTAACGCTCGCGAAAGTCTGTCCTTGTCACGCACATCCCCAACGAAAAAACGAACGCGCTCGTCATCACCATAGGTTTTTGACATTTCCCAATGTTTCATCTCGTCACGAGAAAAGATCACGAGTTTCTTCGGGTTGTACTTTGCCAACGTCATAGGCACAAATGCGTGCCCGAAAGATCCGGTGCCACCGGTGATAAGAATCGAAGAACCTTTAAGCATCAGATTTCACTCCATCAATCAATGTGAGCCCAAGATCCAGTAACAATTTCTTGAAAACTGGGTTGCCAGGCTGATACGCCATGAGACTCTCATTGTACGGGGCTATTTCAGTAGCCCATTCTTCGTCAGTAACAGCCTGCAGATAGTCAAGAATCCGTGTCAATTCTGTTGTAGTTGCTTGGTTTGTCCAGAACTTGCCAGTCGGAGAAAGGTCTAGTGGATATCCGAAGTTTGTATCGCGTACTTGCGCCAAACCAACTGCGTCTGCGGCTTGAGTGCGACCAGACATGAATGCGACCCGCTTGCCGCGTGCCAAAAACTCTTGCCCTACTGTGCTGTCAACAGAGACGACGATTTTTGCTGCACTTGCTATTTCGTAAGTCGAATATGTTGAGCTTCTTGGTTCGTATGACCATGGAAGCAAACCGATTGAATCGGCAAAAAATATTTGTTCATCGGAAGCTACAGAGTCTCGTTTGCCACAAATTGTAAGAGAAAGATGGTTCACTGAACAATATTGAGCAATCAACTTTGCCACGGTTGATTCGATGCGATAAAAGTCTGCCAAAGGAATGAATTCGTTTCCAAAATAGATACGACGCGAAGCATCTCGAACGGAAAAAGGTGGATATTGCGATATGTATACGACATCACTGACTGCATTACGGTTACTTTCAGGGGGAGTGAAGAGATTGTTTTTTAGGCTTCCAACTGTGACCATCTTGGTCTGGATAAAAGGTGTCAATTGTTGAGCTGATGCAGCACCAAATACGCAATAGTAATCCGATGATAATTCTGTGTTACTGAGAGCAATTGACAGTTGGTCAAAGAAGCCAAGCGATGGAGAACCAGAATAATTAGCTCGTACTCCATTCTGAATGGCGACAAATTTAGTTTTCGGACACAGCTTTTTTAATTTATAAAAGTTCACATCATTGTCAATAAAAGTCATAACGACTTTTGGTTGCAACACCGCAATGTAAGTAACAACGTACGCAGAGGTTGAAAACTGCAGTCGCAGAATTGTTCGAATAAAAATCCAAATATTGGTTTCTTCGAAGTTGAGGACTTCAACGTCTTCGATAGACACGAACTGGGTGAGTGTGTCGATCCCGGATGGATCAATCAAGAGGACTGGTTGACGTCGTGGCCGCGACCAGATAATTTTTCTCGCGCTGAGTCGTTGAATACGACGAATCAGTCCACCAATCATGATCTAAACGAGTTTATTCGCTAATTCTCGAGCTGTTTCTTGTGCAAGTGCTAAATCCTGAGCAGTATCGATATCGATAGCTTCAGCACCACTCACCGCCACCCATCTGACTGGATTGATGAAGAGTGTGCCGAGGGAGAGGAATTGTTGGAGATTGGTGATGTAGATGCTTCCACTTTGTCGAACAATGCGATCAAGCTGTTGCCTTGGTGCGGAGAGGTCTTGAGCTTTGGTAAAAGGAACCACTATTTCTCCGTTGACGACAAGCATTTTTGCTGGGTGGTGTTCTACCTCGACCACGCCAAATACTGAACCCTCGGATCTGTTTTTAATGAAGTTACTGATCGATGTTGCAAGAAGTTGTTTGTCGCGCAGTGGGGAAGTTGGCTGAATAACTGTCAAAACATCTCTAACAGTGGTTTTGAGATTGAGTGAATGTAGCGCATGGAGAATCGCTGATTCAATTGGTGAATTGTCTTGTGCGAGTTCTGCAGGACGCACAACGACTTCAGCACCCAAATCGAGCGCAGTTTTCTGAACAGATACATCATCACTCGTAACTACCACTCGAGTGATTTCAGGAATTGAAAGCGCGGATTCAATCGCTAGTTGAACAAGACTTTTGCCATCGATAAGTGCAGTATTTTTGCCAGGCAATCCCTTGGATCCTGCGCGCGCGGGGATTATGGCTATGCAAGACATCACATCACATCCTTGAGGTCTACGAATACTTTGTCAACAGGTGCCGTGAAAAGAACGTCAGTAGAAATCAGCCCTTTGAATCTTTCGGCAGATCGCCCATCGCCAAACAGATCAAGCTCGGGTGAGCGGTCGAGCTTCGTCGATGTATCTATCGCGGCAAGAATTGTTTCTTCGTTTGCTGCGGTTGGCAAAATTGTTGGACCCTCGTGTCGTCCACGCTGGCGATCGCCAATGTCGATACTTGGAACTCCGTATATAGGGGCTTCGCGAATGCCGGCACTGGAGTTACCGATAAGTGCCTGAGCATTTTTGAGCAGTGTCAAGAAATGCTCGAATCGCAGCGACTCAAAGACTCTGAACCTGTCGGGAAACGACTCGAATCGTTTGTACTGTTCGAGAATTGTTTCAAAACCAGAATCGTTATTTGGATGAATAACGATGAAATTTCGATTACTCGCAATGAGCGCAGACACAAATTGTTCGGCTGCATGTGCACTTGAATCAAGGTCTGTTGTGACCGGATGAAAGATCGCGATGAGGTAGTTCTCAAAGCTGATTCCATAGCGAGATTTGGCCTCATGGACGCTTGGGAGAGACGGCGACAACATGACGTCAAGATCGGGTGAACCAATGACATGAATCGTGTCTTGGTGTTCGCCCAACTGAATGAGTCTGTCACGGGCACCATCGTTGGCAACAAGATGAATATGGGAAAGTTTGCTGACCGCATGACGAATTACGCCGTCAATGGTTCCTGAGAGTTCGCCGCCCTCAACATGGATGACTGTTGTATTACGAAGTGACCCCGCAATTGCACCAGCTAGTGCTTCCGGCCTATCGCCGTGCACAACGAGCGCGTCGGGCGCTTGTTCGGTGATGAATTGAGATAAGCCAGTGATGGTGTTGGCAACCACAACATCCATCGTGTCGCCATCTTGCTGGTTGAGAAACGAAATAATTGGGATGTCTGCGGGAATCGTGCGCTTCACTTCAAGGACAGTGCTCCCGAAACGAGGGAGCATGTGCATTCCCGTGGCAAAAACTGATACTCGACAACCTTCTTCGTGTGCGGCAACGATCAGTGGTTTAATTTTTCCGAAGTCGGCGCGAGTGCCGGTGAGGAATGCAATGTGACGTTTACTTGACATCCGACCACCGAAGTTGTTCACCCCGCGTAATCGCTCGTGTGGAATGCTTGCCGAGGACTTTGTCTAAGTCAAAAGCGAGAATTTCTCCTGTGCCAGGGCGCTTGACCCAAATATTTGATTCGTCTAGAACGTCTCCGAGATTGACAGGTGCGATTGCGACCACTGACGCATAAGCGAAATCAATTGTTGGCTGCTCGCCGCCGAGAACTGTCTTAGAACCACCGCTAGCAGCATGAACAATTTTGGAACCCTCAACGAGTTCGCGAAATCCAACGGGGTCAACTGAAATCTCAATGTCTTCACCGATCCACTTCATGTCGCTCGTGAAGTGGCGCTCGATGATTGATGCACCAAGGGCAACGGCGGCAAGAGAGGGCAGGTTGGACAGTGAGTGATCTGAAATACCGATAACTGCAGTAGGGAATTCATTGCGCAGTTGAGTGATGCTGCCAAGGCGGATATTTTCATATGGAGTTGGATACATGCTTGTGCAGTGCAACAAACTGAATTGCGAATTTTCTTGAACAAGAACATCGACAGTTCGACGAACTGAATCCATGTCGTTCATTCCCGTGCTCACAATGATGGGTCTGCCAAATCTGGCGATGTGGCGAACAAGCGGGAGATTGTTGCACTCACCCGAGCCAATTTTGAACGCTGCGACATCAAGTGCATCAAGTCGATTTGCGGCTTCGCGTGAAAAAGGAG
>JBILOM010000053.1:0-8819 GCA_044374495.1 Ilumatobacteraceae bacterium | reverse complement strand
TCTGCCGAGCGGGCCTCAGCCACCACATCGTCGACCGTTCCGTCGTTAACTGCTCCACCAAAAATTCCGTATTTCATAGTGGCTGACCGTATCAGGGGGACGTTGTCGTTGTCGCCTTCAGCTTCACAGATGTTGTCGTCGTTGCGCCGGGTTCTGACGGTAAAACGGTCGGTGTTGTTTGTAAAGGTAATGAAGTAGTCACCATTGGCGCAGCTAAATCCACAACCAAATCAATCATGTACTGTATTTCAGACATCCGACAGACTTGATTTCCAGCAAGTGGATCTTGTTGAAGCACTATGACATCATCAGGCACTTGTGTAAGTGTCGTCATCGCATCTTGATCAAAAAAGCTCCCAGCCATTCCCATGCTAGTAAGAATTGATTTGGCTTCAGCAATGGGGAGTCCGACAACATCGGGGACTGAAACAAATTGACACGATGATTGCCCTGGAGGTGGATTTAAATATCCAATCGATAGAGACTCAGCACGAGGCGAGACAAACATGAATGCCAGTCCGGCGACTGCAAGAACAACATGAGAAATCGATAAAGCGGTCTTCCATTTTGTTGGTTTTGCGCGGCCAATTCGAACGGACACATAGAGCACCACCCCAAGGACGACAACCCCGCCCCACTGCATGTTTCGCCATTCCAAATAACCAGGGCTGCTTGCTTGATCGCGAAACAACAACCAACCAATTAGTTGTGTGGCAACCCACGCCCTGAAAATCCACCAGGCAGGCTCAAGATCAGAAATCGATACGAACCAACGACGAGCTTTATTGATGAATACATCAACTGCATTGGGCACAACTTCAACGTCTTTAGACATGCCCGCAGCCGCAAGAAGATCTGAGGCGTACTTTTCGGCAGATCCGATGTCAGCGCCGTCATCAAGTGATGATGCGATATCTGCTTCAAGGCCATCAGTGAGATCTGCAATCTGCTCCGACGTGAGGTGACTCAATTCTGCACGCACTTTGTTTGCAAATTCGATTGCAGTTTCCATGTTCGTTGACATCAGTTGTCTTCCTTTTTTTTTATGATGGTGTTAATGACTTCGCAGAATGCGACCCATTGGTCGCGTTGTGCAGCAATTGAATCTCTGCCGACAGGCGTCATGCCGTAGTACTTGCGATGGGGTCCTTCATCAGACGCCACTACGTAACTTGAGAGCATTCCAGTAGCGAATAAACGACGCAATGTTCCGTATACGGACGCCTCGGCTACATCGACAAGGCCGGCACTACGTAAACGTCGAACCACGTCGTAGCCGTATCCATCTTCCTGACTGAGAGCTGACAGAACCGCGAGGTCGAGGACACCTTTGACTAACTGGCTCCGGTCGAGCGACTCATCATTTGAATTGACCATGACGGAGAGACTACTGAGTTATCCGCAGTACCGCAAGAACCACAGGTGTTTGTGTGCACATTGTGGGGACAAAGTGGGTACAGTGCCTTGTATGGCAACAACCACCGCATCATCAGAGATCACGTTTAGGGTCTCTCAGGAAGACAAAGAACTCATCAAACTTGCAGCCGAGATTGAGAACTCAAGTGTCAGTGATTACCTGCGCACCCTTGCAGTTCAACGTGCAATGGAGTTGGTGTCACATTTGCGCCTGCGGGAAGTCACAGTCATTCCGGCCACACAGTTCAATGCCCTCATGGCAAGCATCGACGAGCCAGACGACATTTCACCACGCTTGCGTACTGCATACGACAATCTGTGGAAACTTGAACTCGATTGACATCTTCACTTCCGTCACCACGATCGGTTGCGTACAACCCTTCAATTCACGACGTCAGCATCTTTGATTGCGGCAATGAATCTCTCAACTCGTGGTTGATTCGCGACGCACAACATGCCCGCCTCATGGGCACTGCCAATACATACGTATTCGTCAAGGACTCTCAGGTGATTGCCTACTACTCATTGTCTGCGCATCAACTTCAATCCGATGAGCTGCCCAACCGACTAGCGCACGGCGCCCCCCTAGCCATTCCGGCGTATCTCATTGGGAAACTTGCGGTAACAAAAGAAGTCCAGAATCAGATGATTGGCGGCTCTTTGCTTATTGATGCACTATTGCGGTTGAGTCGCGCATCTGAAGGCGGACCAAGTGCTCGCATCATTACGGTCGACGCCATCGATGATGGTGCAGTCAACTTTTATCGCAAAAATCATTTCGTTTCTTCACCGACAGACCAGAAACAGATGTTCATGAAAATGTCGACAGCGCGAAAAATTGTTACGAGAGGCTGACTAGGTCGAGCCATTCCTTGCTGAAGTAATCCACTTGGCCATCTGGCATCAGGATCACTTTTGTGGGCTTGAGGCGCTGTACGAATTCTTCATCGTGGCTCACCATGATGATTGAGCCTGGCCATGATTCAAGTGCATCAGCTACTGCCTCACGACTTGCAGGGTCAAGGTTGTTTGTCGGTTCGTCGAGAAGCAAAACATTGTTACGACCCACCATCAACATGGCAAGCGCAAGTTTAGTTTTTTCTCCACCAGATAACGAACCAGATTCTTGAAATACTTTGCTGCCCTGTAATCCAAACATGCCGAGCAATGCGCGCATCTGAGTTTCAGTCAGTGCTGAACCTGCAGGTAACTCTCGACGCATGTGCCAGATCAGTGATTGATTTGGGTCAAGCGTGTCATGTTCCTGTGCGAAATAGCCCACTTCAACTTTGTAGCCCCACTCAATATCGCCAATGTTTGCTTGCGTTGCACCAGCCAAGATACGAAGAAGTGAGGTTTTACCCGCACCGTTGAGACCAAGAACTAGAAGGCGCTCTCCACGACCCAAGTCGAACGATACGTCTTCGAAAATTGCTGGGCCGCCATAACCCTTTGATAGTCCCTTAGTGGTGACAACAGTGATTCCACTTTGTGGTGGCGGAGGAAACTTCACTGTGAGTGCGCGATCCTTCTTGCGCATTCCGGTTGATTCGCCTTCAATACGTGCGATGCGCTTTTCAATGCTGTGCGCCATGGTTGCCTTCGATGCCTTTGCCCCAAAACGGTCAACTACTTCTTGCAAACGAGCAACTTCTTTTGCTTGCAACGAAGCCTTCTTTTCTGCACGAGACTCGTCTTCAGCACGTGAACGCTTGTACTGCGTATAGGTGCCGCGATATTCGTACACCATGCCAGTGTCGTCTTCGTCTGGGCGGTCTAAGTGAATAACTCGCGTGATCGCCTCGTCAAGAAGTTCAAGGTCGTGGCTAATCACCAGCAAAGCACCCTTGTAGTTGCGTAGGAAATTGAGCAACCATGTCTTTGCGTCAATGTCTAAGTGGTTTGTTGGTTCGTCAAGCAGCAACATGTCGCTTCCTGCGAACAAGATGCGCGCCAATTCCACACGGCGTCGTTCTCCACCAGAAAGAACTCCGAGAGCGAGATCAAGTCGGTCTTCCTTTAGCCCGAGACCAGCAGCGATAGAGCGAGCTTCGCTCTCTGCTGAATAGCCACCCTTCAATGTGAACTCTTCTTCAGCTTTCGAGAACTTCGCAACGTTCTTGTCGCTTGGGTCTTTCTCCATGACGACACGAAGTTTTTCTAGCCGTGCTAGGTCTGAATCAATATTGCGACCTGACAACACATGGCCAATTGCTGAACGTGCTTCTTGCTCTGGCGAGGTGCGAGGGTCTTGCGACAAATACCCAAATGCACCGCTGCGCATTACTTTTCCAGCAGCCGGATCATTTTCGCCACCGAGAACTCGAAACATAGATGTTTTGCCAGCACCATTACGACCAACGATGCCGACCTTGTCGCGAGCCATCACCGTAAACGTGGCACCTTGCACCACATTTTTTCCGCCGACTTCGACAGTGACATTCTGAACTTGCAACATGATTAACGAACCGTTGTCGTCGTTGATGCCACTGCAGGCACAGTGGAAGTCACTGCAGGGGCAACAGTTGTAACAGTTGTAACAGTTGTAACAGTTGGCCCTGGAACAGTGGTTGCTGGAGTTTCAACAACACCAGGATCACCAACAATGGTTGATGATGGCATCACGTCAGTAACCAATGAATCATCTGTGAATTTCGACGGCAAACATGCTCCTGGCCCTGTAGGCGCCTCACCAAGCGCTGAGGCAATGGATGAGACGAGTACTTGTCGACCTGCATCAGTGGGGTGAATCTTGTCGCGATTTAGTACGCCCGTTTGAACTGATGTTGTACTCCAGTCAAGAACAGAAACGTTCGGATTTTTTGAAGCCACGATTCGAATCACTTGATTGACCTGCTGCATTGTCGGACGGAACAATGAAGCCGTCAATAACAATGTCGGACGTGGAGCCAATGATTTAACAATTGCAGTGAGGTCTTTCTCGTACAGCTCTGCGCTACCGCCGTAGTTGGTACCAAGGAACACAACAGCTGCATCCCATCCCTCGTAAATGCGATCGCGCAACACGGTGCGACCAAACCCAACCATTTGTCCGGCTTCTGCTTCAACAGCAACACGCCACCCGAGCGGCACAAGTCCAGCGCACATTGCCCCGCTGTACCGAGTTGCGGTGCCGGCGAGAATTGAGTCACCGAGAATCAAAAGACGGTTACCGCTAGCAACAGTGCCCAACACCGGACCATCAAGATTGGCGAGCGATGCACGAACACCATCTACGACTACTGCACCACTTGTGGCGTTAATTCCAGGAATTCGTCCGACATTTGTAAGCGTTAATCGGGTGGCATCAGACCCGACTCCAAGACATGACGACACGATGCCAGAGAGGGCAATCAGAGTTGCAATAGTGCGAAAGCGGGGGGCTGACATGACCTCCCAAGGCTATTGGCTAATTACCCCATAAAAGGGGCACCTTTGCTATTGCTTGCCGTTATTGCGAGTTGCACGCAACTCATCGCGAATTTCGACCAATAGATCATTGGTATTGAGAGAAGCCTTCTCTTTGTCTTCTTTCGAACGAAAACGGTTATAGAGCTTCACCACCATGAACAATGCCAACGCGACAAAGAAGAAGTTCAGGGTTGAAGTGGCGAATGCACCAAACGGAATATCACTGCCATTGACAGTAAGAACTTTCTTTGAAAAATCTGGTTGCTGCCCACCGAAAATGGCACCGATCAACCCTCCGAGGATTCCGGGACCTTTGTCGCTTCCCGCAAATGAGTCAACAACAGTCTTGAAAGCGGCACCCATAACGAAAGCAACTGCCAAGTCAATGACGTTTCCTCTATTGATGAACTCTTTGAATTCAACAATGACTCCTCGCTTTGCAAGGTTCTCTACTTTGGTGAAGATTTCACTCATAGTGATGCCGCTTTCTCAATCAGAACTAACGCTTCATTGAAGCATGCCCCGCCGCCTAAGTCATTGACCCCATCTGAGATCAACGCATTAGACACCATCCCATTAGCAACGTGGCGCATCCATAAACCTTTTGGAATTTCACAAACACCGACTCGCATACGTGCATCTACTGACACTGGCAGAGTCACTGCACCGAGACTGTTTGACACGGTCACCAGGTTTCCATCTGTCAACCCACGTTCGGCTGCATCTATCGGATGAACTGAGACAGCTGCGGTTGGTGGGTCATATTCAGCAAACATGGAGTTAACGGTTTTGGCAGTAGCCGACGTGAGCAGACGCAGGAATAGGCCAGTTGAGCCCCGTCCAGTCATCGGCGAAGGTAGCGGTAATTCAGAATCTGGAGAAAACAACATAGCTTTCTTGCCTTCAGGGAACACGTCCCGAAACTGCACACTGTTCTGAGGCGTCAGTATCACGGTGTTTTGAAGTACTTCGATATCTTCAGCACGCGGCGTCGTTATTTGTACGTCAAGGCGGGCTGCCAATTCACGGCCTAGCCAATCATTGCTGCGCGACTCGCCGACTGGCTCAATGACCTTGTTTACCCGCTGTAATGCAAACGAGCCATAGCTGCCTGCAAAGTCATCAACTTCGAATTGGGTGGTTGCCGGCAACACAACATCTGCATACCGCGCAGTGTCTGTCATAACCTGATCATGAACCACGGTAAAGACTTCTTCATTGGCAAGCCCAGACAACATGAGCTGTTGGTCATTCGCCGTAACAGCGGGGTTAGCGCCTTGAATAAGAAGAACTGATGGTGCGTCTTCAGAGTTAAGCCAACGACCAACGTGATTCATGTTTACAACTGATCGTGCATCTTGTATTTCTGGCAGTAATTCATCAATTCGCGCCGAAGATACGCGGGAGGTAGAGGCAAGAATTCCGCTTCCTTCAATTCCGAAATGGCCAGCAACCGCCCACATAGAAAGTATTGCAAGAATGCTGCTGCCGCCATTGACGTTGCGTTCAACTCCCCACCCCATGCGCAACATGGCAGGCGATGAATCACTGATGAGGTTCACACATTCTTGGATTACCGAGACATCAATTCCGCATTCATCAGCAGCATCATCAAGAGTCCACTCGCGACATATGGCAAGAAACTCTTCAGAGCCGCTGACGTGATTACGAATGAATGTTGAATTCAGTTTTCCTCTGCGTTCTAGTTCTGCTGCAATTGCCATCGCAAACACAGCATCAGTTCCTGGTAGCAATGGCACATGGAGGTCAGCGCGATCTGCAATCCCGGTCACTCGAGGATCAACAACTATGACTGTTCCCCCATTGGCTTTACATTCATTAACCAGTGGTGGAAGGTGTGAGTTTGACGCTGTGGAATTTGCACCCCAAATGATGAGGAGCTTCGCTTTCGGAATCGACTGCGGATCAGCCGATGAAAGTCCGGGGAAAACTTGTTGCCACGCACGACTATATGTAAAGGCACAAATCGTGTGCTCAATCTCCGGAGCACCAAGGCGAGCAAATAGTTCCAAAGTGGATCCACTGCTTTCAATAATTCCTGAAGATGAGTTGTACAGGTATGGGGCGATGCTGTTAACTCCGCGTTCCGCAATTGCATCCGTGATGCGCGAAGCAATGAGGTCTAGCGCTTCATCCCATGATGCAGCACGGAATTCACCATCACCCTTCTTGCCAGTACGAATAAGCGGAGTAGAAATACGTTCAGGCGAGTAAATGCGTTTTGTGCTCATTTGCACTTTTCTGCAAATAAAGCCTGCAGTAAACGGGTTTTTGTCTCCGTCTTTGGCCGCATCAATATCGGTGATCACACCATCAGTAACGGTGACATCAAGCGTGCACGCATCTGGGCAATCCAATGTGCAAACAGTACGAATGACGTTTGATTTCATTGCTCTTTGGGTTCCTCTAGATCTTCAAAACGATTGATGTTTCTCAGTGATGGAAATGCAGCCCACCAGACACCCGCAACAGCAAGTGTTGCAATGCCGCCACCAATCACAGTGGCAGGCGTGCCGACAAAACTGGATACTGCGCCAGACTCAAATGATCCGAGTTCGTTAGAGGCGCCAATGAACACGTTTTCTACCGCGCTTACGCGTCCACGTTTGTCATCTGGTGTCACAAGTGGAACGAGCGAGCTGCGAATAAACACGCTGATCATGTCCGCAGCGAAAATGACTAACAGAGCAATAAAAGCAACTAGGTACGATTTTGTTGTCCCAAGAACAATTGTTGCCACGCCAAATACTCCCACAGCAACTAACAGAGTGCGACCAACATGTCGGCGGATTGGTCGAAACGCCAAGAAGATCGCCATCGTGGCTGCACCTATTCCTCCGGCGGCACGCAACCAGCCGTAAGCAATATCGCCAACATTCAACTGTTCTTCCGCAATAACTGGAAGCAGTGCGACTGCACCTCCGAACAACACGGCAAAGAGGTCGAGCGAGATAGCTGCCAACAACACAGGAGTTTTGCGAATAAACACAAGCCCTTCAACCGCATCGCGCAATGTTGGCCGCTCTAATGGAACTACTGGCTCGATAACTTTTGGCAACTTAACAAGAGACAGGAAGAACATGCCACCTGCAATGAAGACTGCAGCTGCCCCGTAGGCCAAGGCAGGGTCAACGGCATATAGGAACCCGCTAATTGCAGGCCCAAAAATTGCAGCACCTGTCCACGTAGCGCTGTAAAACGCGATCACTCGTGGCAGCCCCCCTTCTGGTGCAATCATGGCCGCAATTGGTCGCAACGCAGGCGACAAGAAGGCACGCGACGCACCAAACAGAACTGCGATTGCGAAAATGGGGCCAGCAGATGTGGGGTCAGTTAGCGCATACAGCATCAGAAGAATCGAACTGATGAACTCGCCGAATTGGGCAACAAGCGAAACCTTCTTGCGATTAAGTCTGTCGGCAACCGTTCCGGTAACGAGCACCAGCAACACGGCAGGCATGAACTCCGCAAGTCCGAGCCAGCCAATGTCTAACTCTGAGTCAGTGATGTCGAAGATGTGTTTGCCTAATGCCGCTGCCTGCAGCATGACTCCGGTTGTAAGAACAAAACTAGATATCAGAAGTGGTCGAATTCCTGGTGCAGACAATGCCACACGTGCTGGCATTACCCCGGGTTGACTTGTCATCGAGCAGTCCAGCCGCCATCAACGATGACTGATTGACCTGTCATGAACGATGATGCATCGCTGACCATAAACAACAACGCTCCATCAAGTTCGTGTTCTGCTCCCATGCGAGGAATCGGCGAATTCTGCATCACGTATTTTTGCGAACTGTCATCAGTATCCATTCCGGCTGTCATCTCACTCACAAACCATCCAGGACATAGCGAGTTCACACGCACCCCTTTTCGGGCCCACTGAACAGCAATTTCTCGCGACAGTGCAATAACTGCACCCTTGCTAGCGGCATAGTTCGCTTGCTTAATTGGTGTACCAGCAATCATTCCCA
>JBILOM010000152.1:0-2511 GCA_044374495.1 Ilumatobacteraceae bacterium | reverse complement strand
CAGAACATCACCACCGAATTACAAATGTCATTCCTGGTGTCAGTTTGCTCGATTCCACTGCACAACCAGACAGCATTGCAGTTCGTACTTACACCAACCCAATGATCGCTGCCGAGATTGCATGGACGCCAGAGTGGCGTCAGTGCGAAAGTCCTGCTGCAAATGGTCACGGTAATGCACGTTCTGTAGCCCAAGTGCAGTCAATCATTTCTCATGGTGGAGAAGCAGGTGGCAAGCGTTTCTTGTCTACGGCCGGAGTGGAAGCATTGTTTACTGAACAAATGTCTGGCCAGGATTTGATTCTTGGTGTACCCATGAAATTCGGAATGGGCTACGGATTGAATTCTGAATTCACTCCATTAAGCCCGAATCCACGTGCATGTTTCTGGGGCGGATGGGGTGGTTCACTTGTCGTGAACGACCTTGATGCCGAGTTGACGTATGCATACGTAATGAACCGTATGGGTGAGGGCACAACTGGTGACATGCGTGCAGCGATACCGCTGATGGCGATGTTTGGCGCTATTGCGTAATTAATCCTGCGTAATGCGCAGGGTCATAATCTGGAACGGTTTCAATTCGATTACCACCGTTCCAGTCGCTGAAACGTCAAGTGGCGTTCCTGCATCTTCAAGGGCGTTACATGTTTGTGCAGCAGTCATTCCATCAATTGTTAGTGTCCCGTTGGTTCGGCCACCGCGTGTTTCCCAGAGGCGCACAATAATGTCGTCGCTTCCATCATCGGCCGGTTTAACAGCACTAATCAGGGCACCCGGAACATCAAGTGAAATCACTGAAGCGGGGACACGCGGCACGCCATCGAGAATTCGTACGGGGTGAGCCATGAGTGCTGCAGTGTTCTCAATTCCATCTGTAATTGGGTCGCCATCAAGTAGAGACACGGACCACTGCAAGTGCTGATGCCCTAAGTCTGCTTCTGGGTCGGGGAATTTCGGTGAGCGCAACACAGTGAGCTGTAGTTCGTCGCCGCGAATGTCGTACCCTCGTGGGCCATCGGCAAGAATCGCTGCACCAAATGATGGTTCGCTTACTGCGACGTAGCGGTGAGCACACACTTCAAATCGAGCAACATCCCAACTGGTGTTTGCATGTCGTGCACGTGTGACATGACCGAATTGTGTTCCACATACGGCATGTAATGCACGAAGATCTGTGGGAAGTACCCATTGCAAGCGACGTTCTTGTTCGTGCCAGTCGGCATCTACTGAGACATCAAGTTGTGATTCTCCGGCACGCAGGGCAAACCGAACTGTGAAACGTGATGCTTCAGTGGCGAACCCGCATTCAATAGTGGTGCGCAAGGGTGTTGTTTCCACGATGACAGGTGGTGCAGTAGCAAGCAATGGTGTTGACGGCGCATTTGCATCTGTTGCATCGATATCCCACGCGTCGTATTCGGCAGGAGTGTCTTGTCGCAATACAAACATGGCCTGAGCAGTTGTTGTAATCAAGTCTCGATGGCCGTTTGAGAAGTTCGTGATTGCACCCGCAGCATTAAACGTGACCGTGATAATGCCGTTAGCAATGGTGATTGAGTCGTCACTTGTTGAAACAGTTACGGGCACTACATCTGTTGGAAGAGTTGCAGAGGGGAGGGCAGCGCCAAACGGCTCTGCATCTGCCCACATTGGTGATGCATCAACATCAATAACTGCGTGAAGTGCGACTGGTGCCGGATTCAGAATATGAGTTTCACCAGAAGCAACCGGAATAACACGTACTAACAACGCCTCAATGTTTGAAGCGACTTCTGCGTGAATAGCTTCGGCATCATCATGTACCCACGCAATGGACGAACCAGGAATGATGTCGTGAAACTGCTGGGTGAGAACGTGTTGCCACAGTTCATCAAGCGCAGGCGGGCGAACACGTGCAAGTGCTGACCACAACTCAAGTTCATGAAGCAGACGTTCGCTTGATCTGTTTCCCTGTTTGGTGCCCACTTGTGTTGAATAGGTGCCACGGTGTTTTTCAAAATACATTTCGCCAACCCAACGTGGGGCTGTGGCGCCGTATTCCTTCTGTGAGGTCTCAAAGAACCCAGCAACTGTGCCAAATGAAACTCGTGGGACATTCTCTAAATCAGAAGCGAGCCGACCACGGTCAATCATCGTTTGTGTCGGACCGCCGCCACCATCACCATGGCCATAGAGAACCAACGAATGCGAGGAGCCTGCATGGTCTTTGTAATTGCGTTCAGCAAAACGCAATTGTGATGGCGTCATGATTGCGTTGTAGGTATCAACTGGGCTGAAGTGAGTAAAGACTTGTGTGCCGTCGATGCCTTCCCACCAAAAAGTGTTGTGCGGAAACTTATTTGTTTCATTCCAACTGAGTTTTTGTGTAAAGAACCAATTGCATTCACCGTGCGAAACAATTTGTGGCAGTGAGCCGGGGTATCCGAAGTCGTCAGGCAAGAAGGCACCCGAGCAGGTGATGCCGAACCACTCGCGGAACGAACGCTGACCCTGCGCAAGCTGGCGAAGCAAG